>NZ_JAVAJK010000084.1:0-221 GCF_052112325.1 Pseudomonas sp. Yb2C2 | reverse complement strand
CTTTCGTCTCAACCGAGGCGCGCATTCTACAGCAGCCTCATTTGCTGTCAAGTGATTATTTTCAGAAGCTTTCGAAGATTTCTTCAACAACTTCAACCACTTGCGCTTCCGATCTCTCGTCAGCGGGGAGGCGAATTCTACAGCGTTACACGCTGCTGTCAACACCTCTTTTTCTCCGCTTTCGACCGAGAAGATCGAATCGTTAATAGCGTCAAACAACA
>NZ_JAVAJK010000083.1:0-229 GCF_052112325.1 Pseudomonas sp. Yb2C2 | reverse complement strand
TTTGCTGCTCGGTGGCCCCGCGACAGCGATCAAGACTGTACCGGTTGCGCCGTTGAAGGTTGGGGAGCATGTGGTTTCGAACCCGGTGCCGGCGGTTCGCAGGAAGACTCAGCAGACGGTGTTGGTCAGGCAGGAGCCTGTCGATGATGTGCCCGTTTCAGGGAAGAACCCGAACGGGGATGCGGCGGCCCCTTCGGATAAGACCGTCACCAACGGCTGCCCGGTGTCG
>NZ_JAVAJK010000082.1:0-243 GCF_052112325.1 Pseudomonas sp. Yb2C2 | reverse complement strand
CATCGAAGCCCAGAAGGAGTTGATAGAGTCATGTTGTTTGACGCTATTAACGATTCGATCTTCTCGGTCGAAAGCGGAGAAAAAGAGGTGTTGACAGCAGCGTGTAACGCTGTAGAATTCGCCTCCCGCTGACGAGAGATCGGAAGCGCAAGTGGTTGAAGTTGTTGAAGAAATCTTCGAAAGCTTCTGAAAATAATCACTTGACAGCAAATGAGGCTGCTGTAGAATGCGCGCCTCGGTTGA
>NZ_JAVAJK010000081.1:0-255 GCF_052112325.1 Pseudomonas sp. Yb2C2 | reverse complement strand
CCGCCGACATCGCCCTGTGGAAAAACCCCGAAGGCCTGACCGACGACGAACGCCGCATCGTCATGCGCAACCTCGGCTTCTTCTCCACCGCCGACTCCCTGGTCGCCAATAACCTGGTCCTGGCCGTGTACCGCCTGATCACCAACCCGGAGTGCCGCCAGTACATCCTGCGCCAGGCCTTCGAAGAAGCGATCCACACCCACGCCTACCAGTACTGCATCGAATCGTTGGCCATGGATGAAGGCGAGATCTTCA
>NZ_JAVAJK010000080.1:0-255 GCF_052112325.1 Pseudomonas sp. Yb2C2 | reverse complement strand
TGTCATGCTCGTAGGACGTCGGCTCATCATCCCCGGGAAACAACGCCACCAAGTGTCCGGCGTCGTCGTACTGATACGCCGTCACCGCCCCCAGCGGATCCTGCTCAACCGTCAGCCGGCCTTTGGCGTCGTAGGATTTGAAATGCTGGGCACCGTCCGGATCAATCCGCTGCACCAGCCGCGCCCGGTCGTCATGGACATACACTTCCTGACTGCCATCGGCGTTGTGCAGCGTGACACGGCCGTCGTCCCCCC
>NZ_JAVAJK010000079.1:0-255 GCF_052112325.1 Pseudomonas sp. Yb2C2 | reverse complement strand
AGATCGACCGCTTGATGGCGATCATTACGCGCCTGCGGGACGAGGGCAAAGTGGTGCTCTACGTGTCGCACCGCATGGAAGAGGTGTTCCGCATCTGCAACGCGGTCACGGTGTTCAAGGACGGCCGCTACGTGCGCACCTTCGACGACATGAGCGCGTTGACCCACGACCAGTTGGTGACCTGCATGGTCGGCCGCGACATCCAGGACATCTACGACTACCGCCCGCGCGAGCACGGTGAGGTGGCGCTCAAGG
>NZ_JAVAJK010000078.1:0-255 GCF_052112325.1 Pseudomonas sp. Yb2C2 | reverse complement strand
GGGCATTTGCCGTGCTGCGCAGCCGTGGCCTGACCGCGCTGCTGGTGCAGGTCGAGGGCGGTCAGCAAAGCGCCGCCGGCAGCAGCCTGTTCAGCGCCAAGCTGTCGGACAACGACCTGGCCTGGGCAACGCGGCAACTGGCGAGCCTGCTCGGCGCCAGCCTGCCCCTGGAGGCGGCATTAAGCGCCACGGTGGAACAGGCGGAGAAAAAACACATCGCCCAGACCCTGGCCGCCGTGCGTGCCGATGTACGCG
>NZ_JAVAJK010000077.1:0-258 GCF_052112325.1 Pseudomonas sp. Yb2C2 | reverse complement strand
CGTTGATCAGCGGGTGCATCCAGCCTTCGTGGGAGCCGTCGAAGGCGAACGACATGAAGTGCAGTTCGCAATCGGCCGGCGATGTTTCATAACGCTCGCCGGTAGCGATGATGTGCGCCACCAACGGCCCATGGGACACCGCCACGCCCTTGGGCAGGCCGGTGGAGCCGGAGGTGTAGATCACGTAGGCAAGGTTGTCGCCGTGCAGTTTTACCTCCGGCGCGGTGTCGCTGTAGTCGGCCCACGCCTCGGTGCGAT
>NZ_JAVAJK010000076.1:0-285 GCF_052112325.1 Pseudomonas sp. Yb2C2 | reverse complement strand
AAGCCAGGGCCTGCTTGCGCAACAGGCCCCGGTTGACCACGCCGAAGCGCGAGGGCAAATGCCCGAGGAACAGGTTTTCGGCGACGGTCATTTCCGGCACCAGGTGCAGCTCCTGGTGGATCACCGCTACGCCGCTGGCGATGCTGTCGGCGGCGCATTTGAACGCCATGGTCTGCGCGCCGATCTGCACCGTGCCGCTGCTGGGAATATAGGCGCCGCCGAGGATCTTCAGCAGCGTCGACTTGCCCGCACCGTTCTCGCCCATCAGGGCGTGCACCTGCCCCG
>NZ_JAVAJK010000075.1:0-285 GCF_052112325.1 Pseudomonas sp. Yb2C2 | reverse complement strand
AAGCCAGGGCCTGCTTGCGCAACAGGCCCCGGTTGACCACGCCGAAGCGCGAGGGCAAATGCCCGAGGAACAGGTTTTCGGCGACGGTCATTTCCGGCACCAGGTGCAGCTCCTGGTGGATCACCGCCACGCCGCTGGCGATGCTGTCGGCGGCGCACTTGAACGCCATGGTCTGCGCGCCGATCTGCACCGTGCCGCTGCTGGGAATATAGGCGCCGCCGAGGATCTTCAGCAGCGTCGACTTGCCCGCACCGTTCTCGCCCATCAGGGCGTGCACCTGCCCCG
>NZ_JAVAJK010000074.1:0-297 GCF_052112325.1 Pseudomonas sp. Yb2C2 | reverse complement strand
CCCGCTCGATCTCCGATCCGAAGTTCGAAACCGGCACCGTCGACACCGACAAGGAACTGCTGCGCAACCTGGTCGCCTACTACTGCGTGCTGGAAGGCATCTTCTTCTACTGCGGCTTCACCCAGATCCTGTCCATGGGCCGCCGCAACAAAATGACCGGCGTTGCGGAACAGTTCCAGTACATCCTGCGCGATGAGTCGATGCACCTGAACTTCGGTATCGACGTGATCAACCAGATCAAGATCGAAAACCCACACCTGTGGGATGCCGAGATGAAGGAAGAAGCGACCCAGATGA
>NZ_JAVAJK010000073.1:0-300 GCF_052112325.1 Pseudomonas sp. Yb2C2 | reverse complement strand
TTGCCATGCCGCGCAGCGCCGAAATCATGGTGGCGTTCCTGGCGGTGATGAAAGCCGGTGGCGTCTACGTGCCGCTGGACATCGAATACCCGCGTGATCGCCTGCTGTACATGATGCAGGACAGCCGTGCGAAGTTGCTGCTGACCCACACCAGTGCCTTGCAGCAACTGCCAATTCCCGAGGGCCTGGACAGCCTGGCCATCGATCGCACCGAGGCGTGGGCCGACTACAGCGACACCGCGCCGGAGGTAAAACTGCACGGCGACAACCTTGCCTACGTGATCTACACCTCCGGCTCCA
>NZ_JAVAJK010000072.1:0-343 GCF_052112325.1 Pseudomonas sp. Yb2C2 | reverse complement strand
GCTTGCGCAGGCTCACCCAATAACGCATTCGAGAGTGCACCTCCACACCCCACGTGATCTGAGGACTACTCGTAACCTGTGGTGAGCGGGCTTGCCCCGCGTTGGGCTGCGAAGCAGACCCAAAACCAGGCGCTGCGGTTTACCTGACAGAACACAGAGATCCTGATTGGGGCTGCTGCGCAGCCCGGCGCGGGGCAAGCCCGCTCACCACAATAAGCTTGCGCAGGCTCACCCAATAACGCATTCGAGAGTGCACCTCCACACCCCACGTGATCTGAGGACTACTCGTAACCTGTGGTGAGCGGGCTTGCCCCGCGTTGGGCTGCGAAGCAGACCCAAAACC
>NZ_JAVAJK010000071.1:0-346 GCF_052112325.1 Pseudomonas sp. Yb2C2 | reverse complement strand
TGGCCCAGGACGGCTAACCCGGCGTCCTGCCGGGTTACCCACGGATTCAAGCCTGCGTTCGGCCAGCGTGGTTAACGGGGCGACTGAGATCAAGATCAAAAGCCAGAGCCAGAGCCAGAGCCAGAGCCAGATCAAAAGATTGCTGACTTCGTCAGCGGTTAAGGAAGTAGAAGCCACACCGCGCACGCTTCAATGATCAGGTCGGCTTTAAGGCCGCCTCGCTTTGGCTTTTGATCTCAAATCGCCCCGTCAAACACGCTGGCCGAACGCAGGCTTTGGAGCGTGGGTAACCCGGCAGGACGCCGGGTTAGCCGCGCTGGGCCATGGATGGCCCATCGCGGCGGCC
>NZ_JAVAJK010000070.1:0-362 GCF_052112325.1 Pseudomonas sp. Yb2C2 | reverse complement strand
AAACCTGATCATCGGCGGCATGAACGACAACACCGTGCTCGGCGGCGTGCGCGCCACTGAAAGCGCCGGTTTCGCCGCCGCCAATGTGATCGGCATCGGCATCAATGGCACCGACGCCATCGGCGAACTGAAGAAAGCCAACAGCGGCTTCTTCGGCTCCATGCTGCCAAGCCCGCACATCGAAGGCTACAACACCGCGCTGATGATGTACGAGTGGGTCACCAAGGGCACCGAACCGCCGAAGTACACGGCCATGGATGAAGTGACCCTGATCACCCGCGCCAACTTCCAGGAAGAACTGACCAAGATCGGGCTGTGGAAATGACGGCGGCGGCCCTGCGTTTCGACGCTATCGGCAAAAC
>NZ_JAVAJK010000069.1:0-368 GCF_052112325.1 Pseudomonas sp. Yb2C2 | reverse complement strand
TGCCCAGGTGGTGAAATTGGTAGACACGCCAGCTTCAGGTGCTGGTGATCGCAAGGTCGTGGAAGTTCGAGTCTTCTCCTGGGCACCAAATTCAGATCAAACCCGCGAAAGCGGGTTTTTTCGTTTCAGGCTTCTGATTTTTAACGAGAAAATCGATTTATATTTTTCGAATCAGGGGTTTACAGATTAAAAAGCCCGCCGTATAGTTCGCCCCATCAACAGCGGCAACGTTGCTTGATAATGCCCAGGTGGTGAAATTGGTAGACACGCCAGCTTCAGGTGCTGGTGATCGCAAGGTCGTGGAAGTTCGAGTCTTCTCCTGGGCACCAAATTCAGATCAAACCCGCGAAAGCGGGTTTTTTCGTTTC
>NZ_JAVAJK010000068.1:0-405 GCF_052112325.1 Pseudomonas sp. Yb2C2 | reverse complement strand
GCATCGGCGGCTTCATAGCGATAGCGATTCATCAGGCGTCCCGTGTCACGCGCAGGATTTCTTCGGGCGCGGTGGCGCCGCTGCGCACCCAGCGCTCGCCGTCTTCACGCATGCTGAACATCCCCGCGCGGCGAGCCGCCACGCGCAGATCCTGCTCGCCGGCGCCCTGGTGGATCAGGCTGCGCACCTCGTCGTCGACGCAAAACAATTCATGGATACCGGTCCGCCCGCTGTAGCCGATCTGGTTGCACTGCGCGCAGCCCACCGGGCGCCAGGTGCCGGGCGCGGCCGGGTCTTCCTGTTTGCAATGCGGGCACAGGCGGCGGACCAGGCGTTGCGCCAGCACGCCCAGCAGTGACGAGGCCAGCAGGAACGGCTCGACGCCCATATCGATCAGGCGGTTGA
>NZ_JAVAJK010000067.1:0-407 GCF_052112325.1 Pseudomonas sp. Yb2C2 | reverse complement strand
CGGCCGTCCTTGAACACCGTGACCGCGTTGCAGATGCGGAACACCTCTTCCATGCGGTGCGACACGTAGAGCACCACTTTGCCCTCGTCCCGCAGGCGCGTAATGATCGCCATCAAGCGGTCGATCTCCCGCGCCGACAGGCTGCTGGTCGGTTCGTCGAAGGCAATCACATGGGCGCCACGGGACAGCGCCTTGGCAATTTCCACCAGTTGGCGCTGGCCCAGGGACAGGCGCCCGAGTTTTTCCTCGGGGTCGATTTCATCCGCCAGGCCCTTGAGGCAAGCCAGGGCCTGCTTGCGCAACAGGCCCCGGTTGACCACGCCGAAGCGCGAGGGCAAATGCCCGAGGAACAGGTTTTCGGCGACGGTCATTTCCGGCACCAGGTGCAGCTCCTGGTGGATCACCGC
>NZ_JAVAJK010000066.1:0-421 GCF_052112325.1 Pseudomonas sp. Yb2C2 | reverse complement strand
TCGGTGTGCCCGAACGCAGGCTTGAATCCGTGGGCCGCCGTCATGGGCCATCCTTGGCCCAGGACGGCTAACCCGGCGTCCTGCCGGGTTACCCACGGATTCAAGCCTGCGTTCGGCCAGCGTGTTTAACGGGGCGCCTGAGATCAAGATCAAAAGCCAGAGCCAGAGCCAGAGCAGATCAAAAGATTGCTGACTTCGTCAGCGATTAAGGAAGTAGAAGCCACACCGCGTACGCTTCAAAGATCAGGTCGGCTTTAAGGCCGCCTCGCTTTGTTTTTGATCTGGGATCGCCCCGTCAAACACGCTGGCCGAACGCAGGCTTTGGAGCGTGGGTAACCCGGCAGGACGCCGGGTTAGCCGCACTGGGCCAAGGATGGCCCATTGCGGCGGCCCACGCTCCAAAGCCGGAGTGAGGGCACAC
>NZ_JAVAJK010000065.1:0-455 GCF_052112325.1 Pseudomonas sp. Yb2C2 | reverse complement strand
GGCATTGTGCTGGTCACCGGGCCCACGGGCAGCGGCAAGACCACCAGCCTGTACGCGGCGTTGGCACGGCTGGATGCGAGCACCAGCAATATCCTCACCGTGGAAGACCCGGTGGAATACGACCTGCCGGGCATCAGCCAGATCCAGGTCAACGCCAAGATCGACATGACCTTCGGCCTGGCGCTGCGGGCGATCCTGCGCCAGGACCCGGACATCATCATGATCGGTGAAATCCGCGACCTGGAGACCGCGCAAATCGCGGTGCAGGCCTCGCTCACCGGGCACCTGGTGCTGGCGACCCTGCACACCAACGATGCGGTGTCGGCGGTCAACCGCCTGATCGATATGGGCGTCGAGCCGTTCCTGCTGGCCTCGTCACTGCTGGGCGTGCTGGCGCAACGCCTGGTCCGCCGCCTGTGCCCGCATTGCAAACAGGAAGACCCGGCCGCGCCCGG
>NZ_JAVAJK010000064.1:0-506 GCF_052112325.1 Pseudomonas sp. Yb2C2 | reverse complement strand
CGCCAGCCCCAGAAACCCGCGATTAAAGCACTGAGGCACAGCCAACCCCAACCGCGAATGAAATCACTGGCATTGAGCATCGCCAATGTCAGCCCGGGCAGATCCTGGCGCGCCTGGGAAAACGCGCTGACCACCTGGGGCACCACGTAGCTGAGCAAAAAAATCACGATGCCGATGGACACCAGCCCGACCACACCGGGGTAGATAAAGGCGGTGAGGATCTTGCCGCGCAGGTTGTTGCGCTCCTCGATGTAGTCGGCCAGGCGTTCCATCACCTGGGCCAGGTCGCCGGACTCCTCCCCCGCCGCGATCAGTGCGCGGTAGATCGACGGAAAGTCCCGTGGCCGTGCCGCCAAGGCATCCGCCAGACGCATGCCGCCGCGTACATCGGCACGCACGGCGGCCAGGGTCTGGGCGATGTGTTTTTTCTCCGCCTGTTCCACCGTGGCGCTTAATGCCGCCTCCAGGGGCAGGCTGGCGCCGAGCAGGCTCGCCAGTTGCCGCGT
>NZ_JAVAJK010000063.1:0-522 GCF_052112325.1 Pseudomonas sp. Yb2C2 | reverse complement strand
CGCCGAGCACGGTGTTGTCGTTCATGCCGCCGATGATCAGGTTTTTCGCGCCGCTGGGCAGCTTGACCAGGGCCGAGTTGGTGGCGTCCATGCTGCCGGGGACGTCGAGGGTTTTCAGCGCGGCGGTGAGGATGTGGTCCTTGGGAATGCCGGCTTCTTCCAGGGATTTGATCGAGCCATCGGTGCGTTTTTTGCCGGTGTCGAGTTCATTGAAGGTGTTGATCACCGCGTAGGTGTCCTTCCAGTCCCAACCGCGTTTTTTCGCTTCGGCGGCCATGGCGGCACCTTGTTTCTGGCCCACTTCAAACGCGGCCATGCCCAGGTACGGCACGTCCTCCATGAAGTTGCCCTTGGCATCGACAAAGCGGTCATCCAC
This sequence comes from Pseudomonas sp. Yb2C2, assembly GCF_052112325.1. Lineage (NCBI taxonomy): Bacteria > Pseudomonadati > Pseudomonadota > Gammaproteobacteria > Pseudomonadales > Pseudomonadaceae > Pseudomonas > Pseudomonas sp. Yb2C2. The sequence continues at coordinate 146 of NZ_JAVAJK010000063.1, read as the reverse complement.
CGCCATGACTTTCAGGCCATTGGCCTTGGCCTTGGCGACGATGGCCGGGCCCAGGGACACATCCGGCGGGCAGATCACAAAGCCCTTGGCGCCGTTAGCGGCCAGGCTGTCGATGGCCGAGAGGGTTTTCTCGCCATCGGGCACGG
>NZ_JAVAJK010000062.1:0-620 GCF_052112325.1 Pseudomonas sp. Yb2C2 | reverse complement strand
CCGAACGGGTCCGGCACGAAGCGTTCGGCGGTCAGTGCCGGGCGTTCCAGGTAACCGCGGGCCACGCCCTCGCCGCCCAGGTACAACTCACCGGCGACGCCGATGGGTTGCAGGTTGAGTTGCGCGTCCAGCACGTAGCCGCTGCGGTTGCCCAATAGCGTACCAATCGGTGCATAGACGGCGCCGCAGGGGTCGCCCTTGCGCGCTTTCCACAGCAACGGCGTGACCACGGTTTCGGTCGGGCCGTAGCCGTTGAACAGGTAGGTCGGCTTGAGCGCGCGCCAGGCCAGGTCGTAGCTGGCTTGCGCCACCGCATCGCCGCCAAAGCAGTACACACGCACCTTCGGTGGATTACCGTCGCGCTCGGCATGCTCGGCCAGTTGTTGCAGGTACACCGGCGGGAACACCGCCATGGTCACGTTGTGACGGTGCATCTGCGCGTAGGTGTACTCGGGCAACCACAGGCTATCGTCACGGACCAGCACGCTGGCGCCGTTGATCAGCGGGTGCATCCAGCCTTCGTGGGAGCCGTCGAAGGCGAACGACATGAAGTGCAGTTCGCAATCGGCCGGCGATGTTTCATAACGCTCGCCGGTAGCGATGATGTGCGCCACCAACGG
>NZ_JAVAJK010000061.1:0-685 GCF_052112325.1 Pseudomonas sp. Yb2C2 | reverse complement strand
CAAGTCGGTAGGTCTCGCCAACCTCGTTTTCGATCTCGGTCAGCAATAACCGCACGTTATCGTAGCGGTACTTGACCTGAGTGCCATCAGCGTTGATGCGCCGACTGATCAGGTGCAACCCGTCGGCGTATTCGTAGCGGGTGACATGCCCCAGCTCATCGCGTTCGGCGGTGATTTTGCCGTAAGGGTTGTAGCTGTATTCCCGACATGCCCCACCGGGCAGCACCACGCGAACCAATCGACCCACGCAGTCCCACTGATACTGGGTCAGCGCGCCATGCTCATCCTCGCGCGCCACCTGACGGCCAAGATCGTCATAGCGATACCGCTTGATCCCGCCATTGGGCAACTGCTCCTCAACCAGTTGCCCCCGCTCATTCCACACCAGCCGATGGCAATTGTGATCCGGGTACCAAACCCCAACCAGTTGCCCGTATTTGTCGTAGCTGTAATCCGTAACATGTCCGTCGGGATCGATCTTACGAATGACATCGCCCTGGTCGTTACGCTCGTACTTCCAGACCGCCAGACCCCGCCTTACAACCCGTACGAAGCCATTGTCATGCTCGTAGGACGTCGGCTCATCATCCCCGGGAAACAACGCCACCAAGTGTCCGGCGTCGTCGTACTGATACGCCGTCACCGCCCCCAGCGGATCCTGCTCAACCGTCAGCCGGCCTTTGGC
>NZ_JAVAJK010000060.1:0-707 GCF_052112325.1 Pseudomonas sp. Yb2C2 | reverse complement strand
CGCGTACATCGGCACGCACGGCGGCCAGGGTCTGGGCGATGTGTTTTTTCTCCGCCTGTTCCACCGTGGCGCTTAATGCCGCCTCCAGGGGCAGGCTGGCGCCGAGCAGGCTCGCCAGTTGCCGCGTGGCCCAGGCCAGGTCGTTGTCCGACAGCTTGGCGCTGAACAGGCTGCTGCCGGCGGCGCTTTGCTGACCGCCCTCGACCTGCACCAGCAGCGCGGTCAGGCCACGGCTGCGCAGCACGGCAAATGCCCCGCTCTGGCTGTCGGCCTCCAGGTGCCCGGCCTCGACTTTGCCGCTGGCATCGGCGGCTTCATAGCGATAGCGATTCATCAGGCGTCCCGTGTCACGCGCAGGATTTCTTCGGGCGCGGTGGCGCCGCTGCGCACCCAGCGCTCGCCGTCTTCACGCATGCTGAACATCCCCGCACGCCGCGCCGCCACGCGCAGATCCTGCTCGCCGGCGCCCTGGTGGATCAGGCTGCGCACCTCGTCGTCGACGCAAAACAATTCATGGATCCCAGTCCGCCCGCTGTAGCCGATCTGGTTGCACTGCGCGCAGCCCACCGGGCGCCAGGTACCGGGCGCGGCCGGGTCTTCCTGTTTGCAATGCGGGCACAGGCGGCGGACCAGGCGTTGCGCCAGCACGCCCAGCAGTGACGAGGCCAGCAGGAACGGCTCGACGCCCATATCGATCAGGCGGTTGA
>NZ_JAVAJK010000059.1:0-1050 GCF_052112325.1 Pseudomonas sp. Yb2C2 | reverse complement strand
GGCTATGACGGTGATAGAAGGCCAGTTGTGGCAAACCATCTTCAAGCCCAAATAACGCAGTCATGATCATCCATGTGTACCAGAAACGTGAGTTTGCTATCCGTCACCCAGAACGGATATCCGGTCGTTTCACCTAAGATAGAGGCTATATCCCGCGCATTGTCGATTTCCCAGCCCGAGTATGTTGAATCAAGTACCAACAAAATCAGGTCTTTTTGGTTAATGCGGTACTGTATTTCCTTCCAGAAATTGGGGTTGTGCTCTGAATTTTTCTCGTTCAGTTCGACGGGGTCGAGGAAGCTGCTCTCGAACTTGAAGAACTTTTTTGTCAGGTTATTTATTAATGCTGTAGTTTCGTATGTCTGAAGTTTTCTAGAGCTTATTTCTAAGCTCCTGAAAGCATCATCTATTTCTTCTTCCAGGTAACTCATTAGTGAATCCCAATTCTTGATCGGCTAACGGGAACCAGTTTTAGAAGTATATGACCTCTTTTTGCCCCTCCGCCCGCTCTCTTTCCGGGGGTTTGATAACCAATATGAGGTGATTTCGGCCCTTCTTTGCTTGGGACTAGTATTGGGTCATCAATATTCACCTCGGCCCCCCTATTTGGGCCTTTTTGTACACGCCATTCAGTTGGAAATGACTTTCCATATTGGTCTTTACCCCATTTGGATACGCTGTATTCATCCCTTGATATGCCTGTTCTACGAAAGGCTTCATCTAAACCCGTGTGCATTTGCTCGTAGCTGTTGCGGTCTTGTTTGCGCCAGTCCAGATCTACATCGGAGTTAAATTCCCACGTGTTTCCGGTGTGTGGCGGAGGGCAACTCCCAGAAGTGCAAGCTAACCCTAACGGATCTACCCATCCGGTCGGGTTAGGCACGTACTGGTACGCGTTGATCCCACCCGCCAGCTTCACCGGATCAGGCGTCAGGTAACACCCAATATCCGGATTGTAGTAGCGATGGCGGTTGTAGTGCAGCCCGCTTTCCTGATCAAAGTACTGGCCCTGGAAACGTAGCGGGTTGTCGATTGTGCCTTTGTCGAGTC
>NZ_JAVAJK010000058.1:0-1364 GCF_052112325.1 Pseudomonas sp. Yb2C2 | reverse complement strand
CGCTGAGACTGTCGCGCAAGAGACTCAGGCGTAAAGAACGTCAGCGGTTTCAGTTCGTCGAACACCTTCACCCCCTTGGCCCCGGCAGAAATGGAGGAGTGATAGTAGACTCCGGTGGCAAAGTCGTAGATCCAGAACGGCGAGGCGAACGGAATTTGCTTGTCGTACATTTGGTAAGACGGTAGGAAGATCGACTTTGCCAGTTTGCCAGAGGCGTCCCAGCCGTCTGACATCCCGGCAGCCAGAATGTCCTCGTCGTAGTACAAGCGACGCTTGGGCTGTACGTGACGCATGCCTGGCTTCAGAGTGAGCTCGACCACGTGCACGCGATGCAGCTCCCAGCGCATAACCGTCGGATTGGGGTGCTTGTCGGCCAGCAGGTTGGCCGGAGTGGTCTGCGCCCAGTCGTAATTGTTGTAGGGGATGATCATTTCCTTCACGCCCAGATATTTCATGTCATACCGGTCCTGCTTGCCGGAAAACATGTAGATCTCGTCGTAAAGCATGGCACCGCCAGAAGTCGATACAGGAAAATCGTATTCGGCATCCGGTGCACGACGGACACGCCGCTGGCCAGGGGAGTAGTTCCAGGTCGCGTTGGGATTCTTGTTGGGGTTGACGTAGTACCTGATCAGGTTGCCTTCTCCGACATTGCGTGCCGGTGCGGTGTAGATGTTCAGGAACGTCTGGTAAAGCCCCAGCGAAGCGAACTTATCGACATCCAATGCCTTGTTGTAGTACTGCGAATCGCTGGCCGCACTGGTGCCGTTGGTCAGTACCTTGCTGCCCTTGGCGTCGACATACCAGCCTTGGCCCGTCAACAGGAGTGATGCGCCGCGGTAATGCAACTGTGCATTCCAGACCACTTCGTGGCCGGTTTTCGGGGTCGGGAACGGCACCCCACCGAAACAGCCTTCCACGGCAAGACCATCGTCGATGGTCTTGCAGCGGCTGGCATTGGCAATGCTGTTTTCATTGATCCAGTCGGGGTAACGGGCACTGCGTCGACTCGGATAGACCGTGACGGTGTAACTACCGGGGAAGCGCTTAATCAGTTCCTGAGTACCGTCGGAAAGCTGATCGGCGTACTGCGCGACATTCTTGTTGTCGATGATGAACAACGGCTTGTCACTGGCATAGGGATTGGCCCAGAAGCCGGAGTCGGACTTAAAACCCTCCGGCTGGGTGGACGGCGGCAGGCCACCGGTATAGGCCGGAATAGTCCCGGCTGCGTTGCCGGCGACCGTGGCTCCCCAGGGTGTCAGGGTCTTGCCGAGTGCGGCAGCTTCCTGCGGGGAGACTGCGGCATGACTCGTTCCCGCGGTCAGGGACATGATTGCCAGGGCGCCAATGAGCGATTTCAT
>NZ_JAVAJK010000057.1:0-1568 GCF_052112325.1 Pseudomonas sp. Yb2C2 | reverse complement strand
CCGGCGCACAGCCCTTGAGCACCAACCGGATAATCGTCTGCGCCGCCGCTTCATAATCGGCCTCATCCAGCTTGGCTTTGCCGGTCACCGCGGAAATCTGCCAGTCGAAATCCGCATAGGTCTGCGTCGCCGCCCAGATGCTGAACATCAGGTGATGAGGGTCGATAGCTGCAATCAACCCGCGATCCACCCAGCTCTGGATGCAGTCGATATTGTGCTTGGCCTGGGCGTTGAGTTGTTGGACCTGCTCGGCACTCAGGTGCGGTGCGCCATGCATGATTTCGCTGGCGAACACCTTGGAGGCGAAGGGCAGGTCGCGGGAGATGCGGATTTTCGAGCGGATGTAGTTGCTCAGCACCGCTGAAGGCTCGCCCTCGGGGTTGAACGGCGTGGACGCCGCCAGGATCGGCTCGATAATGCTTTCGAGCACCTCGCGGTAGAGGTTGTCCTTGGACTTGAAGTAGTAATAGACGTTGGGCTTGGGCAGCCCGGCCTTGGCGGCGATGTCGCTGGTTTTAGTCGCGGCGAAGCCCTTGTCGGCAAACTCCTCGCTCGCCGCCCGCAGGATCTTTTCTTTGTTGCGCTCGCGAATGGTGCTCATAAAGTGCTCAGTCTCACAGATACTGTTTCTTTTTGACGGCGTCTGTTGCCGCCATTCTGCGTCGCCGCTCCTCCCCATAGCGAGCTATGAGTCGTCGCGGCTCCTTGCCTGACGACAACAGCCACTCGCCAAAAGAGAAACGTATCTATGAAACTGAGCACGGGGAGTTTCCTTGCCAGGACAGGCGGTTGCGCATGGTAGCACCGGCTATCCGCGGGCCTCAACAATGTGCCCGCAAAGCCCTGCGCCGCGTTATGCTCCGCCCATCCCTCTCTTAAGGAAGCCCGATTCATGGCAGGAAGCAGCTTGTTGGTGTTGATCGACGACATCGCCGCAGTACTCGATGACGTTGCCCTGATGACAAAAGTAGCGGCAAAAAAAACCGCCGGAGTGCTCGGCGATGACCTGGCGCTCAACGCCCAGCAGGTTTCCGGCGTGCGTGCCGAGCGGGAAATCCCGGTGGTATGGGCCGTTGCCAAGGGGTCCTTCATCAACAAGTTGATCCTGGTGCCCACTGCGCTGTTGATCAGCGCCTTTGCCCCTTGGGCCGTCACACCGTTGTTGATGCTCGGCGGCGCCTACCTGTGTTTCGAAGGCTTCGAGAAGCTCGCGCATAAATTCCTGCACAGCAAGGCTGAAGTCCAGGCCGACCATGCGCAGCTGGTTGAAGCGGTGGCTAACCCGGCTACTGATCTGGTGGCCTTTGAAAAGGACAAGATCAAAGGCGCTATTCGTACCGACTTCATCCTCTCTGCGGAAATCATCGCCATCACCCTCGGCACCGTGGCCGATGCGCCGTTGATGCAGCAAGTGATTGTCCTGTCGGGCATCGCCATCGTCATGACCATCGGCGTCTACGGGCTGGTGGCCGGTATCGTCAAGCTGGATGACCTGGGCCTGTGGCTTACCCAGAAGCCTGGCCAGATGGCTCGCAGTATCGGTGGCGGCATCCTGCGCGCGGCGCCGT
>NZ_JAVAJK010000056.1:0-2151 GCF_052112325.1 Pseudomonas sp. Yb2C2 | reverse complement strand
TGGGGCCGCTTCGCGCCCCAGCGCGGGGCAAGCCCGCTCACTACGACGGGCTTGGTTACCACCATCAGCGTTGTTTCATGCGGTCGATGACCACCGCCAGCAGCAGGAGCGAACCGCTGTGGTGAGCCGGCTTGACCCGCGCTGGGGCGCGAAGCGGCCCTAAAACCCGCCACCCGGTTCAGCCTGGAAGAATGCAGTGACTGTGTTGGGGCCGCTTCGCGCCCCAGCGCGGGGCAAGCCCGCTCACTACGACGGGCTTGGTTACCACCATCAGCGTTGTTTCATGCGGTCGATGACCACCGCCAGCAGCAGGAGCGAACCGCTGTGGTGAGCGGGCTTGACCCGCGCTGGGGCGCGAAGCGGCCCTAAAACCCGCCACCCGGTTCAGCCTGGAAGAATGCAGTGACTGTGTTGGGGCCGCTTCGCGCCCCAGCGCGGGCAAGCCCGCTCACTACGACGGGCTTGGTTACCACCATCAGCGTTGTTTCATGCGGTCGATGACCACCGCCAGCAGCAGGATCGAACCGCGGATCACATACTGGTAGAAGGTGTCGATGTTCTTCAGGTTCATCGCGTTCTCGATGATCGCCAAAATCAACACCCCGGCAATCACATGGCGGATCATGCCGATGCCGCCGCTCAGCGACACCCCGCCCAGCACGCAGGCGGAAATCACCGTCAGCTCGAAACCCTGGCCGATCATCGGCTGGCCCGAGGTCATGCGCGAGGCGAGGATCACCCCGGCCAATGCGCCGATCAGGCCGTGCACGGCGAAGATCAGGATCTTGGTGCGGTCGACATTCACCCCCGCCAGCAACGCCGCTTCCGGGTTACCGCCGATGGCCATGGTGTTGCGCCCGTAGGTGGTGTAGTTGAGCAGCCAGCCGAAAAACAGGAAGCACACGATGGTGATCAGGATCGGCACCGGCACGCCCAGCAGTTGGCCATTGCCAAAGATAAAGAACTGATCCTGGGACACCCCCACCGCCTTGCCGTCGGCAAAGATATAGGCCAGGCCGCGCACGATCTGCATGGTCGCCAAGGTGGTGATCAACGCATTGACCCGCAGCTTGGCGATCACGATGCCGTTGATCAGCCCCACGACCAGGCCCATCAGCAGCGCCGCGCCAATGCCCAGCATGACGCTGTCGGTATCGCGCATCACAATCGCCGCCACCACGCCGGCGCAGGCAATCACCGAGCCTACCGACAAGTCGAAGTGCCCCGATGCCAGGCAGAACAGCATGGTGCAGGCGGCGATGCCCACGGTGGAAATCGCCAGGCCCAGGCCGCGCATGTTCAACGGCGAAAGGAAGTTATCGATGAGCAAGGCGCACAGGACAAAGATGCCCACCGCTGCCAGCAACATCGCCCAGTTGTCGAGCAGTGCGCGCATATCGAGGGGTTTGCGTGCCGTCGGCAGCGCGTTGTTTTGAGTCGTCATGGTCTTCTCTCAGTTCGCCAGGCCGCGCGGCAGGGCCAGTTGCAGCAGGTTGGATTCGGTCGCGTGTTCGCGGGTCTGTTCGCCGCGCATCGCGCCTTCGCACAGCACCAGGATGCGGTCGGAGATGCCCATCACTTCCATCAGGTCGCTGGACACCACGATCACCGCAATGCCCTGGGCCGCGAGGTTATGGATAATCTGGTAGATCTCGGCCTTGGCGCCGATGTCGATGCCACGCGTCGGCTCATCCAGCAGCAGGACCTTCATGGGCATCGACAGCCAGCGGCCAAGAATGGCTTTCTGCTGGTTGCCGCCGGACAGGTACATGATCTTTTGCGCGGCAGTCGGGGTTTTGACCTTCATTGCCTTGATCTGCTGGTCGGCATTGCCCTTCTCCCAGCCATCGCGCAGCAACCAGCCGAACGAAGAGTGGGCTCCACGGGCGCTGATATTGATGTTCTCGGCGACGCTGGACAGCGGAATGATGCCTTCCTTCTTGCGATCTTCCGGGCACAGCAGCACACCGGCGGCGATGGCGTCGCGGGGTGAGCGCAGTTGCAGGGCCTCCCCGCATAACTCAAGGCTGCCGGCGCTGGCGCGTTCCAAGCCGCTGAGCAAACGGAACAACTCCGTGCGCCCTGCCCCCACCAGGCCGAACAGACCGAGAATCTCGCCCTTGCGCACCTCAAAACTGACCGGCTCACGCA
>NZ_JAVAJK010000055.1:0-3023 GCF_052112325.1 Pseudomonas sp. Yb2C2 | reverse complement strand
AGATCGACCGCTTGATGGCGATCATTACGCGCCTGCGGGACGAGGGCAAAGTGGTGCTCTACGTGTCGCACCGCATGGAAGAGGTGTTCCGCATCTGCAACGCGGTCACGGTGTTCAAGGACGGCCGTTACGTGCGCACCTTCGACGACATGAGCGCGTTGACCCACGACCAGTTGGTGACCTGCATGGTCGGCCGCGACATCCAGGACATCTACGACTACCGCCCGCGCGAGCACGGTGAGGTGGCGCTCAAGGTCGACGGTTTGCTGGGTCCGGGTTTGCGTGAGCCGGTCAGTTTTGAGGTGCGCAAGGGCGAGATTCTCGGTCTGTTCGGCCTGGTGGGGGCAGGGCGCACGGAGTTGTTCCGTTTGCTCAGCGGCTTGGAACGCGCCAGCGCCGGCAGCCTGGAGCTCTGCGGTGAAGCACTGACACTGCGCTCACCGCGTGATGCCATCGCCGCCGGTGTACTGCTGTGCCCCGAGGACCGCAAGAAGGAGGGCATCCTCCCGCTCGCAAGCGTCGCCGAGAACATCAACATCAGTGCCCGTGGCGCCCATGCGTCGTTTGGCTGGCTGTTGCGCGACGGTTGGGAAAAGGGCAACGCCGACCAGCAGATCAAGGCGATGAAAGTCAAAACGCCTAACGCTGAACAGAAAATAATGTACCTGTCCGGCGGCAACCAGCAGAAAGCCATTCTTGGCCGCTGGCTGTCGATGCCGATGAAGGTGCTGCTGCTCGACGAACCGACTCGCGGCATCGACATCGGCGCCAAGTCGGAGATCTACCAGATCATTCATAACCTGGCCGCCAGCGGTATTGCGGTGATTGTGGTGTCCAGCGACCTGATGGAAGTGATGGGCATCTCCGATCGCATCCTGGTGATGAGCGAAGGCGCGCTGACCGGCGAACTGAGCCGCGATCAAGCGGATGAAGCACGCCTGCTGCAACTGGCACTCCCGCGTTCGCGGGCTTGAAGAATAAGAGGGTGTAGGCATGTCTCAGGTAAAAACTGCAAAGGGCTTCTGGCCGGGCTTCAACCAGCGCAAGTTTCTCGATGACTGGGTGATGCTGTTGGCGGCATTGGGCATCTTTGTGCTCAGCGCGTTGTTTATCGACAACTTCCTCTCGCCGCTGAACATGCGCGGCCTGGGCCTGGCGATTTCCACCGTGGGCATCGCCGCCTGCACCATGCTGTTCTGCCTGGCGTCGGGGCACTTCGACCTGTCGGTGGGCTCGGTGATTGCCTGCGCCGGTGTGGTGGCGGGGATCGTGATTCGCGACACCGACAGCGTGGCGCTCGGTGTATCCGCTGCATTAGCCATGGGTTTGGTGGTAGGGCTGATCAACGGCATTGTCATCGCCAAGCTGCGTATCAATGCGTTGATCGCGACGTTGGCGACCATGCAGATCGTGCGCGGCCTGGCCTACATCTTCTCCAACGGCAAGGCGGTGGGGGTGATGAACGAGGATTTCTTTGTGTTCGGCAACGGCCAACTGTTGGGCGTGCCGGTGCCGATCATCATCACCGTGCTGTGCTTTGTGTTTTTTGGCTGGCTGTTGAACTACACCACCTATGGGCGCAACACCATGGCGATCGGGGGGAACCAGGAAGCCGCGTTGCTCGCGGGGGTGAACGTTGATCGCACCAAGATCATCATCTTTGCCGTGCACGGCCTGATCGGCGCGCTGGCCGGGGTGATCCTCGCCTCGCGCATGACCTCGGGCCAGCCGATGATCGGCCAGGGGTTCGAGCTGACGGTGATTTCCGCCTGCGTGCTGGGTGGGGTGTCGTTGAGCGGCGGCATCGGCATGATCCGCCATGTGATTGCCGGGGTGCTGATCCTGGCGATCATCGAGAACGCGATGAACCTGAAGAATATCGACACCTTCTACCAGTACGTGATTCGTGGCTCGATCCTGTTGCTGGCGGTCATCATCGACCGCATGAAGCAGCGCTAGATCGAACACCTCCCACCTTTGGATCGCCACTGTATTGAGGGGCGGTATTTGCCATAATGCCCCCGCTTTCATACCTATAGGCCCGATATGCAGGAAAACGCCCACACCCCCGTCAAAGACGCAGCCCCCACCGGCACCCAGACCCTGCTGCGTGGCCTGGGCGTCGTGCAGGCGGTGGCGGCCGGTGCGCGGGATCTGAAAGAGATCGCCAGGCGCATCGGCACCACCCGCAGCACCACCCACCGCCTGGCCAGTTGCCTGGTGGAAGAGCGTTACCTGCGCGTGGTGCCGCAAGTCGGCTACCTGTTGGGGCCGAAGTTGATCGAACTGGGGTTTCAGGCCCGCGAAGAGCTGCCGCTGGTGACCCTGGCGGTGCCGTACCTGGATGAGCTGTCGGCATTGACCGGCGACACCATCCACCTGGCCATTCGCGAATACGACGACGTGCTCTACCTGCACAAGAACCCTGGCCGCAACGGTCCGGAAATGCGCTCGCGGGTCGGCCATCGCATGCCGTTGGCGCGCACGGGCGTGGGCAAGGCGATGCTGCTGGATGACTCGGTGCAAGAGTGGCAGCGTTTGTACGAGACCAGCCTGCCGGCGGGTGGGAAAAACCTGCAATGGCCGCAGCATCCAGAACAATCCTGGGCGCAGTTCGAGCAGCGCATGCGTGAGTATGTGGTGGGCGGGTATGCGTTCGACCTGGAAGACAACGAACCGTCGATCCGGTGCGTGGCGGCACCGGTGCGCGATGCCAGCCGGCGAATCGTCGCCGGCATCAGCATCGCCAGTACCGTGCCCTACATGCCGCTGGAGAAAATGGCCGAGCTGATCCCTGTGATCAAACAGGTCGCAGCGCGGCTGTCAGCGGAGTTGGGTGCGAAGGCCTGACCAGCCCCGTAGCGTGAAGGCCCTCCCACCCATAGTATGAAGGCCCCCCGTAGCAGCTGCCGAGCGCAAGCGAGGCCGCGTCAGCGGTGTAGCTGACACACCGCAACGCAGCCTCGCTCGCGCTCGGCAGCTGCTACGGGTTTACGCGGGGTTGGTACCTACTGGGCGTGGGG
>NZ_JAVAJK010000054.1:0-5496 GCF_052112325.1 Pseudomonas sp. Yb2C2 | reverse complement strand
GCGCAAGTGGTTGAAGTTGTTGAAGAAATCTTCGAAAGCTTCTGAAAATAATCACTTGACAGCAAATGAGGCTGCTGTAGAATGCGCGCCTCGGTTGAGACGAAAGCTCTTAACCAACCGCTCTTTAACAACTGAATCAAGCAATTCGTGTGGGTGCTTGTGGAGTCAGACTGATAGTCAACAAGATTATCAGCATCACAAGTTACTCCGCGAGAAATCAAAGAATAACCAACGATTGCTGAGCCAAGTTTAGGGTTTCTTAAAAACCCAAAGATGTTTGAACTGAAGAGTTTGATCATGGCTCAGATTGAACGCTGGCGGCAGGCCTAACACATGCAAGTCGAGCGGTAGAGAGAAGCTTGCTTCTCTTGAGAGCGGCGGACGGGTGAGTAATGCCTAGGAATCTGCCTGGTAGTGGGGGATAACGTCCGGAAACGGACGCTAATACCGCATACGTCCTACGGGAGAAAGCAGGGGACCTTCGGGCCTTGCGCTATCAGATGAGCCTAGGTCGGATTAGCTAGTTGGTGGGGTAATGGCTCACCAAGGCGACGATCCGTAACTGGTCTGAGAGGATGATCAGTCACACTGGAACTGAGACACGGTCCAGACTCCTACGGGAGGCAGCAGTGGGGAATATTGGACAATGGGCGAAAGCCTGATCCAGCCATGCCGCGTGTGTGAAGAAGGTCTTCGGATTGTAAAGCACTTTAAGTTGGGAGGAAGGGCCATTACCTAATACGTGATGGTTTTGACGTTACCGACAGAATAAGCACCGGCTAACTCTGTGCCAGCAGCCGCGGTAATACAGAGGGTGCAAGCGTTAATCGGAATTACTGGGCGTAAAGCGCGCGTAGGTGGTTTGTTAAGTTGGATGTGAAATCCCCGGGCTCAACCTGGGAACTGCATTCAAAACTGACTGACTAGAGTATGGTAGAGGGTGGTGGAATTTCCTGTGTAGCGGTGAAATGCGTAGATATAGGAAGGAACACCAGTGGCGAAGGCGACCACCTGGACTGATACTGACACTGAGGTGCGAAAGCGTGGGGAGCAAACAGGATTAGATACCCTGGTAGTCCACGCCGTAAACGATGTCAACTAGCCGTTGGGAGCCTTGAGCTCTTAGTGGCGCAGCTAACGCATTAAGTTGACCGCCTGGGGAGTACGGCCGCAAGGTTAAAACTCAAATGAATTGACGGGGGCCCGCACAAGCGGTGGAGCATGTGGTTTAATTCGAAGCAACGCGAAGAACCTTACCAGGCCTTGACATCCAATGAACTTTCCAGAGATGGATTGGTGCCTTCGGGAACATTGAGACAGGTGCTGCATGGCTGTCGTCAGCTCGTGTCGTGAGATGTTGGGTTAAGTCCCGTAACGAGCGCAACCCTTGTCCTTAGTTACCAGCACGTTATGGTGGGCACTCTAAGGAGACTGCCGGTGACAAACCGGAGGAAGGTGGGGATGACGTCAAGTCATCATGGCCCTTACGGCCTGGGCTACACACGTGCTACAATGGTCGGTACAGAGGGTTGCCAAGCCGCGAGGTGGAGCTAATCCCAGAAAACCGATCGTAGTCCGGATCGCAGTCTGCAACTCGACTGCGTGAAGTCGGAATCGCTAGTAATCGCGAATCAGAATGTCGCGGTGAATACGTTCCCGGGCCTTGTACACACCGCCCGTCACACCATGGGAGTGGGTTGCACCAGAAGTAGCTAGTCTAACCTTCGGGAGGACGGTTACCACGGTGTGATTCATGACTGGGGTGAAGTCGTAACAAGGTAGCCGTAGGGGAACCTGCGGCTGGATCACCTCCTTAATCGACGACATCAGCTGCTCCATAAGTTCCCACACGAATTGCTTGATTCATTGAAGAAGACGATAAAGAAGCAGCCCGAAATTGGGTCTGTAGCTCAGTTGGTTAGAGCGCACCCCTGATAAGGGTGAGGTCGGCAGTTCGAATCTGCCCAGACCCACCAATTTTGTGTGGGAAACGCCTGTAGAAATACGGGGCCATAGCTCAGCTGGGAGAGCGCCTGCCTTGCACGCAGGAGGTCAACGGTTCGATCCCGTTTGGCTCCACCACTACTGCTTCTACGTTATGAAAGCTTAGAAATGAGCATTCCATCAGTATGATGGTGAATGTTGATTTCTAGTCTTTGATTAGATCGTTCTTTAAAAATTTGGGTATGTGATAGAAAGATAGACTGAACGTTACTTTCACTGGTAACGGATCAGGCTAAGGTAAAATTTGTGAGTGGCTCTTAATTGAGTATGATCGAATTTTCGGCGAATGTCGTCTTCACAGTATAACCAGATTGCTTGGGGTTATATGGTCAAGTGAAGAAGCGCATACGGTGGATGCCTTGGCAGTCAGAGGCGATGAAAGACGTGGTAGCCTGCGAAAAGCTTCGGGGAGTCGGCAAACAGACTTTGATCCGGAGATGTCTGAATGGGGGAACCCAGCCATCATAAGATGGTTATCTTGTACTGAATACATAGGTGCAAGAGGCGAACCAGGGGAACTGAAACATCTAAGTACCCTGAGGAAAAGAAATCAACCGAGATTCCCTTAGTAGTGGCGAGCGAACGGGGACTAGCCCTTAAGTGGCTTTGAGATTAGCGGAACGCTCTGGAAAGTGCGGCCATAGTGGGTGATAGCCCTGTACGCGAAAATCTCTTAGTCATGAAATCGAGTAGGACGGAGCACGAGAAACTTTGTCTGAATATGGGGGGACCATCCTCCAAGGCTAAATACTACTGACTGACCGATAGTGAACTAGTACCGTGAGGGAAAGGCGAAAAGAACCCCGGAGAGGGGAGTGAAATAGATCCTGAAACCGTATGCGTACAAGCAGTGGGAGCCCACTTTGTTGGGTGACTGCGTACCTTTTGTATAATGGGTCAGCGACTTATTTTCAGTGGCGAGCTTAACCGAATAGGGGAGGCGTAGCGAAAGCGAGTCTTAATAGGGCGTCTAGTCGCTGGGAATAGACCCGAAACCGGGCGATCTATCCATGGGCAGGTTGAAGGTTGGGTAACACTAACTGGAGGACCGAACCGACTACCGTTGAAAAGTTAGCGGATGACCTGTGGATCGGAGTGAAAGGCTAATCAAGCTCGGAGATAGCTGGTTCTCCTCGAAAGCTATTTAGGTAGCGCCTCATGTATCACTGTAGGGGGTAGAGCACTGTTTCGGCTAGGGGGTCATCCCGACTTACCAAACCGATGCAAACTCCGAATACCTACAAGTGCCGAGCATGGGAGACACACGGCGGGTGCTAACGTCCGTCGTGAAAAGGGAAACAACCCAGACCGTCAGCTAAGGTCCCAAAGTTATGGTTAAGTGGGAAACGATGTGGGAAGGCTTAGACAGCTAGGAGGTTGGCTTAGAAGCAGCCACCCTTTAAAGAAAGCGTAATAGCTCACTAGTCGAGTCGGCCTGCGCGGAAGATGTAACGGGGCTCAAACCATACACCGAAGCTACGGGTATCACGTAAGTGATGCGGTAGAGGAGCGTTCTGTAAGCCTGTGAAGGTGAGTTGAGAAGCTTGCTGGAGGTATCAGAAGTGCGAATGCTGACATGAGTAACGATAATGGGTGTGAAAAACACCCACGCCGAAAGACCAAGGTTTCCTGCGCAACGTTAATCGACGCAGGGTTAGTCGGTCCCTAAGGCGAGGCTGAAAAGCGTAGTCGATGGAAAACAGGTTAATATTCCTGTACTTCTGGTTATTGCGATGGAGGGACGGAGAAGGCTAGGCCAGCTTGGCGTTGGTTGTCCAAGTTTAAGGTGGTAGGCTGGAATCTTAGGTAAATCCGGGATTCTAAGGCCGAGAGCTGATGACGAGTTAACTTTTAGTTAACGAAGTGGTTGATGCCATGCTTCCAAGAAAAGCTTCTAAGCTTCAGGTAACCAGGAACCGTACCCCAAACCGACACAGGTGGTTGGGTAGAGAATACCAAGGCGCTTGAGAGAACTCGGGTGAAGGAACTAGGCAAAATGGCACCGTAACTTCGGGAGAAGGTGCGCCGGTGAGGGTGAAGGACTTGCTCCGTAAGCTCATGCCGGTCGAAGATACCAGGCCGCTGCGACTGTTTATTAAAAACACAGCACTCTGCAAACACGAAAGTGGACGTATAGGGTGTGACGCCTGCCCGGTGCCGGAAGGTTAATTGATGGGGTTAGCTAACGCGAAGCTCTTGATCGAAGCCCCGGTAAACGGCGGCCGTAACTATAACGGTCCTAAGGTAGCGAAATTCCTTGTCGGGTAAGTTCCGACCTGCACGAATGGCGTAACGATGGCGGCGCTGTCTCCACCCGAGACTCAGTGAAATTGAAATCGCTGTGAAGATGCAGTGTATCCGCGGCTAGACGGAAAGACCCCGTGAACCTTTACTATAGCTTTGCACTGGACTTTGAATTTGCTTGTGTAGGATAGGTGGGAGGCTTTGAAGCGTGGACGCCAGTCTGCGTGGAGCCAACCTTGAAATACCACCCTGGCAACTTTGAGGTTCTAACTCAGGTCCGTTATCCGGATCGAGGACAGTGTATGGTGGGTAGTTTGACTGGGGCGGTCTCCTCCTAAAGAGTAACGGAGGAGTACGAAGGTGCGCTCAGACCGGTCGGAAATCGGTCGTAGAGTATAAAGGCAAAAGCGCGCTTGACTGCGAGACAGACACGTCGAGCAGGTACGAAAGTAGGTCTTAGTGATCCGGTGGTTCTGTATGGAAGGGCCATCGCTCAACGGATAAAAGGTACTCCGGGGATAACAGGCTGATACCGCCCAAGAGTTCATATCGACGGCGGTGTTTGGCACCTCGATGTCGGCTCATCACATCCTGGGGCTGAAGCCGGTCCCAAGGGTATGGCTGTTCGCCATTTAAAGTGGTACGCGAGCTGGGTTTAGAACGTCGTGAGACAGTTCGGTCCCTATCTGCCGTGGACGTTTGAGATTTGAGAGGGGCTGCTCCTAGTACGAGAGGACCGGAGTGGACGAACCTCTGGTGTTCCGGTTGTCACGCCAGTGGCATTGCCGGGTAGCTATGTTCGGAATAGATAACCGCTGAAAGCATCTAAGCGGGAAACTAGCCTCAAGATGAGATCTCACTGGGACCTTGAGTCCCCTGAAGGGCCGTCGAAGACTACGACGTTGATAGGTTGGGTGTGTAAGCGCTGTGAGGCGTTGAGCTAACCAATACTAATTGCCCGTGAGGCTTGACCATATAACACCCAAGCAATTTGCGTCGAAAGGCCAGATTGCGGTGTGTGAAGACGCAATGAACCGAAAGTTCGAGATTTCACAAAACACCGACAGCTGTCACATACCCAATTTGCTGAAGCGAGGCCAGCCGGCCACGACTCAGTACCCGAATTTCTTGACGACCATAGAGCATTGGAACCACCTGATCCCATCCCGAACTCAGCAGTGAAACGATGCATCGCCGATGGTAGTGTGGGGTTTCCCCATGTGAGAGTAGGTCATCGTCAAGATTAAA
>NZ_JAVAJK010000053.1:0-6338 GCF_052112325.1 Pseudomonas sp. Yb2C2 | reverse complement strand
CATCATACGCCCTCAGCTATCGGCACTCACCTGTGTTGGCTGCGGGCAGGTTTCTTCACCGTCGTTCAGGCCCTGCTTGTAGTTGCGGCTGAGCAACGAGGCTTTGCCGTTGTGCCAGGTCAGCGTCAGTACGTACAGCGTGTCGTAGTCGCTGCCGGACCAGTCGTCGGTAATCGTGTGTTTTTCGCCGGAGGCCTCACTGGCCACCTTGTTGATCAGCTCCGGCAGGTAGCCGTGGGACCACGCGGTGTAGATGGTGGCATTGTGGTATTTGTCTTCCACCAGCTCGTCGGCCAGGTCGCTGGTGTCGTTGGCCGAGAACTTGATGTTCACCGGCAGGCCCAACTTGATGGCGCTGGGGCTGATGGTCATCAACGGGCGAATATAGCTGTAGGAATTGTCCAGCTCACCTTCCTCGACATTGCGCGTCGGGTTGGCGGCAAACACGAAGTTGGCCTTGCCGAATTTTTCCGGCAGCAGGGTGGCCAGGTTCATTGCTCGGTTCAACCCTTGGCAATTGAGTTGGCCCAGGCCGCCGGCCGGTTTCTCGGCGTGGCGCAGGAACACCAGGGTTTGCACGCCGTCCACCGGTTGGGCGCGGCTTTCCCGGGCGTCGAGGGCGGCAACCATGGCGCCGCTCACCAGCAAAAGGGGCAACATGATGTAGGCGTAGTGTTTCAGTCGTTGCACAAGGCGCAGAGGCTTGATCGTCATTATGGGTTCGAGTCTTCGTGCGTCACGTTAAGGCGGACAAGCCTGGCCCAATGACGCCTGGGGCGTCCTGCGGGTATTCCGTGTCGGTACAGCGAAGTGCCTCCATTCACCGTTTGAGCGCACTTAAGAGTGCACGCGGGCGTATTGGTTCGCCCACGGGGGATAATAGCCCGCTGATGTTGCGCATTGATGACCCATGCAGGACGTGGGACAGATGATTATCATGGGGGCTTTCCGCCAGGGAGTTTCCCGATGAACCCGATCGCCGCGTTCCCGATCAACAGCAAATGGCCCGCCCGGCATCCGGAGCGCCTGCAACTGTACTCGTTGCCCACGCCCAACGGGGTAAAAGTCTCGATCATGCTCGAAGAGCTGGGCCTGCCTTATGAGGCGCACAAGGTCAGTTTCGAGACCCAGGACCAGTTTTCCCCCGAGTTCCTGTCCCTGAACCCCAACAACAAAATCCCCGCGATCATCGACCCCGACGGCCCGGCGGGGCAGCCGTTGGCGCTGTTCGAGTCAGGCGCAATCCTGATCTACCTGGCGGAAAAATCCAGCCAGTTGCTTTCCGAAGATCCGGCGACACGTTATGAAACGATTCAATGGCTGATGTTCCAGATGGGGGGCATCGGTCCGATGTTTGGCCAACTGGGCTTCTTCAATAAGTTCGCCGGCAAGGACTACGAAGACAAGCGCCCCCGCGACCGTTACGCCGCGGAATCCCGTCGCCTGCTGGACGTGCTGGAAAAGCGCCTGCTCGGCCGCACCTGGATCATGGGCGACGACTACAGCATCGCCGACATCGCCACCTTCCCCTGGATTCGCAACCTGATCGGTTTCTATGAATCGGGCGATCTGGTGGGCATTGCCGACTTCCCTAACGTACTGCGCGCGCTGGACGGCTTTGTCGCCCGGCCGGCGGTCATCCGTGGCCTGAATATTCCGAGCTGAAGCATGCCGACTTTCGATTTCAAACAACTGGATGTATTCAGCAGCGTGTCGCTCAAGGGCAATCCGCTGGCCGTCGTGCTGGGTGCTGACAGCCTCAGCGACCAACAGATGGCTGACTTCGCCAAATGGACAAACCTCAGTGAAACCACGTTTTTGCTGACACCGCGCGATGCTCGGGCGGACTACCAGGTGAGGATCTTTACCACCTTGCAGGAGCTGCCGTTCGCCGGGCACCCGACGCTGGGCAGTTGCCATACGTGGCTCAAGGCGGGTGGGGTACCCCAAGGCGAGGAGATTATCCAGGAGTGTGGAATCGGCCTGGTGCGTATTCGGCGTCAAGGCGATGAACTGGCGTTTATTGCACCGCCGTTGATGCGCTCCGGCCCTGTGGACTCCGCGCTGCTGGAGCGCGTTCGCCTGGGATTGGGCCTGGCGCCGGGGGCCATTGTGCGCAGCCAGTGGGTCGACAATGGCGCGGGGTGGCTCGCGGTGATGCTGGCTGACCGTGATCAGGTCCTGGCCTTGCAGCCGGACTATTCGCAGCTGCTTGGGCTGGCCGTCGGGGTGATTGCTCCTTGCAACCCGGCTGACGACGTGGACGCGCAGTTTGAGGTGCGTGCCTTTGTCGCAGGCGACGGGGCCCAGGAAGACCCTGCCACCGGCAGCCTGAATGCGGGCGTCGCACAATGGCTGCTCAGCGAAGGACTCGCACCTGAGTGCTACGTGGTCAGCCAGGGCACGGCCATGGGGCGTGCGGGGCGTATTCGCGTCGAGCGCCAGGGTGATGAAATCTGGGTCGGCGGCGCCGTTACGGTGTGTATCGAAGGTCATCTACAGCTCTAGATCAATACATTATTACGGCCCCCGCAATACACTGTTGGCCCCTGTGCATTTGTGCTGCCGGGGCCTTGGGGCATAAGCTTTCGCCCCAAAGATTTCCCGCCACTTTTTCAGGACAGCCATGACCAGCCAGTTCCCCCAAGCCCGTCCACGCCGCCTGCGCCGCTCCCCGGAGCTGCGTGGCTTGTTCCAGGAAACCGAGTTCACCCTCAACGACCTGGTGCTGCCGATTTTCGTCGAAGAAGAAATCGACGACTTCGTGCCGATCACCAGCATGCCCGGCGTGCAACGCATCCCGGAAAAGAAGCTGGCTGCCGAGATCGAGCGCTATGCCCGTGCCGGTATCAAGTCGGTGATGACCTTCGGCGTGTCCCACCACCTGGACGCCAACGGCAGCGACACCTGGAAGGAACGCGGCCTGGTCTCGCGGATGTCCTCGATCATCAAGGACGCGGTGCCGGACATGATCGTAATGTCCGACACCTGCTTCTGCGAATACACCGACCACGGCCACTGCGGCGTGATGCACGGTGCCCATGTCGACAACGACGCGACCCTGGTCAACCTCGGCAAGCAAGCCGTTGCCGCCGCCCGCGCCGGGGCCGACGTGATCGCCCCCTCGGCCGCCATGGACGGCCAGGTCCAGGCCATCCGCCGTGCGCTGGATGAAGCCGGCTTCACCCATATCCCGATCATGGCCTACTCCACCAAATTCGCCTCGGCCCTCTACGGCCCATTCCGCGAAGCCGGCGGCAGTGCGCTCAAGGGCGACCGCAAAAGCTACCAGATGAACCCGATGAACCGCCGCGAAGCCGTGCGCGAATCGCTGCTGGACGAACAGGAAGGCGCGGACGCACTGATGGTCAAGCCGGCCGGTGCCTACCTCGACATCATCCGCGACATCCGCGAAGCCTCGCGCCTGCCGGTGGCGGCGTACCAGGTCAGCGGCGAATACGCGATGATCAAATTCGGCGCCCAGGCGGGAGCGATCGATGAGGATCGGGTCGTGCGTGAGACCTTGGGGTCGATCAAGCGTGCGGGTGCGGATTTGATCTTTACCTACTTCGCGATGGACTTGGCGTTGGCTGGGATCTAAGGGCAACGTAACCCACCCCTGGTGAGCGAACACTTGTGGTGAGCGAGCTTGCTCGCGTTGGGCTGCGTAGCAGCCCCATGCCCACGATCTACCTTAAATACTTCATCTGCCTGACTAACTACATTCTGTGAAGTTTGAATTGTTTGATTGGATGAAGGGGAGGTAATCGCTGGTCTGAATTTTATATATTTTTCCTGGCTTTTGAATAGAAGGCTGCGGAGGATTGAAAGTTTAGGTTGATGTTTCGTTTCAGTAGTCCGTGCAGGCGGTGATTGGGTTTCCGTCTGTATCTAGTATTGTTGTTGATTTTCTTTATGTTGCATATTAAAAAATGTGTATTTTTTATAGCTCTCTCCGATTGATTTCCGCTGGTTGAGCATTTTTTTATATGTAATTTACGGCTGTGAGTAAGTGAACTTATGCTCAAACATTTGTTGGGTGAAGAAGAATGTCATTTGTTATCACTTCAACAAAGCTGGGCTTGCCGGTGATTGGCTTGTCAATTTCAATCAAAATTACTGAATCGCCGATTTTTAGTATTGAGCAACTTTGGTCTGCATCTTGGATAAGCTCGCCGATAATTTTATGAGCACCATTCGCAGAAGCGATCTGTGGTGTTTTTACAGATGAGGACATGATGTTTTGTCCCCATGAAAATATTTCATCAAGTTCTAACTCTACATCCAGAATTTCACCAGTTTTTAACTTGGTTCCGCTCCATAAAGCTGTGGCATTTCCAAAAGGTGAGTTGAATTTTACTCTCACAGTGCCTTTGTCAGAAAAAATATCAGTTATTTGTATCTTCATTTCACTTCTTCGTCAGGGGAACGCGTACAACAGTATTGTCAACGTTCATGGTATTGGTTTTTATCTCGAACGTCCATGTCTCCTCATGATAGTGATGCTTGCTTGGCTTGCTATTCATTTCATGGGCCCCGTAACGAATACTTCTTTTTGCGTCGCTGGAAACAATTCTGTCGCGGTCGGGCTTCCCAGTTCGTGGGTTGGTGTTTGTGTGAGGGCCAGGTCCTAGAAATTCATCCCATTTCTGAATGGTTTCTTCCGGCTTTACAGGTTTATTGGCAAAGGTCTCCTTATGATAGCCCAGTGTAGGTGGAGAGTTGGAGCTTGTGGGACTGAGTGGGCTGCCTTCATTAACCTGTGCTTTTCCCGCTGGAACTTCAGCACTGGGGTTCGGCTTGCATTTATCCCCGCCTGGACAGGTACTCAGACCTAACGGATCCACCCACCCCATAGGGTTCGGCACGTACTGGTACGCGTTGAGCCCACCCGCCAACTTCACCGGGTCAGGCGTCAGGTAACACCCAATATCCGGATTGTAGTAGCGATGGCGGTTGTAGTGCAGCCCGCTTTCCTGATCAAAGTACTGGCCCTGGAAACGTAGCGGGTTGTCGATTGTGCCTTTGTCGAGTCGGCTGATCTGGCCGTAGGCGCGGTAATGCGCGGACCAGACGATTTCGCCGTCGGGGTCGGTGAGTTCCTGCGGTGTGCCGAGGTGGTCGAGTTGGTAGTGGTACGGCTTCGTTTCTTCTGGGCCGAAACCTTCCAACAGGGCCAGTGGACGAAAGCTGTCGGGTTCATAGAGATAGCTGCGATGGCTATCCGCATGGTGCTCGGCAATCAGCCTGTCGCCTTGCCAGAAAAACTCCGTCGTTAGGCCGTCCACGGTTTTGCTGATGCGTCGCCCAAACGGGTCATAGCGATAGCTGGCGGTTTGGCCGTTGGGTTGGGTGAGGCCTATCAGCCGATGCTGGCAGTCGTAGCGGTATTCGGTGACGAGTTGATGGCCTTTGCCACGCCGCTCGCGGATGAGGTTGCCGAAGGCGTCATAGTCGTAGTGGCGGTCGCCCTGGATCATCAGGCGGTTGCCGGCGCGGGTGTGGCCGAAGCGTTCCTGCAGGTCTTGGGAGTGGTCGGCGCGGGTGAGGCGGCCTAGTGGGTCGTAGTGGTAGTGGTGTTCGCCTTTGCGCGTGTCGAGCAGGCGGGTGAGGTTGCCGGTTTTGTCATAGTCGTATTGGCGTTGGTAGAGGTGGTCCTGTTGCTGGGTGATTGCGTGGGCGTGCAGGCGGTGTTGGTCGTCGTAGTGGTAGTGGCTGAGGAGTTGGCCTTGTTGGCGCTGATGTTCCTGGCCGGCCTTGAACAGATGAGACGTCAGCAGCGCGCCGTTTAATTCGATGGTGGCGAGGTGGCCGCCTTTCGCATGGTTAAAAACCAGTCGGTTGTTATCGGGTAGGCGCAGGTGTTGAAGCTGGCCGCAGGCGTCGTAGCCGTAGCGCAAGGTGCCCCAGCCCTGGTGTTCGGCGGTGAGGCGGTTTTGGCGGTCGTATTCGTAGGCCAGCGCCCAGTGGCCGTCATCGACGCTGAGGAGGTTGCCCTGGCGGTCGTAGGCATATTCAACAAGGCTACCGTCGGGCAGGGTTTTTCTGACGAGGCGTCCGGCGTGATCGCGCTCGTAGCGAGTAACGAGCTGACTGCCATCGTCACCGTGTTCGGTCTTTTCCTGCAGGTTGCCGTTGAGGTCGTAGACATAGGCCGTACGCTGCCCGTCAAAGCCGGTTTCCTGCTGGATCAGGCCATTGGGGTGGTAATCAAGTCGGTAGGTCTCGCCAACCTCGTTTTCGATCTCGGTCAGCAATAACCGCACGTTATCGTAGCGGTACTTGACCTGAGTGCCATCAGCGTTGATGCGCCGACTGATCAGGTGCAACCCGTCGGC
>NZ_JAVAJK010000052.1:0-7687 GCF_052112325.1 Pseudomonas sp. Yb2C2 | reverse complement strand
ATAATAGCTCCCGTTAGAATGCAGTTTGATAGGTGAGAATTAGCGTATCGCGGTCATGCAGGTTCGCGAGCCCGCTGTAAGCGTCCGCACCCCCGATATGACCAGTACGGCCGCCACGGGCAGTGTAAGCAAGATCGAACTGGTGTTTCATGGTGCCAGCGAAATACTCCAGGCGTGGGCCGACCTTGATGAGGTATGAGTCTTCCGGCGCGATACCGGCATTGTTAGCCGCTGAGTTGCCATATAGGCCATAGTTGACGAACATTGGGAAAGACAGATCAATGCTGGGGAGCACCTGCTGCCAAACTGGCGTGAAGTTGACGCCTACCGAGGCCGCGTTCTTCGTGGAGCAGTTACGCAGCAACTCTTTATTGGCGCAGCGTCCAGCCACCGAGCCACCTTCGCTATCACTGGCGTTGAAGAACTGTTCGTTGTCCGTCACTTTGACGAGATGCGTGTAATCCAACTGTGCGGCAATTGCACCACTATCAAACAATGCATTCTGGTTGATCGTGATGGCGCCACTGAGCAGCGCGTGCACGGTTTCACCTCGGGCGCCGTCTAGATTGCCTGGCTCCGGCTGGCCAACAGCGATGAATTGACCGGTGGAGTTTAGCGGCATGTTCTTGCGGTAGTTCACTTCTGCACCAATGCCAACAGACTGCCATACACCGTTCCATGTCAGACCGTATAGCTCGATGTCTTTGGCGTAGACAGCCCGTGCATACGGTGCCCTTGGGTTTCGAATGACAACTTGGTTTGCCCAGCTCGCATTTTTGTCGTCGAACTTTCGATACCACAGACCGAAGCTGCTGTCCGAGGCCCATTCAGGAGACCAGCGCAGCCCGACCGCCACATCGCCGTTATCGCCTTCCTTCGGACTATGACGTGCCACGTTCGGAGCCAGAAAGTCTGGCCCGCGTAGCTGACCGTCGGCGACGGCGAAATAGGTTCCGCCTTCCGAAACGCGCGAAGGTTCAAATTCGTACGTGTACTGCAGCATCACCGACAGCTCTGGAATCAACTGCCAGGTTGTAGCGACCTGACCTATTGGCAAGGCGGTTTCTTTGGCTGAGGCGCCGGGACTGAGGTCACTAAGCAGGCCATCGTTCGGGCTCATCGAGTAGGAGATGCTGCTGCCATTACCGAGTAGATACTCTCCCGGCAGCCAGGCGAAGCTACCCGCTCGCACGTTCAGATCCGTACTGCCGATGTTAAAATTACCCCAGACAAAGTAATCCCGAAACTCAGCGGACGGTCCTGAATAGTAGCGATTAACCACGCTGGAAAATCGATTGTTGCGATAGTTCGCCTGGGCTTCCAGCCCGGGAGCACTCTCGCTTTTGTCGGGAAAATTATTGTCGTACCAGGCTGCACCGCTTAGGCGCAGGCCATACTGGTTTTTCCAATTGAGGTCGAATTCACTGAACAGATCAAGGCGGGACAAGATGGTGTCACCTTTGTCGAACAGGTAGTTGCCTTCATCGACATTGACATTGTTCGCCAGATTCTTGTCGCGACCAGAGACGCGCCATCCATTGTTAAAACGCACGGTGGTGTCCAGGCTCATGGTGAGATCGGGATTACCACTGTCGATACTGAACGCATGAACCGTATCAACCTGGCCCATCGCCAGGGCAAGCCCGGCGAGCAGGAAGGGCGCCGACATGTAGGCTGACGGACCGGTCCTTTGGATAATTCGCATGTTGCACCTCACTCTTTTTATTTTTTGGGGCTGGAAGTGTGTGTCTATGCTTTGCAGCTGGCTGCTTACCGGCAGGCATCTATAGGCTGGCCATGGCAGTTTTGTGAAGGCTGCAGCGTGTTGAGATTAAATCGTCGCACGTTCATATACGTGCACGCCATTTATATTTTCGTTCTGCTGACAGAGCAAGGTGTCTTGTGCATCTACGATGGATAATTTCATACAACTGTATTAATCGGGTGGTGCGATCTTTTCGACAGTCAAGGCGGGATATCGAATTCAACAGCGAGCCACAAGGGCAGACAGTGATGGCAGGGCGAGCGAAATAGCGAGTCTGCTGCTGAAGTCAATCGACACAGAAGATCTCATGGCTCTACGTGGGGATGATGCCGGCGATCAGCGTAAGGCGAGTGAGGTTCTACTGTTTCGATCTGCTGACCGGGCTGTGGGCGAGGGACATGGCGTGGTGTTGTAGAAACTCTACAAAGGCGCTGACCTTGGTTGGCACATATCGTGCGCTGGGATAGACGGCACTGATTAAAACTGAAGCCTGCGGTTTCCAATCCTCAAGCAATGTCAGCAAGCGGCCTTGTTTAATGTCGTCTGCCACGTAGACCAACGGCAATCGAACGATGCCATGACCAGCGAGGGCTAGCTCTCGCTGGAGGTCTCCGGTGTTGGTGACCAGACCATCGAGCAATTGCACGCTGCAAGACTCGCCATCCCTCTCAAAACACCATGGATTGCTTTCGCGGGTCAGCTTGGTATGCATGCATCGGTGGTCTGACAGTTCACGAGGATGAAGGGGGGCACCGAATCGAGCCAGGTAATCAGGTGATGCACACACTGCCAACGGCAGGTCCACGATGGGCCTAGAGATATAGCCCAGTGGGATTGGGCCAAATATATGAATCCACAGGTCGATCCCCTCCGCCACCATATCGACGGGCCGGTTGAGTATGTCTACCTCAACTTTTACGTTTGGGTAGCTATCCATATACTCCTTCAGCACCGTGATCAGAGGTTTGGGCATCTCTGGCGCAGCGATACGCAGAAGGCCATGGAGCTGTCGTCTATTGGTCTGTACCTCAGCATCCAATTCGTCCATCTGTTCCAGTAACCTTTCGCACCCCTCCAGATAGATCTGTCCTTCTGCGGTCAACTGCAGACGTCGGGTGGTTCGCTGAATAAGCCGTACGTCAAGGGTGCGTTCCAGTTCGGCGATCTGTCGCGAGAGCGAGGGGGCTGATATTTCGAGCAGGCGAGCTGCATTGGTGAAGCTGCCTGCTTGGATCACCGCGACGAAGGCGCGCATGGCGTGGATTTTATCTAGGGCCATTTTGGTCTTCTTGTCACCAGTCGATACTTGAAATCTATAGGGTTATCGGTCCTTCGTATAGCGGATGACGTAGCTGATCGGACTGCATGGGTCTTTGAAGAGGACTGGATTATTGTGTGGTGTGCAATGGTCCATTTTGATATGGCCGATATATCGTCTCTCTCCGTGCGGTTACTATCTTGTACGACGTTCCTAATATTGAATAATAATGCGGAATTCTTTCTATGCCCAAGCTCCAGTCTGTCTACCCTCGGGGCCATTTCTTCCAACAAATGGCAGGTGCTCATCAGGTTGATGCAGCCGCTATGGTTTCCACACGCGGGTTCTTTGGTCTGTATCCGTCAGCAACCTTCCTTTATGGTTGTATGCGCACCGATGACGGCGAGATGTTTGAAATCTGTCGGCGGGTGTCCCACCACGGTGAGGGCGTAGCTACCGGGATTGCAACAGATGATTCCGCACTCTCCAAGCCTCCTGCAGTTCTTCTTGTGATGTCGACTGAGGTTGACGGAGAACAGTTGCGCTTTGACCTGAACTCGATGCAGCTACAGGCCACCACCGATGACTGTGAGATATCCCTGGAGGGTAAGGATGCAGTCTGGAAATCTGCGGCAGGCGCTAGCGGACGCCCATTTCGTATCACTTTCAATGAGTCAAGTTGCTCATGGCATGAGGAAGGTCTTTTTAGCCTTTCTGGCCCCATTCTGAAGCCGGGGTTGCACTGGTATCTGCCTGGCCGTGACTACGGCACCTACTATGTTTCGCAGATTTTCGAACTGAAAGGCGAGATTAAGGGACGGCCCTGCGAAGGCATGATCGCCTTCGATCAGACCTACATGGGGCAGGGTGGAAATCTGTACAAGAATAAAGATCTCGTGATGGAGCATCAGGGCCATAACGTCTGGTATACCTGGAGTACCCGCTACGAAGATGGCAGTTATGAATGTGGTCATTTCATGCTGGGCAATGGCCCACTGGGTTTTGCCGTGTTTACGGATGGCGAGCAAGTGGTCGCTACTCGAGACATAACAGGGTTTGTTACTCCTCGGGAAGGATCGCCTTTTGCCGAGCGCATCGACTTTGTAATCGACGGTGAAAAGTGGGAGTTCACTCCTGATCCTCGCGGCGCAATGCCAGACATGATGCGCAAACACCCGCCGACCCCTCAGCAGGAAGGTTTTATGCGACGCGTTGGCGAAACTCGTAAGCCGATAGTGTGGTTCGCATGGGGGGAAACCGAGGAAGAGCATGGCCTGAGTCCACAGGACCGTTTGCCTATCGAACCGATTTTCGCCTGATAGAAACGCCTATAACGCGTGGCTTGTCAGCACGACCAAAAATTTCCAGATAATGGAGCGGGTATGAATTTTATTTCGACCAATCGCCTTGTCGACTTACAAGGCCAGGTCGCCATTGTGACGGGCGCTGCGCGTGGAATCGGTCAGGCTATAGCTTGTCGTCTGGCCGATGCTGGCGCTTCGGTGGTAGTCGTTGACCTTGCTGAACAGGCGTGCGCCGAAACGCTGGCTCTGATTGCCGAGTCCAGTGGCAAAGCCATAGCGGTTGCCGCAGACGTCACCAGCGAAAAAGACATTCAACGTATTGTTGATACCACCGTCCAGGCGTTCGGATCGGTCGATATTCTGGTCAATAACGCGGCCTTGCGGGGTTGGTCTACTTGGGAATCTATTACCCAGGAGAACTGGGATCGTTTCATGGCAGTAAATACTCGGGCGGTGTTTTTCCTCTCCCAGGCCGTGGCAAAACAGATGATCAGTCAAGGCAACGGGGGCGCGATGGTAAACATCGCCTCTACGGCGGCAGCGCATCCCGTGCGTTTCAAAGTGGACTACAACACTGCCAAGGCTGGCGTAGCGATGATGACAAAGTCGCTTGCCGTTGAACTGGGTCCGCACGGCATTCGCGTCAATGCCGTTGGCCCTGGTGGTACCCGTACTCCGGCGGCCGCTCCCGTCACGGGGCAACCGCAGGTCGGCTTGTCTCCTGAGGACTTGCGTAAGTTGGGCGAAGCATGGTTCTCCAGGGTCCCTCTTACCGACCTGCCAGCAGAACCCGATGAGATCGCTCGAGTGGTGCTTTTCCTCGCAAGCCCACTGGCCAGTTACGTGACAGCTCAGGTTATTTATGCGGATGGAGGGTATCTGGCTGGCTGACTCGCATCCCGAGCCATCAGAGCAGTGTCTACCATGAGGCTTGACTGACCTCGCTAAATCCTTTGAGGATAAAATGATGTCGCATGAAGCAACTCCTATTGTTCCCGTACCTGCCCACGTCCCTGCGCAAAGAGTGGTGGATTGGGATTTCGCCAATCCACCTGGAGGCGAGACAGACATCAATGCTGCTTGGAAGCTCCTGCATAACGGGCCGGATATTGTTTGGACCCCACACAATGGCGGGCACTGGATCATGACTCGCGCTGAGGACATCGAGTTCGTACAGAAGACTCATGATCCTTTTTCCATGACTGATGTTGTACTCCCGCCTACGGAGATGCTCAGCATTCTCCCGCTGGAGGCCGACCCGCCTGAGCATGCCGCCTACCGTAGTGTCATCAATCGCTTCCTGGCGCCAAAGGCCGTCAGCGAGCTAGATTCCGGTATACGTGAACTGACGGTGTCGCTGATCGAGGCTTTCCGCGAGCGTGGAGAATGCGAATTTATTGACGACTTTGCAAAGAAGCTTCCGATTACGATCTTCATGCGCCTGGTGGATCTGCCTCTGGACGATCTGGACGACCTCTTTGCCTGGACCGAGGAAGCAGTGCGCGGTAATGCCGAGCGCAAGGCTTGGGCTCAGCAGCAACTCTTCGGCTATCTCGGCTCGATTATCCAACAACGTCAGCAGAGGCCTGGTGCAGACATGATCAGTGCGATCGTGAACGCTCAGGTCTTCGGTCGCGCCATGACCCCAGAAGAGATCAACGGAATGCTGGCCAATGTGGTGTTTGGCGGCCTGGATACCGTTACGTCATTGATGGGCTTTACTGCTTTGCACTTGGCGCGTCATCCTGAGCTGCGTCAACAGCTTCGGGAAAAGCCGGAGCTGATTCCTACCGCAGTAGAAGAAATGCTGCGAATGTTTGCGCCTTCAAGTACGGCGCGCCTGATAATGCGCGACTTCCAATACAAGGATGTCTTGTTCAAGGCTGGTGACAGGCTTTATATACGCCCCATCTTGCATGGCATGGACGAGCGCAAGTTTGCTTGCCCTATGCATGCAGACTTCGAGCGCAAAAATGCCGCTCAACACGCGGCGTTTGGCAACGGGCCACATCGTTGCGCGGGAGCCTTATTGGCCCGTGCGGAGTTGCGCATTTTCCTGGAGGAGTGGTTCAGACGTATTCCAGATTTCCAGCTCAAGCCCGGTGAGCAACCGCGCTTCGAGGGCGGGATGGTGAATTGTGTGACGCGGGTACCGCTTGTCTGGCAAGTTGCGGAGCATGGAATATGAACTCCGATCGCTTGCAGCGACTCTTTGGCCTGGATGGAAAAGTCGCTGTCGTGACCGACAGCGGTGCAAATTCAAGCGCCGAGGTGGCTCTGCTTCTGGCCGAAGCAGGTGCCACCGTGGTACTCGCTGATAATGATGAAGCGACTGTTCAAGCCACCGTCCAGAACATTCGGGACGCAGGGGGGCAGGCATCGGGCTTCAATGTAGATGTGGAGTCGGAAGCCTCGGTCCTGGCGCTCTTCGACCAGGTTCGCAGTACTTTCGGGGATTTGGATATTCTAGTTAACTGTGCTGCAATCAATGCAAATCGCCCACTTCATGAGTTCCCGTTGAGCCTGTGGGATGAAGTCCAGTCGGTGAATCTTCGATCAGTATTTCTTTGCATGCGCGAAGGGATAAAGCAAATGGTTGTGGGAGGGCACGGTGGGCGGATTGTCAATATCACCACGATGGGAGCAAGGCATCCTGTCCTGCATGGCAATGCTGCCTATGCAGCTTCACGAGCCGGCGTGAGTGGGCTGGTCCGCTCTGCGGCCCTTGATTACGCCGCACACTCCATACTGATCAACGAGGTTCTGCCAGGCGCAATTCCTGGAAAGGTCCGTTTCCATTCCGATAACCAAGCCGCGCTGCTGGCTGGGAGCACTTTTACCGGGCCGGCAAGTGATGCGCTGCGTCTACCACTCGGCTATGGGCGGGCGGAGGATATTGCTGCAGCGGTTCTGTATTTGGTTGGCCCTAGCGCGACTTATATGACAGGGCAGTCCATCGTCCTCGATGGAGGGTTTCTGCTCACTTGACGATCTGCATCGTGCACTTACACGGCTTACCATTAGCTGGATAGTGATCTCCAAAGTGCGCAGGTTACAGTGGGTGGTTTTTAGAACGGAGGATAAACTTACCTTCCTTATAAGGCCGACCACTAAAGGACGTCTACTTATCTAAAATCCGACCAGGCGCAAAGTAGCTGGTCGACGAGCATGTTGTACTTAACTCATTGACTGTGCTTGCACAAGTTCGAACTGATGATGGCGAGTTGCGAGCAGGTTTCCTGATACAAAAGCACGAATAACAAGAGCAAGGTTGAGGATGTGAGCATGCGTATTACAAAAAAGGCCGTTTCGTTTAGGCAAGTTGGTACTTTCCCGGTGCGACAATCCGATAGCCGTTTC
>NZ_JAVAJK010000051.1:0-7934 GCF_052112325.1 Pseudomonas sp. Yb2C2 | reverse complement strand
AGTCGGCGGTGGAGAAGAAGCCGAGGTTGCGCATGACGATGCGGCGTTCGTCGTCGGTCAGGCCTTCGGGGTTTTTCCACAGGGCGATGTCGGCGGTCATGTTGACCTCTTGCGGCATCCAGTGGTTTGCGCAGCCGTCGAGGTACTTCTGCCAGGCCCAGTCGTACTTGAAGGGCACGAGTTGGTTGAGGTCGGCGCGGCAGTTGATCATGCGCTTTTCGTCAACGGCGACGCGGGCGGAGGCGCCTTCGAGTTCGGCGAGGCCTTCGGCGACGTCGAGTTTGTCCAGGGCGGCCTTGGCGCGCACGATGGCGGCGGAGTCACTGGCGGTGACGGCGCGTGCTTCGATGGCGGCAGCGGCGCCGGCACCGTCGAGGCGGTCCATGTTGGCTTCGGTGGCGTGGCCGGCGTTGGCGCCCTTGATCACGGCTGCACCGGTGTCCTCGTTGTCGACTTCATCCCAACTCAGCATTGAAATACTCCCTTCTGTTCTGTTTTGACGGCATGTGAACCCGTCCAAAAAAATACGATCTGCAGGCTGCCAGGCATTGAAATACTGCGCAGAGTGTGGTCGGTGATTACCGATGCTGCACACTATGTAGTGGTCTGTTCTGTTTGTTGGCACACTATATGGTGTGTAACAGAATGGGTCAACGAACAAGAAAGGATCGAACGTCGCAGGGGGTGGCAGAACCGCCGCTGTCGTTCAGGACCCGCCCGCAGCCTCGAGTAACAGCGCTTCAAACACCTGCTGCACCCGTGGCTCATCACTGTGGGCCACGTTGAAACGCATCGAATCGCGATGGGCCGGGTCGTAGCCGAAGAGCGCGCCCGGCGCCAGTACCAGGCTGCGTTTCAACGCTTCCTGGGCCAACCATTCGCCGTTCACACCCGCTGGCAGGCGCGCCCAGATAAACATCCCGCCCTCATAGGCCATCGGCAACTCGCACCCGCAGCGCCGCAGCCATTGCTCCACGCGCCCGCCGGCTTCCATCAGGCGTTGGACCATGCGCTTGCGATGCTTGGCGTAGCTGCCTTCGCTGAGCATGCGGTAGACGATCTGCTCGAACAGTTCCGAGGTCACGCCGCCGCTCATCAACTTCATATTGGTCAGGTTGGCGGCCAGTTGCGGCGCGGCCACCACGAAGCTGACGCGGGTGTTGGCACTGAGGATCTTCGAGAAACCCGACAGGTAGGTGACCTGGTCCAGCCCGGCGAGGGTGGCCAGGCGTGGCGGCGGGTTGGGGTGCAGGTCGCCGTAAAGATCGTCCTCGACGATATGGCAGTGGTACTGCTGGGTCAGTTGCAACAGGCGAAACGCCTGGCTGGGGCTGAAGGAGTGGCCGGTCGGGTTATGCAGCACGCTGGTGGTCAGGTACAGGCTCGGACGGTGTTCGGCCAGCAGTTGTTCGAGGGCGGTGAAATCGAAACCGTCGGGGCGGCGTTGGATGGTCACCACCTTGACGCCGTGCAGCGCCAGGTTGGCGTGGAAGTTGAAATAGCACGGTGCGTCCAGCAGCACCGTGTCGCCGGGCCTGGCGAGCAGGCGCATGAGCATGTCCAGGCCCTGCAGGGTGTTGGGGGTGGTGATGATTTGTTCCACCGGGACCGACAAACCGTCGGCGTGCAGCTTCTGTTGCAGGGCCAGGCGCAAGGGCAGCAGCCCGGCGGGCGTGCCCAGCCCGGCGATGCGCAACGACGGCGTGCGCACCACGCTGCGCATGGCCTGGCGGATGCCCTCGGCGTCCAGCCAGGCTTCCGGCAGGTGGCCGCCGCCGGGGCGCAGCTCGCCGCCGGCGGTGACCAGCGGGCGACGCAGCACGCTGAGCAGGTCCTGGGGCAGCAGGTCGACCCACGCCACCGAGACCGGACGCGTGCTGTCCATCGCTACGAAGTAGCCACGCCCCTGCCTGGAGGTGAGCAGGTTGCGCCCGCGCAGGCGGTCCAGGGCTTCGTTGAGGGTGAACTTGCTGACGCCCAGGGTCTGGGTCAACTCCCGCACCGACGGCAACTTGCTGCCGGGCGCCCATTCGCCGCTCTCGATGCGCTGGCTGAACGCCTCGACGATCTGCTGCACCTTGGGTGTGCCGTCCACGAACGCGATGGCGGATACAAACATAAACTGTCCTTGTGTTTGCCGGTGCTTTTACCGGTGAAGTTTGGCCGAATTAGGCCTGACTTTACCTGCCTTGTGCAACGGCGCTTGCCTACACTGCAGGCCTTCTCACCCTGGGTCCAAGGCCATGACCAGCGCATTGACGCTCTCTTCGTTTCTCTACTTCCTGCTGTTTTGCGCCACCATGACCTTCAGCCCCGGCCCCATGACCCTGCTGCTGTTGAGCTTGGGCTTAAAGGACGGCCTGCGCAGTTCGCTGCCGGCCCAATTCGGCGCCAGTGTGTCGTACCTGATTTCGATCCTGATCTTTGCCGTGGGCTTTTCGGCACTGATCAAGGGCAATCTCGCCATCACCCAGAGCATCCAGATAATCGGCGTGGTCTACATCCTTTACCTGGCCTACAAACAATGGACCAGCAGCGGTGTCGCCATGGATAAGGCCGCTGGAGTAGAGGGCGCACGCCGCTTGTTCGGCAAGGGTTTGCTGACCGGGTTCTCCAACCCCAAGACCCTCATCATGTTCAGCGCTGTATTCCCACAGTTCGCCGGGGCAGGGGAGCAACGTTCGGCGGTGGATATCGCCATCCTCGGGGCGACCTTCCTGGTGCTGCAATTTGCCAGCGGTTGCCTGTATTGCTACTTCGGCCAACGCATCAAGCACGTGCTGGAAAACCCCAGGCGCCGTGTGCTGTTGCAGCGGATTACTGCGGTGCTGTTGCTGGGTGTGGCGTTGATGCTGGCCCGCGGTTTTCCCCACTGAATGGTTTGGATGGGGAATGAGCAGTAGTGGCGAATTGCTGGCGCCCTGATAGACTCCGGGCATTCATCCAGGATTACAGCCCTCCATGCCTGCCGTCGGAGGAAAAGGATTTCCGCTCGCTACCCGTTTGTATAAATCCCGCACCTTAGGGCTGACGCTCGGTTTTGTGTGCGTAGTGTTTGGCATGTATCCGCTGGATCCGGCGCCATGGGTGTGGGCCTGGATGGTGATCAATGCATTTGTCTGGCCGGTCGTGGCCTTTCAGCGCTCGTTGCGTACTAGCCATACGCTGCGCAGTGAGCGGCGCAATTTGCTGTTCGATTCGTTTTGCGGCGGTTTCTGGGTCGCGACCATGCATTTCAACCCGCTGCCCGGTGTGACGACCCTGTCGATGATGACCATGAACAACGTCGCCATCGGCGGTCCGCGCTTCATGCTGGCGGGGTGGGCGGCGCAGGCGCTGGGCATCGGCACGTCGCTGTTGATATTCACGCCGGCCTTTATCGCCACGACCACCCCGGTCCAGCTCTATGCCTGCCTGCCGATTCTGATGCTGTACCCGCTGGCGCTGGGTTGGATCTGTTACCGCCAGGCGGTGACCCTGGCCCGGCACAAACGCGAATTGCTGGCGCTGAGTCGCACCGACAGCCTGACCGGCCTGCTCAACCATGGCGCCTGGAAAGACCATCTGGAGATCGAGTTCCAACGTTGCCGCCGCGAACAGCAAGGGGCCGCGATTGCGTTGATCGACATCGACCATTTCAAGCTTATCAACGACACCTATGGCCACGTCACCGGCGACATCGTGCTGCGCCAACTCAGCAAAGTGCTGCGCCAGAACCTGCGCGCCACCGACCTGGCCGGGCGCTACGGCGGCGATGAATTCTGCGTGATCCTACCGGGCATGCCGCTCAACCGTGCCACGGAAGTGATGGATGCCTTGCGCGATCGCTTCAACGCGTTGGCGTACGCCCAGGACCCTTCATTGCGCGCCAGCTTGAGTATCGGCCTGGCGCCGTATCAACCGGGGCACGCCGATTCCACCACGTGGCTCAACGACGCAGACCTGGCGCTGTATGAAGCCAAGAGCAGCGGGCGCAACCGGGTCAGTTCGGTGCACGGCACTTGGTTGCGGTCGGTCTAGTGGGGTAGGGTGAGGCGGCACCCCAACAAAAAACAAGGACCGGTTCATGCCCTTCACCTTCCCGCGTACTCTCCTGGCCGCCACGCTGGCCTTGTCCTTCGCACTCCCGGCCTACAGCGCCGAACCCCACCGGCAGATCCAGGCGGACGCCGAACAGTACAAGGCCCCGGCCCTGAAACTGCTGGAGCGCCTGGTGAATATCGATTCGGGTTCCGGCTACGGGCCAGGCCTGACCCAGGTGAGTGACGTCGCCGTCGATGAACTCAAACAGCTGGGCTTCACCATTGAACGGGTGCCGGATGCCGCCGCCAACAGCAGCCATGTGATCGCCACCCTCAAGGGCAACGGCAAGGCCAAAATCCTGCTGATGGCCCACATGGACACCGTGTTCAAGGAAGGCTCGGCGGCCGAACGGCCGTTTCACATCAAGGACGGCCGCGCCTATGGTCCCGGGGTGATGGATGACAAGGGCGGCATCGTCGCCGGTATCTACGCACTCAAAGTCCTGAAAAACCAGGGCTTCAAGGACTATGCACAGATTACCTTCCTGCTCGATGCCAGCGAAGAAACCGGTTCCGACATCGCCTCTGAACTGATCCGCAACACCGCCAAGGCCCACGACGTCACGCTGAACCTGGAACCCGGCCGCCCAGCCGACGGCCTGGTGGTGTGGCGCAAAGGCAGTGCCACCGCCGTGGTCGAAGTCAAAGGCAAAGCTGCCCACGCCGGCGTGGCCCCGGAGCTGGGGCGCAACGCCGCCATGGAAGCCGCGCATCAGATCCTGCAGTTGGGCAAGCTGGGTGATGAAGAGAAGAAAACCACCATCAACTTCACCGTCATCAAGGCGGGCGACCGCACCAACGTCATCCCCGACCAAGCCACCGCCAAGGCCGACGTACGCGCGGCATTGCCGGAAGAGTTCGACCGGATCGAGAAGGACCTGGTGCGGGTCTCCGCCAACAAGCTGATCCCGGAAACCGAAGTGACCACCACCCTCAAACGCGGCCTGCCGCCCATGCCGCAGACGCCGGAGTCGGACAAGCTGGTGGCGATTGCCCAGGGGATCTATGGGGAGTTGGGTAAAAAGTTGACCATTGAAGGCAGCGGCGGGGCGGCGGATGCCAGTTTGTCCGCCGGGGTGGGGACGCCGACGTTGGATGGGTTTGGGATTGTAGGGGGGAATATTCATACGCCGCAGGAGTATGCGGAGGTGGAGAGTGTTGCACCGCGGATCTACTTGCTGAGTCGGATGATTATGGAGCTTTCGAAGCGTTGATGAGGTCGCTCACCCATTATCGTGGGGTGAGCACGCTTTTGTGGCGAGCGAGCTCGCCACAGGGGATTGTGGTTTGCCAGGGGGAGTTGCGGTGGGACTACCAAGTTGACTGGTCTTCGAGGCTGGCTTTTTGGAGGTCGTCTTTCCAGACCTCGTTCGCTAAGCGATAGATTTCGAAGAATAAACTTCGGGGGTCTTCTATTTCAGTCTCGTCCCAAGCCATCGTTGAGTACTCCTCCGGATCGTTCTCAAAATAAGAGTGGAAGTTATAGTTTTCCGTATGTAAAGCAAGGGATAAGTTCTCAACTAGCTTGTATCTGTGACGATAGGAAAGCTTGTTGTATGGATCTAGGCAATATTTGAGTATGAGGCTTTCCCTGTCTTTACTGTCGTTAGGGTTGTAGTGGGATAGTTTTTCTCCCTTGGTTTCCTCTTGGTCGTAAATATCAAAAATACCCACGAAATAGTACAGGCTAGCGTCGAAAGGTATTTGGTCTGAAGAAGGATGGAATAGCATTTGTTATTCCTTAGTAGGAAATAGAGTAAAGGGTGTGCCGTCTTCACGAAATTTCATCTCGGCGCCATTCATTGATGGGTTGAAGGTTGGGTTGTTTTTGTCTTTCTTGTTGGGTTTGTAGCCGCGTCCTGCCCCTGGTAGTTCTAAACGTACGATATCGTTTTTCTTGTCATCAATGCCCGTGTAAAGCGGTAGTCCCCTTTCAGCCCTGGAGGTGGCTTTCGTCCATGCCTGGAGTTGGAGTTTCCAGCTATTGAATTGTGAGCTTGGGACCCCCATTTTGTTTTTCGGAGTATTACCCGTTATTGGATCCTTCCCATCTATTGATCGTCGACTCATTTTGGTGTCCTGTACCTCTGGCCCGTGTTTACCGACCATATGCATGTCGTACTTTGCTTCGTATTCCAAGACTCGGTTCTTCGCATTGGCCTCGGTTAGCTCCTCAATTCTCGCTTGTCGCTGCACACGTGTCAGTTGCGGTAGTACGGGCTCTCCGTGATCAACACCTCCAGTTGGGTTTTGAGCGGTAGGCCTTGGTTTGCAACCATCTGCCCCCGGGCAGGTGCTTAAGCCCAGCGGATCTACCCACCCTGTGGGATTGGGCACGTACTGGTACGCGTTGATCCCACCCGCCAGCTTCACCGGATCTGGCGTCAGGTAACACCCAATATCCGGATTGTAGTAGCGATGACGGTTGTAGTGCAGCCCGCTTTCCTGATCGAAGTACTGACCCTGGAAACGCAGCGGGTTGTCGATTATGCCTTTGTCGAGTCGGCTGATCTGGCCGTAGGCGCGGTAATGCGCGGACCAGACG
This sequence comes from Pseudomonas sp. Yb2C2, assembly GCF_052112325.1. NCBI lineage: Bacteria > Pseudomonadati > Pseudomonadota > Gammaproteobacteria > Pseudomonadales > Pseudomonadaceae > Pseudomonas > Pseudomonas sp. Yb2C2. The sequence continues at coordinate 1,307 of NZ_JAVAJK010000051.1, read as the reverse complement.
ATGTCGCCGTCTGGAGAGGTGAGTTCTTGCGGCGTGCCGAGGTGGTCGAGTTGGTAGTGATAGGGCTTGGTATCTTTTGGGCCGAAGCCTTCCAGCAGTGCCAGCGGACGGAAACTGTCGGGTTCATAGAGATAGCTGCGATGGCGATCCGCATGGTGCTCGGCAATCAGCCTGTCGCCTTGCCAGAAAAACTCCGTCGTTAGGCCGTCCACGGTTTTGCTGATGCGCCGCCCAAACGGGTCGTAGCGGTAGCTGGCGGTTTGGCCGTTGGGTTGGGTGATGCCTATCAGCCGATGCTGGCAGTCGTAACGGTATTCGGTAACGAGTTGATGGCCTTTGCCACGCCGCTCGCGGATGAGGTTGCCGAAGGCGTCATAGTCGTAGTGGCGGTCGCCCTGGATCATCAGGCGGTTGCCGGCGACGATGTCGGGGCCGGGGCGGTCTTGCATCAGCAGGTTGCCGGCCCGTGTGTGGCCGAAGCGTTCCTGCAGGTCTTGGGAGTGGTCGGCGCGGGTGAGGCGGCCTAGTGGGTCGTAGTGGTAGCGGTGTTCGCCTTTGCGCGTGTCGAGCAGGCGGGTGAGGTTGCCGGTTTTGTCGTAGTCGTATTGACGTTGGTAGAGGTGATCTTGTTGCTGGGTGATTGCGTGGGCGTGCAGGCGGTGTTGGTCGTCGTAGTGGTAGTGGCTGAGGAGTTGGCCTTGTTGGCGCTGGTGTTCCTGGCCGGCTTTGAACAGGTGAGAGGTCAGCAGCGCGCCGTTTAATTCGACGGTGGCGAGGTGGCCGCCTTTGCCGTGGTTGAACACCAAGCGGTTGTTGTCCGGTAGGCGCAGGTGTTGAAGCTGGCCGCAGGCGTCGTAGCCGTAGCGCAAGGTGCCCCAGCCTTGGTGTTCGGCGGTGAGGCGGCTTTGTTGGTCGTATTCGTAGGCCAACGCCCAGTGGCCGTCATCGACGCTGAGGAGGTTGCCCTGGCGGTCGTAGGCATATTCAACAAGGCTACCGTCGGGCAGGGTTTTTCTGACGAGGCGTCCGGCGTGGTCTCGCTCGTAACGGGTAACGAGCTGACTACCATCGTCACCGTGTTCGGTCTTTTCCTGCAGGTTGCCGTTGAGGTCGTAGACGTAGGCCGTACGCTGCCCGTCAAAGCCGGTTTCCTGCTGGATCAGGCCATTGGGGTGATAAGCAAGTCGGTAGGTCTCGCCAACCTCGTTTTCGATCTCGGTCAGCAATAACCGCACGTTATCGTAGCGGTACTTGACCTGAGTGCCATCAGCGTTGATGCGCCGACTGATCAGGTGCAACCCGTCGGC
>NZ_JAVAJK010000050.1:0-11294 GCF_052112325.1 Pseudomonas sp. Yb2C2 | reverse complement strand
GTGGTGGTGGTGAGCGGGCTTGTCGAATCGTCGCACCGCCCGCGCTGGGCTGCGAAGCAGCCCCAGGAAAGAAGAACGCGGTGTCTCAGAAACTCTGTAGAGGCGGGTTTTGGGGCTGCTTAGCAGCCAGGCGGGGGCGGTGCGACGATTCGACAAGCCCGCTCACCACAACAGCTCTATCTGCCGGGGGGACAGCGTTTAGACAAAGTTGTGTAGATACCTATGCCCCTCCCACATGGGTGCTGTGTTGCTCAAACAGTTATCGAACAACTCAAGGCCGCTGTGGTTTCACCGAGGTGCCGAAGGTATTGCCCATGCGCACGCTGGTCGCCGCCGGGGTGGCCAGGCCGACCTTGTTCGGCTGGCGTTTTTCCACGGCAATGCCTTGCGCCTCGCGGTTTTTCTTCGCGGCTTTGGCCGCATTCGTGTCGTTGCCCATCTGCTGGCTCAGGCAGCCATAGTCGGGCGCCTTGTAGCCATCCACCGAGACTTCGGCGCAGTTGCCGGCGTGGGCGTGCAAGGGTAGGGCCGCGCACAGCAACAGGCTGGCGAGGAGCGGTAAGCGTTTCATCAAGGCCTCCTGGCGGGCCCGAGGGGGGCCGGTTGGTGTACAAGTCTAGTGCAGCGGGCCTCTCGTCACCGTGATGTTTTTTTTGCTATCACCGTAACATCAGGTTCATAAATTGGCCTCAGGATGACGGTTTTCTAGGGCGCGTCGGCCGTGCAGCGATGCAGAGCAGGGGGTGAACAGGGGGGCTGGAGGCGCGCCGTATGCGCCCTGCTCTTGCTGTTGCTGCTGGCCGGTGGTCGCGTCGCGCAGGCGGAGTCATCGCTGCTGCTGTTGAACCTGCCGGCGCAGGACCTGGAACATGCACTGCAAGCGTACAGCCGCGCCACCGGAATGGCGGTGCTGGTCGACCGCGAACTGACGCGGGGCCGGCGTTCCATCAGTGTGCGCGGGCGTTTTACAGCGCAGGAGGCTCTGGCGATGTTGCTGACGGGGAGTGGCCTGATGGCGCGTTATGCACGCGATGATGCGTTCACCTTGCAGTTGCCCGCGGTCAGCCAGCCGCCTGCCACCCGTGGTGCGGCGGCACGCAACGCCGCACGGATCAACAACAGCTACGCCACGGCCTTGCAGCAGGCCATCGAGGCCAGCCTGTGCCGCTCGCCGCTGACCCGGCCCGGCAGTTTCCGCGCGCTGGTACAGGTGTGGGTCAACCCCCAAGGGCTGATCGAACACAGTCGGTTGGTCAGCTCCACCGGCGACGAACAACGCGATGAAGCACTGGTACGCAACCTGGGCACCACGCGGGTCGAACGACCGGCACCGAGCTCGCTGCGTCAACCGGTGACTTTACTTTTGATGCCCGACACCACAGGAATGCGCATGGAATGCACAGCAGCAAACGGAGCCTGGGGCGGATGAAAAATACCGGGCACAGTACGATGGTCGGCTTGTTCCTGGCCTCCTACGACGACTTCAAGGTACGTTTGCGCAAGCGCCTGGGCTCGGAGGACCTGGCCAACGATGTGCTGCACGAAACCTACCTGCGGGTCGACCGCATGGAAGTGCCGCCCAACCTGGCGCAACCCAATGCCTACCTGTACCGCATGGCCTTGAACATCGCCGCCGACCGCCGCCAGGCTGACGCGCGCCTGCTCACCGGCAGCGAGGTGGAAGAACTGCTGCAAAGCGCCGACGAAGCCCAGGACCCTTCACGGGTGGTGGGCGGCCAGAAAGAAATCCAGTCCCTGGTCAAAGCGCTCTACGAACTGCCGGCCCGCCGCCGCAAGATCCTTATCGCCGCCCGCCTGGAAGAAGCCCCGCACCTGGAAATCTCCCAGCGTTTCGGCATTTCCACGCGCATGGTCGAGAAGGAAATCAAGGCCGCCCTGGGCCACTGCGCCAAGCGCCTGGAAAGAAAAGTGATCCAGCGGTTCGGTCCCGGGGCCGGAAAACCGTCTTAGAGTCGAGTCCCTGATAAAACCGTGAGTATTTGCGCGCTTGAACATTTTTAGCCTCTGTGCCCACCGGCACTCCGCCGCCAGCCCCCTGCACGATGAAGCCCGCGACTGGCTGGTCCTGCTGACCTCGGGCCGCGCCACCGTGGCCGATGCCAAGGCGCTCAAGGCCTGGTGTGCGCAAAGCCCCGAGCATGCCCAGGCGTTCGAGCAGGCCAAGGCGATGTGGCAGCAACTGGCCCCGGCCCTCGATTCAGTCTCGCAACCACGCAGCTTTGGACGCCGTGCATTCCTGGGCGGCGCGATTGCCGCATCGGCCGCCATGCTCATGGTGCAGGTCGGCTCCCCCGGTGGTTTTGCCGGCCTCACCGCGGACTATCGCACCGAAGTCGGCGAACAGCGCCAAGTGCTGTTAAGCGACGGCGTCAGCCTGGAACTCAACACCCAGACGCGCGTCAGCCGCGTGGGCCAGGGGCTTGAATTGCTCGAAGGCGAAGTCGAGGTGATCGCCCATTCCGCACAACCGCTCAAGATGCTGGCGGGCGAAGGCTGGGTGAGCGCGGCGCAGGCACGTTTCAATCTGCGCAACACCGACCGCACGGTGTGCGTGACCTGTATCGAGGGCTGGCTGTCGGTGGCCGTGGCCGGGCGCAGCGTGCGCCTGGAGAGCGGCCGGCAACTGAGCTACGACGCGGCCGGCCTGGGCGAACCGGTGGTGGTGGACACCCAGGCGGTCGTGGCCTGGCGCGAACAGGTGCTGGTCTTCAACAACGCCACCCTGGCCACGGTGGTGGACGAAATCAACCGCTACCGCCCGGGGATGCTGGTGCTGCTCAACAAGCAACTTGGCCAACGGCGCGTCCAGGCGCGGTTCAGCCTGCAGCAGTTGGCAGGGGTGGCGTTGTTGATTCGGGATGCGTATGGGGCCAAGTGTACGGAGTTGCCGGGTGGGGTGGTGTTGTTGAGTTAGAAGTACCTGCCTATTTTCAATGTGATAACAAGGTATCTACGGGGGGCGTGTTTGGGACGGCTATCTCAATGGCCCCACCACCTGCCGATACTTCTCCACCCCCTGCGGCGTCTCCCGCACCAAACTGATCTCCAACCCCAACGGATCCTCACGCCGATTCCCGCTCAACTGCCGCCAGCCCTTATCCGCCTCCCACACCCGCACCTGCAGGTCACGGACCCCGCTCAACACCACCACGCCATCCTTCGCCGCCGGCAGCGGATAGCGATCCCGCGCGGGTGCCGCAGCGCGATACAAACTGTCGCCCTTGAGCCACCAGCGCACCCGTTGCAGGCCATCGCCGGCGATGGGTGCGCTGCGAATGATGTCCAGCCGAAAGCCTTTGCTGTCGGAACTGCGCACGGTGACCGCCGCCGGTCCATCGAGCTTTTCTGCACTGTTCTTTGAGGGCTCCGGGGTGTTCAGTTCGACGCTGGCGCGCAGGCTGATGTCGCGCTGCAGTTGGTTGAGGGCGCGCAGCAGCACTTCGGTCTGTTCGCTGCTCGCCTGCAGGTGCTGGTCGGCGCGGGTGACGCTGTCCAGCCCGCGCCAGGCGATTACGCTGACCACGGCCATGAGCATGATCGCGACCATCACTTCGATCAGGGTGAAGCCTTGTTCGGATCGGTTCATGGCTGGCTCACCACGCGCATCAAGCCGGCGGTGTCGCGTTGCAGGCTGAGGCTGTGTTGGCCGTCGGACAGCACGATGCGCACGGGTGGGTTGATCCATTCGGCGTCGAGCACCAGGGTTTGCCGGGGTTCGATATCGATGTGCATCGGCGTGCTTTCCCACAGGCGCGGACGCAGTTGGGTGTCGCCCTGGAACGCTTCGACGCCGCTGCCATCGTCGGTGCGGCGGTTGAAGCGAAAGCCCTTGGCGTCGGCGCGCCAGGTGATCGGGCGGCCGTCCGCGCGGGCTTCGGCCTGGGCCACTTGCAGCAGTTGGCTCAGGCGCTCGGCGTCCTTGCGCAGCAGGTGCAGCGGGTCGGGCTTGATGGTCAGGCTGATGGCGGCGCTGGCGATGCCGATGATCACCAGCACCACCATCAACTCGATCAGGGTGAAGCCTTGCTGTTTCATCGGTAGGCCCCTCGAAAGCTGGTGAGCTTGTGAAATAAAAACGTGCGAATTGGCCTGTAGGCTGGTGCCATGGACAAACAGGAGGTCCTTCCCATGGCATTTACCCTGCGTTTCTCACCGGCCCACGGTGTACAGATCGTGGCGTTGCTGGCGGCATTGGCCGGTGTGGCGGTCTGGACGCCGCTGTTGCTGACGTCCGCCGAGTCCCATACGCCCCAGGCCGCGCCCCAGGTGCTGGCGGCGCGCAGCGATAATCCGGCGCTGCAATGGTTTTCCAATGCGCCGGCTGCGTTGCAGGTCAAGGTCTCTGGGGTGCTGGCCGGGGAGCGCGGTGCGGTGGCGATCCTCAGTCTCAACGACGGCCCGCCGCGCAGTTTCCTGCTGGGCGAGCGCCTCAGCCCCGGCGTGCGGCTTACGGCCATCGAGGGCGACGGAGTCGAGATCGAGCGCGGCGGCGAGAAGCTGCGCGTCAACCTCGACAAATTGCCCGATGGGCCGGCCTTGCCGCGGCTCACTCGGCCCTGACCTGTGTCTCCACGCGGGCCAGCGGCGGCGCCTCGCGGCTGGCGTCGAGCACCTGCACGTTGACTTGAAACAGGCGGCCATCGCGGCTGATGGTTTGTTCGCATCGCAGCTTCAAGCGCCCCTGGTCACAGCTGAAGGTCTTTGTGCCGTCGCGCAAATGCCCTTCCAGGCGCAACTCCGCCAGGCGACTCTGCGCCGCCAGCAACCCCATGGATTTGTCCCGCAGCAGGCCGTTGCCCTGGGTCATCAACCCGGCCACACGGATGGCAGCAGCCATCGCCACAGCGATAATCGCCAGCGCCACCAGCACCTCGATCAGGGTAAAACCTTGCTCCTTGCGACGGCCGTACATGGGGTTCTCAAAGCCGGGAAACAGGCCCGCAGACTAGCGCCGGTAGTTGACCGATTGGCGACCGAAACTCCCGAGGATTTTCAATACGACTGACATGTGTTCTTGCAACACTGCGCCACGAAATGTACCCAAGCCAAGGAATGTCGAGATGGATATCGCGCGCCTAACATCCCCATTGCCAGGCCCTCGCGGCCAGCGTGGCTTCACCTTGATCGAGATCATGGTGGTGGTGGTCATCCTCGGGATCCTCGCGGCGATGGTGGTGCCCAAGGTCCTCGATCGCCCGGACCAGGCGCGGGCCACCGCCGCGAAACAGGACATCGGTGGGTTGATGCAGGCGTTGAAGCTGTATCGCCTCGACCACGGCACTTACCCGAGCATGAACCAGGGCCTGAAAGTGCTGGTGGAACGCCCGGCGGATGCCAAGAACAATAACTGGCGCGCCTACCTCGAGCGTTTGCCCAACGACCCTTGGGGCCACCCTTACCACTACCTCAATCCGGGCGCCAACGGTGAGGTCGATGTGTTCTCCCTGGGCGCCGATGGCCAACCGGATGGCGATGGCGTGAATGCCGATATCGGCTCCTGGCAGTTGTAAGGCGCGCCATGAAAGGGTATTCGCCCCCAGCGGCGAAGCAGCGCGGCATGGCGATTATCAGTGCCTTGCTGATCGCGGCGGTGGTGGCGGTGATCGCCGGCGGCATGCTCACGCGCCAGACCGTATTCACCCGCAGCCTGGAAGCCGAACAGTCGCGCGTGCAGGGCCAATGGCTGTTGCTGGGCGGTCTTGAGCGCAGCCGGCAGATGCTCTGGGAAGCCCGCCAGAAGGACGTGCTGACCCGCCTTGACCAACCTTGGGCGCGGGCCCAGGCAGGCGTGTTCGAGGGGCGGATAGACGATGAACAGGGCAAATTCAACCTGCGCAACCTGGTTAACCGCCAGCAGCCCGACGCCGAGCAATTGCAGAGTTTCGAGCGCCTGTGCCGCACCCTGGGCGTGGCCCCGGCCGTGAGCCGGCGCATCAGCCAGCGGGTGATTGCTTCCTATGAACAGAACGGGCAGCCCGCCAAATACCCGATGCTGCGCAGCCTCGACGACCTCAGTGGCCTCGAAGGCCTGACCCCGGAGGTGTTGCAGCGCCTGCAGGCGTACGTCAGCGTGCTGCCCGGCAATACCTGGGTCAACGGCAACACTGCCAGCGCCGAAGTGCTCAGCGCGGTGGTGCCGCAGCTCAGCCTGTCCCAGGCCCACGGGCTGGTGGCCGAGCGCGACAACGGGCATTGGTTTATCAACCGTGGGGATTTCGTCAACCGTCTGCACTTGCCCCAGGTGGAGTTGGAAGCGGTGCAAGTGGGCATTACCAGCGAGTGGTTTCGCCTCCAGGGCCAGGCGCGACGCGAGCGCCGGCGGGTGACAATCGACGCGTTGCTGCACCGCCCCGAAGACCGTGAGCCCAAGGTGATCTGGTCGCGGGTGGGCGTATGAAACGCTTGCGCATTGCCTTGCCGCCGCTGGATCAGGTCAGTGCTGAAAGCCAGGTGAAATTTGCCTGGATCGAGCGTGGCGTGGTGGTGTCCGAGGGGCAGGAAAGCCTGGCGCAATTGGGCAAGAGCCGGCAGGCGGTGGACTGCTTTCTGCACCCGCATGACAGCCTGCTCACCAGCCTGGAGCTGCCGCCATTGCCCGCAGCAAAAAACCAGGCGGCGGTGGCCTGTGCGGCCCAGGCGCTGATCCTCGGGCCGGTGGAACAAATGCACGTGGCCCACGGCCCGCGCGAAAGCGATGGGCGCGTGCAGGTGGGCTGGGTGCCCAAGGCCGGGCTGGAGCGACTGGGCCAGGTCTTGGCCCAGGTGCAGCTCAAGCTGCGCGGCCTGTACCCGGCGCCCTATGCGTTGCCGGTGGGGGCGGCGGCGTTGGACGACGGCTATCTGTTGACCCGCGACAGCCTGCAACAGGGCGCTGTGCACCCGCTGGGGTTGCAGGCGCTCGACGTGCCGCTGGTGGCGGAGGCGCAGCGTTGGAGCGGCGCGGTGCCTGGCTGGGGCTTGCATGCTCGCCTCGGTCAAGCCTCCGGTGCCGGATGGGGCAGGGCGCTGGCTTGTGTGGCGCTGGCCGCTGCCATCTGGACCGTCGGCCTCAACCTGTATGCCGCGCGCCAGGTCGACGAAGGCCAACGGCTCAAGGCGTTGATGAACCAACAGGTGCGCCAGGCGTTTCCTGAATTACCCGTGGTGCTCAACCCTTTGCAGCAGGCCCGTCAACAGTTGGCCGCACGTCAGAGCGGCGCGGCTGCCGATTCGGGCCAACGCTTCAGCAGCCTGCTGCAACTGGCAGGCAGCAACCTGCCCTTTATGGTGGGCAGCGTCGATAACCTGAACTTTGAGCAGGGCACCTTGCACCTGGCGTTACTCGCCGACAGCCGCAACCCGGCGGCCGAGGGTGAGTGGCAGGCCGCGTTGGCCCAGGCCGGTTTTGCCGCCATGCGCGATGAGCAGGGCTGGAGCATCGGCCCGGCGCCGGCCACGGAAAAACCGGAGGCCGGCGATGAATAGGTGGCTGCGCCTGCGCACCCAGGCCCAGGTGTTCTGGAGCGGCCTGGCCCTGCGCGAGAAACGCCTGCTGATCGGCGCCGGGCTGGTGTTGGCAAGCCTGCTGACCTGGCTGGTGCTGGTGCAGCCGGCGTTGAAAAAGATCGACTACTGGCAGGCCGAAACCCCCAGGCTGCGCGCCCAGGCCGAATCCTTGCAGGTGCTGTTGCAGGACGTCGCCGCGCCGCGCCAGGCCGACGAAGCCGCGTTGCGCCAGGCCCTGGACAGTGCCGGCCTGCAAGGGCATTACCAGGTGCAGGCGCTGGACGCCGGCGGTTGGCGCCTGACCTTCGACAACGCCCCGGCCGACGCCGTGGTGGCCTGGCTGCTGGGCAATGCCCGTTCATTTTCCCTGGAGGTGTCCGAGGCGCGTTTGCAACGTGCTGCGGATGCCGTCGATAACTCGGCCGGCACTGTGTCCGGGACCGTTCGCATGGATCAGGCGCCTGGCGCTAAGGAAGCTTCATGAAGTGGTCAGTCCTCCCTTTTCGCAAGGCCGCGCCGTTGCTGTTGCTGGCCTTGAGTGCGTGCAGCAGCCCGTCAACCACGCCGTTACTGGTGGACAGTGAGCTTGGCCAACCCCTGGCCGATACCCGGCGCAGCGGCGATACCCTGCTGGATCGCCAGCGCGACGAAGCACCGAAACCGCGGGTCCAGCACCCGGTGACCAACAGCGTCCGTGGCCAGGCCCCGGCGCCGGTCAAGGCGCGCAACCCGCTGGGTGACCAGCCGGTGCAGCTCAATTTCGTCGATGCCGATATCCAGGCGGTGGTGCGCGCGCTGTCCCGTGCCACCGGCCAGCAGTTCCTGGTGGACCCTCGGGTAAAGGGCAAGCTCACCCTGGTCAGCGAAGGCCAGGTGCCGGCCCATCAGGCCTACGACATGCTGCTGGCGGCGCTGCGCATGCAGGGTTTCAGTGTGGTGGATGTGGGCGGCGTGGCCCAGGTGGTGCCGGAGGCCGATGCCAAGTTGCTCGGCGGGCCGATCTACAGTGCCGGCAGCAGTGGCATGCAGACGCGCACCTTCCGCCTGCAATACGAAAATGCGGTGAACCTGATCCCGGTGCTGCGTCCCATCGTGTCGCCGAACAACCCGATCAACGCCTACCCCGGCAACAACAGCATCGTCATCACTGACTATGCGGAAAACCTTGCGCGGGTCGCCCAGATCATCAGCGGCATCGACACCCCCAGCGCCATCGATACCGATGTGGTGCAGATTCAGAACGGCATTGCCGTGGACATCGCCGCCATGGTTTCCGAGCTGCTGGAAACCCAGGGCGCCGACCAGACCCAGAAGATCAACGTGGTCGGTGACCCGCGCTCCAATTCGATCATCGTCCGTTCCGGCAGCCCCGAACGTACGGAGCTGGCGCGCAACCTCATCTACAAGCTCGACAATGCCCAGAGCAACCCCAGCAATATGCACGTGGTGTACCTGCGCAACGCCCAGGCGGCCAAGCTGGCCCAGTCGCTGCGCGGGCTGCTCACCGGCGAGAGCGATTCCGGGGTGAGCGATGATGGGCGTGGCAAGCTCAGCGCCATGGGCGGCAATGGCAATAACGGGCAGGGCACGAGTAATGCCCAGAACAGCAGCGGCACGCCCACCGGCAGTGGCGTGCAGTCGGGCTATGGGCAAGCCACCGGCTCCAGCACCGGCACCAATACCGGCAATACCGCCAACGAGCAGGACACGGCGTTCAGCGCCGGCGGCGTGACCATCCAGGCCGACGCCACCACCAACACCCTGCTGATCTCCGCGCCGGACCCGCTGTACCGCAACCTGCGGGAAGTGATCGACATGCTTGACCAGCGCCGCGCCCAGGTGGTGATCGAAAGCCTGATCGTGGAAGTGGGCGAGGACGATGCCACCGAGTTCGGTGTGCAATGGCAGGCCGGCAACCTGGCGGGCCGAGGCGGCTTCGGCGGGGTGAACCTGGGCGGCAGCGGTGTCGTGGGCACGCCGACCAGTCCCACCAGTATTGATGTGCTGCCCAAGGGCCTGAATATCGGCGTGGTCAATGGCACTGTGGATATTCCGGGGATCGGCAAGGTGCTCGACCTCAAGGTGCTGGCCCGTGCCTTGAAGAGCAAGGGCGGCACCAACGTGCTGTCCACGCCGAACCTGCTGACCCTGGACAACGAAGCGGCGAGCATTTTCGTGGGGCAGACCATTCCATTCGTCACCGGCAGTTATGTGACCGGTGGCGGCGGCACCAGCAATAACCCGTTCCAGACCGTGCAGCGCGAAGAGGTGGGGCTCAAGCTGAATGTACGCCCGCAGATCTCCGAAGGCGGCACGGTGAAGCTGGATATCTACCAGGAGGTCAGCACCGTGGACACACGGGCGTCGGTGTCGGCGGGCACGGTGACCAACAAGCGCGCGATCGATACCAGCATCCTGCTCGACGACGGGCAGATCATGGTGCTGGGCGGGCTGTTGCAGGACGGCTACAGCCAGAGCAATGACGCGGTGCCGTGGCTCTCGGATATTCCGGGGTTGGGGGCGTTGTTTCGCAATGAGAAGCGCAGTGTGAGCAAGACTAACCTGATGGTGTTCCTGCGGCCTTACATTATTCGCGACAGTGGCGCGGGGCGTAGCATTACCTTGAACCGCTATGAATTCATGCGTCGTGCCCAGGGTGGGTTGCAGCCGGAGCACAGCTGGGCGATGCCGGATGTGCAGGCGCCGCAATTACCGTCGGTGGAGAAGGCGATTCCGGGTGGGCAGCAGCAGGGGCCGCGGGCGGTGATTCGGGCGGTGCCGGTTTCTGGAAATGCACGGCCATGAGTTCGAGTGGAGATCTAAATGTGGGAGGGGGCTTGCTCCCGATAGCGGTGGGTCAGTTTCAAATTGGCTGGCTGACACACCCTCATCGGGAGCAAGCCCCCTCCCACATTTGGACCGCGCTCAGTCAAGAGGATGTCTCGTGAGCCTGCTCCCCTACGCCTGGGCCAAATCCCAACGCATCCTCCTGCGCCCCGGCGAGGACGGCATGCTGCTGACCGTCTGCCCCTCAACCCCCGGTTGGTCGATCAGCGAAGTGCGGCGCCAGTTCGGCCAGTCGCGGGTTGAGCAGGTACGCGACGATGAACTCGACGGCCTTCTCGCCAGTGCTTATGCCGATACGGGCAGCGCCGCCGCCGTGGTGGGCGCGGCGGAAAACGAGGTCGACCTCGACCGCCTGATGCAGGACATGCCCGAAATCACCGACCTGCTCGACACCCAGGACGGCGCGCCGGTGATTCGTATGATCAACGCCTTGCTCACCCAGGCCGCGCGGGACGAGGCCAGTGATATCCATATCGAGCCCTATGAAACCCACTCCGTGGTGCGCTACCGCGTCGACGGCACGTTGCGGGATGTGGTGTCGCCGCGTAAGGCATTGCATGGCGCACTGGTGTCGCGGATCAAGATCATGGCCCAGCTCGACATCGCCGAAAAACGCCTGCCCCAGGACGGGCGTATCGCCCTGCGCGTGGCCGGGCGGCCGATTGATATTCGTGTGTCGACCGTGCCCACCGGGCATGGCGAGCGCGTGGTGATGCGCTTGCTCGACAAGCAAGCCGGGCGTTTGCAACTGGAGACCCTGGGCATGGAGCCGCAGTTGCTGGCGCGCCTCGACACCTTGATTCGCCAGCCCCATGGCATTGTGCTGGTCACCGGGCCCACGGGCAGCGGCAAGACCACCAGCCTGTACGCGGCGTTGGCACGGCTGGATGCGAGCACCAGCAATATCCTCACCGTGGAAGACCCGGTGGAATACGACCTGC
>NZ_JAVAJK010000049.1:0-12956 GCF_052112325.1 Pseudomonas sp. Yb2C2 | reverse complement strand
CAAAAGAGTCGTCCGCATAGTCAGTAGCGACCGGGTGGGATGGGGGAGGCAGGAATTGGGCCAGGTCAGGCGGGGATTTATCGTTACCGGGCAGACGTGCGATAGGTCAGCAGCACAATCCCGGTCACCACGATGACGCCGCCGACTATCTGGCCGGCGCTGAGCATTTGATCGAGCACGATCCAGCCCATCAGCAACGTCGCCAGCGGCTCAATGTTCATGACCGGCGCATTGCGCGGCATGTCCAGGCGCGGGACCGACATGAACAGCACGATAAAACCGGTGCCGTACAGCACCACCAACGTTGCGAGTGCCAGCCAGCCGGTACCCGTGGCCGGCGGGTTCAGGCCGCCGGGAAGGGCGCCGCTGAGGCCGGCGAGGTTGACACTGCTGAATACGATGAAGATGGTCAGCAGGCTGCGCACGGAGCCGCGTACCTGGGACAACTTGTGGTCGGTGATCCACAGCGCGCAGGCGAACACGAACGCGGCGCAGAAGGCCAGGCCGACGCCGAGCAGCCATTGCGGGCCGATATCGGCACTGCCTGAGAGGCGGCCGGGTACGTCCAGCACAAACACCAGGCCCACCAGGATCAAGCCCATCAGCAAGGCGGTGCGCGCCGTCGGACGTGGGCCGCCGAATGCCCAGGTGAGCAGGGCAAGCAGAATCGGGAACACGTTGCCCACCAGCAGCGCCAGCGCCACCGGCACGCGGGCCACTGCGGAGTAGAGGCACAGGCTCTGGGTAGTGATAAGCAGGCCCAGCAGCACTTGCCAGCGCCATGCACCTGCGGGCAGGCGCAGGCTTTGGCGTTGCCACAGTACCAGCACCGCCAGCACCAGCAAGGTGCCACCCGAGCGCAGCAGAATGGCCAACAGCACACCGGCGCCATCATCGAAGGCGACCCGAGCGGCGATGTGATTGCCGGCGAAGGCACAGCCCATGCAGAGCAGAATCAACACGGCAATGGGGCGGGAGAACAGGGCGGGGGCAGTTTGCGTCGGGGCAGGCGGAGTCATGCTGGGGCTCGGGCGGTTGGCGCCATCGTCGGGGATGGCGATTTATTTTTAGGTTGTCGTACAACTTCGTGAAGGGGGATTTGTAGCGTGTTTGCGCCGAGGGGGCAAGGAGGGATTTGGCATGGGGAAAACTCAGCGCTTGCTGAACGCCAGCTTTGCGGCAAACAGCACGAAGATCACGCCGGTGGTGCGATCCATCCACTGGATGACCTTTTCGCGGCGCAGGAACCCGGACAGCGACTGCGTGGCGCCGATCAATACCAGCGACCACAGCAGCCCGAGCAACACATGGATGCTCACCAGGCCGAAGGTCCAGGCAATCAGCGAATGCCCTTGGGGGATAAATTGCGGCAGGAACGACACGTAGAAAATCCCCACCTTGGGGTTCAGCACATTGCCCAGCATGCCCTTGATAAACCAGTTGCCGCCGGGCTTGCCATCGGCTGAAGCGGGTGCCAATGAGCGGCGCGGACACACCAGCATGTTCAGCCCCAGCCAGGCCAGGTAAGCCGCGCCGCAGTACTTGAGCAGGTTGAACGCCATCTCCGACACCGCGATCAACGCGCCCAGGCCAAAGGCAACCGCGGCGCCCCACACCAGGCAACCCGCGTTGATGCCCAGCGTGGCCTGCAGCGCCTGGCGCTTGCCTTCCACCGTGGAGGTGCGCAGGACCAAGGCGGTGTCGAGCCCGGGCGTGAGGGTCAGCAGGGTGGCGGCGAAGGTGAAGGCGATGAGGTTCTCGGCGATGGACATGAGCGGGCTTCATGCAGAGGGATGAGTGGACGTTAACCCAAGCTTGGCATGAGTGGTTATCTTGTTGCGAGCGGGCTTGTTGTGGTGAGCGGGCTTACTATGGTGAGCAGGCCTGTTGTGAGTGACCGGGCTTGTTGTGGTGAGCGGGCTTGCCCCGCGCTGGGCTGCGAAGCAGCCCCAAAACCAGGCACTGCGGTTTGTCTGATGGAGCACAGTGATCTTTATTGGGGCCGCTTCGCAGCCCAGCGCGGGGCAAGCCCGCTCACCACAGTAAGCGGGCTTACTAGAGAAGCTTGTCTGCCTCTAGCGGTTGAAGCGCTCAACCAGCGCGTATTGGGTGGCCGCGGTATTGGTCAGTTCCTTGCTCAGGTCCGTGGATTGATGGGCTTGTATCGAGGTCTGGTCGGCCAGTTCGGCGATGGTGGTGATGTTGCGGCTGATCTCCTCGGCGACGGCACTTTGTTCTTCGGTGGCGGCGGCGATCTGGGTGGTCATGTCGGTGATATGCGACACCGCTTCGCTGATCCCCACCAGGGCCTGGTCCGCTTCCAGCACCCAGGCTACGCCTTCCTGGGCCTGGCGCTGGCCGTTTTCCATGCTTTGCACCGCGTTGCTGGAGGATGCCTGGAGCTTGGTGATCAGCCCATGGATCTGGGTGGTCGATTGTGACGTGCGCTGGGCCAGTTGGCGCACTTCGTCGGCTACCACTGCAAAGCCTCGGCCTTGTTCGCCGGCTCGCGCTGCTTCGATTGCGGCGTTGAGGGCGAGCAGGTTGGTTTGGTCGGCGATGCCCTTGATCACATCCACCACGCTGCCGATTTCGTCGCTGTCCCTGGCCAGTTGCGCCACGGTCACCCCGGTCTCGCCGACCATGGTGGACAGACGATGGATGGCTTCACGGGTATCGCGCGCCACTTCGCGGCCGCGCCCGGTCAGCACGTTGGCCTGTTGGGTGGCGTCGGCGGTGCGTTGTACATGGCTGGCGACTTCCTGGGTGGTCGCGGCCATCTGGTTGACGGCCGCCGAGACCTGTTCGGTTTCCACGCGCTGGCGGTTCAGGCCTTTGGCGCTGGCGGCAGCCAACTGATCGGATTGCCCCGCCAGGGTACTCAGTTGTTCGGCGCTGTCCTGCAGGCGGGTGAGGCAGGTTTTCAGGCGCGCGGTCTGGCTGAGAAACGCGGTTTCCAAACGCGACTGTGGGCCGCGTGCGTCACTGTACATCTGCGCGATCAAGGCATCCGACGTCGAGGGTTCGACCCCCTCCAATAGACGCAGGGTACTGCTCTGGCGCCAGCGCGAGCACAGCAGGCCCACCGGCAGTGCGACCGCCACGGCCACTGCGACGGCCACCGGTGCACTGAGGAACAGCCCGGCGACGCTGCCAGCCACACCGGTGGCCATGTACGGCACGCAACTCACTGCCGCCGGCAGCCAGGCATCCTGGCGCGGCACGCCCGGCTTGCCTTGGCTCAGACGCCGGTAGAGGGCCTGGGCGCGGCGGATTTCATCGGCCGTAGGCTTGACCCGCACCGACTCGAAGCCAACGACCCGGCTGCCGTCGAAGATCGGCGTGACGTAGGCATTGACCCAATAGTGGTCGCCGTTTTTCGAGCGGTTCTTGACGATGCCCATCCACGGCAGGCCTTGCTTGAGCGCGCTCCACATGTGGGCGAAAACGGCGGGTGGCACGTCGGGGTGCCGCACGATGTTCTGGGGCGCGCCGATCAGGTCGGCGCGTTCAAAACCGCTGATATCGACGAAGGCGTTGTTGCAGTAAGTGATCATCCCTTGAACATCGGTGGCGGAGATGAGTTTTTGCGAAGGCGCGAGTGAAATCTCGCGCTGTGTTACGGGCTGGTTGTTGCGCATTCCGACTACTCCCTGAATTGCCATAAGTTCATCGGCATCACACGGAATAAGTTGATGGCGATTGTTTGATATAAACCGGGACGTGACGAATGGCGTTCAGGAGGGCCTAAGTGGCGAATTGTCCTGGTGCGATACGAAAACAGTTTTTGCCTGCGCGCTTGGCTTCATATAACGCACCATCCGCATGGGCAATCACTGTTTGTGCGCAGGTATGTGACGTACTGTCGGCGCCTTCAAAGAGGGCAATGCCGATGCTGGCTTGCAAGGCATAGGGAAGAGCGCAACGCTCAGAGGCCTGTCGCAATGTTTCTATAATTCGTTGCGCTGCCAGGGTGGCAGAGGTCATGCCGGAATTATTCATCAGCAGAATAAATTCGTCTCCACCCAAGCGGCCAGCGCAATCCTGATTTAGCCTGACAATCGATTTAAGTGTTGCACCAAATTCGGCTAACGCCTTGTCACCTTCGGCATGTCCGTGGTTATCGTTGATGCTCTTGAAACCATCCAGATCTATATAGAGCACCGCAAAGTGTTTATCGGCATGCCGGCTGCGGGCCAGGGTGTTTTCAATCAGTTCGAGTATCCCCATACGGTTGTACAGGCCGGTGAGGGGGTCATGGGTCGCGCGGATTTCGTTTTTGGCCTCGGCCAGTAACGCGCGCACCAGGTTATCGTTCAACGTGTTGAGCAGTAGCCACATGCCCGTCAAGTACAGCGGGGCCTGGAGCAGGAATATCCTCAGCAGCGGTTCCGGCTGAAACAAGGTGGCGAGCTTCATAGGCACATCCGTCAGCAATATTTGAGTAAATGCATAGCGCGGTACGCCTTGATTACGCATGGCGATCGCGGCATTCACGCTGACCATTGAGGTGCACCCGAGAACTTGAAGAATCGCATCGCCGCTGATCAGGCAACCAGCGGTACCCAGGCCCAGCTCCGCCGCCCAGACCAGGCCCAGTAATAACGATAGATCAATGACATAAGGATATTTTTGGCCACCGTATTTATTGATCCAATACAGCAGTGCTAACCGTGAGACCCAGATCATCGAATCAATGATGAGCCAGGCAATGAAGAATTGGCTCGGGTGCAGTGTAACCGCGACTGTGCATATCACCAGGCTGTTAAACCAACCGACCCAGAGCACCCCCTTGGAAGAAAAAGGCCCGGCTATAAGTTCGCTGCGTATGCGCGTGTCATACGGTGCGTCTGCATTCGTCAGCCATCTCATCGCCTTTGTCGCAGGGAGTTGATATTCCATATTGACCCTCACCTGAAGCCCTGAAATCAAATAGTGGCACATGGCCATGCTGGCACCGTTCCAGCGGCTTTTCAAATGCTATGAGATAAAATTTGCGGGGCATTGATTCATGAAATATTCACTTGTTATTCAGCACATCCGTAGGGGAATCGCGCCGGTAGAACCGCTATCCATCACCCCGCATGATTGAAAAGCCTGAAACTTCCCGATGAAAAACCTCATAATGGCGGCCATTTTTGTTTAGCCCGTTATTCTGGTGTGCCCCCATGGAAATCAAGGTCAACTTTCTCGACAACCTCCGGCTTGAAGCCAAGTTCGATGACTTCACGGTGATTGCCGACCAGCCTATTCGCTATAAAGGCGATGGCTCGGCACCGGGGCCGTTCGATTACTTCCTGGCTTCGTCGGCGTTGTGTGCGGCGTACTTCGTCAAGTTGTACTGCAGCACGCGCAACATCCCCACGGACAATATTCGCCTGTCGCAGAACAATATTGTCGATCCGGAAAACCGCTATAACCAGATCTTCAAGATCCAGGTGGAGTTGCCGGCCGATATTTCCGATAAGGACCGCCAGGGCATCCTGCGCTCCATCGACCGTTGCACCGTGAAGAAAGTGGTGCAGGCCGGGCCGCAGTTCGTGATCGAAGAAGTGGACAACCTCGACGCTGATGCCCAGGCCCTGTTGATGCCGAGCGCGGGCAGCGAGGCGGGCACTTATATTGCTGGCAAGGACCTGCCGCTGGAGCAGACCATCGCCAACATGTCCGGGATCCTTGCCGGCCTGGGCATGAAGATCGAGATCGCCTCGTGGCGCAATATCGTGCCGAACGTGTGGTCGCTGCATATCCGCGACGCCCATTCACCGATGTGCTTTACCAACGGCAAGGGCGCGACCAAGGAGGGCGCCCTGGCGTCGGCGTTGGGCGAGTTCATCGAGCGGCTCAACTGCAACTTCTTCTACAACGACCAATTCTGGGGTGAGGAACTGGCCAATGCGCCGTTCGTGCATTACCCGGACGAACGCTGGTTCCAGCCGGGCCCGAATGACGAGCTGCCCGGGGAAATCCTCGACGCCTACTGCCTGAAGGTCTACAACCGCGACGGCGAGCTGCGCGGTTCGCACCTGTTCGACACCAACTCCGGCAATGAAGCGCGCGGCATCGTTTCGCTGCCGTTCGTGCGCCAGTCGGATGGCGAGGTGGTGTATTTCCCGTCCAATCTGATCGAGAACCTCTACCTCAGCAACGGCATGAGCGCGGGCAACACCCTGGCCGAGGCCCAGGTGCAGTGCCTGTCGGAGATTTTCGAGCGGGCAGTGAAGCGCGAAATCATCGAGGGCGAATTTGCCCTGCCGGACGTGCCGGCTGACGTGCTCGCGAAGTACCCGAGCATCCTGGCGGGTATTGCAGGCCTGGAAGCCCAGGGCTTCCCGGTGCTGGTCAAGGACGCGTCCCTGGGCGGCGAATTCCCGGTGATGTGCGTGACCTTGATGAACCCGCGCACCGGCGGCGTGTTCGCCTCGTTCGGTGCCCACCCGAGCCTGGAAGTGGCGCTGGAACGCAGCCTCACCGAACTGCTGCAAGGCCGCAGCTTCGAAGGCTTGAACGACCTGCCGCAGCCGACCTTCGAAGGCCAGGCGGTGACCGAGCCGAACAACTTCGTCGAGCACTTTATCGACTCCAGCGGTGTGGTGTCGTGGCGCTTCTTCAGCGCCCAATCGGACTACGAATTTGTCGAGTGGGACTTCTCAGGCGAAGGTGAAGACTCCAACGCCCAAGAGGCCGCGATCTTGTTCGGCATCCTCGAAGGCATGGGCAAGGAAGCCTATATGGCGGTGTACGAACACCTCGGCGCAACCGCCTGCCGCATCCTGGTGCCGGACTACTCGGAAATCTACCCGGTGGACGACCTGATCTGGGACAACACCAACAAGGCGCTGTTTTTCCGCGAGGACATCCTCAATCTGCACCGCCTGGACGAAGCGGAATTGCAGGGGTTGGTCGAGCGCCTGATCGAAAGCGAGCTGGACGACTACACCGACATCACCACCCTGATCGGCATCGAGTTTGACGACAACACGGCCTGGGGCCAACTGACCATCCTCGAATTGAAGCTGCTGATCTTCCTCGCCTTGCAGCAGTACGAGGAGGCCAAGGAGTGCGTGGAGATGTTCCTGCAGTACAACGACAACACTGCTGAGCGTGGCCTGTTCTACCAGGCGATGAATGCGGTGCTGGAGATGGAGCTGGACGACGACCTGGAACTGGCGGACTACGAAGCCAACTTCCGCCGCATGTTCGGCAATGAGCGGATGGATGCGGTGATCGGCTCGGTCAACGGCAGTGTGCGTTTCCATGGGCTGACACCGACCAGCATGAAGCTGGAAGGGCTGGACCGGCATTTGCGCTTGATCGAGAGCTACAAGAAGCTGCATTCGGCGCGTGCCAACATCGTCCAGGGGTGACGCGTACCCAATGCGGGAGGGGGCAAGCCCCCTCCCACAGTTGATCCCTGTTGCCTGGGGGATTTATATACGGGCCAAGGCTTGCGCCAGGTCCGCCCGTAGATCCTCCACGTCCTCAACCCCCACCGACAACCGTACCAGCCCGTCGCCAATCCCCAACTGCGCGCGGGTCGCCGCCGGGATGCTGGCGTGGGTCATGATCGCCGGGTGTTCGATCAGGCTTTCCACGCCCCCCAGGCTCTCGGCCAGGGCGAAGAGCTTGACGGTTTCCAGGAAGCGCGTGGCGCCGGCCAGGTCGCTGTTCAAGTCGACTGAAATCATCCCGCCAAACCCGCGCATCTGCCTGCGTGCCAGTTCGTGCTGCGGGTGGGACGCCAGGCCTGGGTAATAGACCCGGGATACTTGCGGTTGCTGTTCCAGCCAGGTGGCCAGGTCGAGGGCGTTGCTGCAATGGCGCTCCATGCGCAGGGCCAGGGTTTTCACGCCACGCAGGGTGAGGAAGGCATCGAACGGGCCGGCGATGGCACCAACCGAGTTTTGCAAAAATCCCACGCGCTCGGCCAACTCGGGGTTGTCGCCGACGATGGCGATGCCGCCGATCACATCGGAGTGACCATTGAGGTACTTGGTGCTGGAGTGCACCACGATGTCGAAACCCAACTCCAGCGGACGCTGGATCCACGGGCTGGCGAAGGTGTTGTCGGCCACGCAGAGAATGCCGCGGCTGCGGCAGATACGGGCGATGGCGCCGAGGTCGGTGAGGCTCAGCAGCGGGTTGCTCGGGGTTTCGACCCAAACCATGCGCGTGTCGTCCTGCAAGGACGCTTCGAACGCCGTCACATCACTCAGGTCGACAAAGCTGAAACGGTGCCCGGCACTGCGCTGGCGCACCTTGTCGAACAGGCGGAAGGTGCCGCCGTAGAGGTCGTTGCCGGACACGATATGGGCGCCGGCATCCAGCAACTCCAGCACCGTGGAGATTGCTGCCAGCCCGGACGCGAAGGCAAACGCCTGGCTGCCGCCTTCGAGGTCGGCCACGCAGCGCTCCAGGGCAAACCGCGTGGGGTTGTGGGAGCGGCCGTAGTCGAAGCCCTTGTGTACGCCGGGGCTGTCTTGCAGGTAGGTGGAGTTGGCGTAGATCGGCGGCATCAGCGCGCCCGTGGTCGGGTCAGGTGACTGCCCGGCGTGGATCACACGGGTGGCAAACGCGCTTTTATCGGGCTGGCTCATGCAAGGGATCTCCGCAGGTGGTTGAGCAGGTCGACGCGGGTGATCAGGCCGTGAAAGCCCGCCGCGTCGGCAATGATGGCGACCAGGCCGCGGTCCAGTTCAGCCTGCAATTCGGCCAGGCTGGCGCCGGGGGCCAGGGTGTGGACTTTGTCGCTCATGGCGCTGGCGACCATCATGGAGAAGTCCGCCGCGTCATGGTGCAGGCCCAGCAGGATGTCGGACTCATCGATCACCCCCACCAGTTCGCGGCCGTCCACCAGCACCGGCAGTTGCGACACGTCCGCCAGGCGCATGCGCTGGAAGGCGGTGAGCAGGGTGTCGTCGGGGCTCACGCTGATCACGCGACCATCTTCGAAGCGCCGCGCGATCAAGTCGCGCAGGTCGCCGTAGTGCTTGTAGTGCAGCAAGCCTGCATCGGTCATCCATTGGTCGTTGTAGACCTTCGACAAATAGCGGGTGCCGGTGTCGCAGACAAAGGTGACCACGCGCTTGGGCACCGTTTGTTCGCGGCAATACCGCAGCGCGGCCGCGAACAGGGTGCCGGTGGATGAACCGCCGAGAATGCCCTCGGCCTTGAGCAGCTGGCGGGCGTGGTCGAAGCTGTCTTCATCGCTGATGGAGTAGGCGTGGCGTACGCTGGACAGGTCGGCAATCGACGGGATGAAGTCCTCGCCGATGCCTTCCACCGCCCACGAGCCGGGTGTTTCCAGCTTGCCGCTGCGGCTGTATTCGGCCATCACCGAACCCACCGGGTCGGCGAGGACCATTTCCAGCTCGGGCTGCACCCGTTTGAAGAAGCGCGTCAGGCCGGTGAGGGTGCCGGCCGAGCCGACGCCCACCACAATCGCGTCTACATCGTGTTGGGTCTGGGCCCAGATCTCCGGCGCGGTGCTGGTCTCGTGGGCCAGGGGGTTGGCCGGGTTGTTGAATTGGTCGGCGAAGAAACAGCCGTCAATCTCCTTGGCCAGCCGCGCGGCCATGTCCTGGTAATACTCGGGATGGCCCTTGCCCACATCGGAGCGGGTGATATGCACCTCGGCGCCCATGGCCTTGAGGTGCAGCACTTTTTCCGTGGACATCTTGTCGGGCACCACCAGCACCACCCGATAACCTTTCGCCCGGCCCACCAGCGCCAGGCCCAGGCCGGTGTTGCCGGCGGTGGCTTCAATGATTGTGCCGCCGGGGCGCAGGCGGCCGTCGCGTTCGGCGGCGTCGATCATGGCCAGGCCGATGCGGTCCTTTATGGAACCGCCGGGGTTCTGGGATTCAAGCTTGAGGAACAGCGTGCAGGGGCCGGTATCGAAACGGCTGACCCGAACCAGCGGCGTGTTGCCGATCAGCTCGAGTACGGCAGGGCGGGGTAGTGTGGGCATGTCGTCACCTGGGGGCTTAGGGTGGGGGACAGCAAATCGCAGAGCATGGTCTGGAACAGTAGGTCGGTATTGGGTCGGTCGCAACCGAGGGGTCGATTGAATGACTTTTTTTGGCGCATGGGCGATGCCCGGGTGCGCCATCTACGCGCATGTTTTGCGGCGATACCCTTGTATTCATTGGCAGAGTGACCTGGCGTGGGCTTTGCTTTAGATAAATCCAAACTTGGATACAAGATGGAGTTTCCCATGCACAACGTTGTTGGCTGGACCCTCGGTGAATGGCAGGCCGCTTACCGCAACGGCACGATCACGCCGGACATTTTGCTCACCCTGGCCGCGCAATACCCCGCCGAGGACAGCGCCTGGATCGCCCGCGCCCAGCCGTCGTCATTGGCCGAGCAGTTGGCACAGTTGAGCGAACGGCTGGCAGCCCTGGGCGGCGATATGACCCAGCTGCCGTTGTATGGCGTGCCGTTTGCGATCAAGGACAACATCGATGCGGCCGGCTGGTACACCACTGCCGCCTGCCCTGAATTTGCCTACCGGGCGACCCGGGATGCCTCGGTCGTGCAGAAGCTGCGCGCCGCCGGCGCAATCCTGATGGGCAAGACCAACCTCGATCAGTTCGCCACCGGCCTGGTGGGCACCCGCTCGCCGTATGGCGCGGTGGGCAACAGTTTCAATGGCGATTACGTCAGCGGCGGCTCCAGCTCCGGTTCTGCGTCGGTGGTCGCCCGTGGGCTGGTGGCGTTTTCCCTGGGCACCGACACGGCGGGCTCCGGGCGTGTACCGGCGGGGTTCAACAATATCGTCGGCTTGAAGCCGACCAAGGGGCGTTTGTCCAATACCGGCCTGGTGCCGGCTTGCCGCACGGTGGATTGCGTCTCGGTGTTTGCGTTGACCGTGGAAGATGCCGAGACCGTGGCGCACGTTGCGGCGGGATACGACGCCAGCGACGCCTATTCCCGCGCCAACCCCAACACGGCGCCAGTGGCGGTGGGCGCTTCGATCAAGCTGGCCATCCCGGCGGCCCTGGAGTTTTTCGGCGATACCCAGAACCAGGCCGTGTTCGAACACGCGGTCGAACACTTCAAGGCGCTGGGCGCGGTGATCACCCCGGTGGATTTCACTGCGTTCAAGGAACTGGCGGACCAGCTGTACTTCGGCCCTTGGGTTGCCGAACGCACCGTGGCCCTGGAAAGCATGCTGGAAAACCAGCCTGAGGCAATCAACCCGGTGGTGCGCGGCGTTGTCGAAAATGGCCGCCAGTACAGCGCCTGCGACGCCTACAAAGCCGAATACCTGCGGGCCGAACTGAGCCGCCGCATCAATGACAGCCTGGCCGGTTTCGATGCCTTGCTGGTGCCGACTTCGCCAACCCTGCGCACCATGGCCGAGATGGCGGAAGAGCCGGTGCGCTACAACTCGCAGTTCGGCTACTACACCAACTTCACCAACCTGGCCGACCTCTCGGCCTTGGCGCTGCCGGCCGGTATCCGCGCCGATGGCTTGCCCAGCGGCATTACCTTGCTCGCACCGGCCTGGCATGACACGGCGCTGGCGCACCTGGGCAAGCGCTGGCAATCCAGCCTGGAGCTGCCTTTAGGTGCCACCCAGCGCTATCTGCCGGCACCGTCCGCACCCGCCCAAGCCCCCGGCTGCGTGCGCGTGGCGGTGGTGGGCGCGCACCTCACCGGCATGCCGCTGAACGTCCAGCTGACGACGCGCAACGCGGTGCTGGTGGAGCAAACCCTGACGGCCGACACCTACCGCCTGTACGCGCTGCCGGGCACGGTGCCGCCCAAGCCCGGGCTGGCCAAGGCGGACAGCGGTCGGGCGATCATCGTCGAGCTGTGGGACATGCCCCTCGCACGCTTTGGCGAGTTCGTCGCCGAGATCCCCGCGCCGCTGGGGATCGGCAACCTGCTGCTGGCCGATGGGCGCAGCGTCAAAGGCTTCATCTGCGAGCCCTGGGCCCTGGCCGACGCCCTCGACATCACCGAGTTCGGTGGCTGGCGCGCCTTTATTGCGAGTCGCGGTTAAGCATGGGGGCCAAGACACGCCCCGACAGCCTGGCCGAGCAGATCTACGCGCAGCTCAAGGCGGATATTTTCGACTTCCGACTGCTGCCGGGCGATCGTTTCAGCGAAGGCGAGGTGGCCGAACGCATGCACGCCAGCCGCACGCCGGTGCGTCAGGCGCTGTATCGCTTGGAACGGGAAGGGTATCTCGAGGTGTATTTTCGCAGCGGCTGGCAGGTGAAACCGTTCGATTTCGCCTACTTCGAAGAGCTCTACGACGTGCGCATCGTATTGGAACTGGCGGCTGTCGGCCGGTTATGTGCGATGGACGAACCGAACCCGATGCTGCAAGCGTTGCAGGCCACCTGGCAGGTGCAGGAGGGCGAGCGCCTGGAGGACGCCCAGGCCGTATCGGCGCTGGATGAGCGTTTTCATTGCGCGTTGGTGGAAGCCACCGGCAACCGTGAAATGGCGCGCATGCACTACGCCATCACCGAGCAAATCCGCATCATCCGGCGGCTCGACTTTACCCAGGCGCCCCGCATTGCGGCGACGTACGAAGAGCATGGGCAACTGCTCTCGGCCATCGTGCAACGCCAGGCTGACCAGGCGCAGCACCTGCTGCAGCGGCATATCGAACTGAGCAAGCAGGCGGTGCGCGAGATCACGTTGCACCGGTTGCATACGGCCCGGCAGGTGGGGGGGGCAGATTTCCTGATGCCCTGAGCTTCTGTGGTGAGCGGGCTTGTTGTGGTGAGCGGGCTTGCTGTGGTGAGCGGGCTTGCTGTGGTGAGCGGGCTTGCCCCGCGCTGGGCTGCGAAGCAGCCCCAATCAGGCTCCCTGTGTTCTGTCAGGTAAACCACAGCGCCTGGTTTTGGGTCTGCTTCGCAGCCCAACGCGGGGCAAGCCCGCTCACCACAGGTTACGAGTAGTCCTCAGATCACGTGGGGTGTGGAGGTGCACTC
>NZ_JAVAJK010000048.1:0-14244 GCF_052112325.1 Pseudomonas sp. Yb2C2 | reverse complement strand
GTCGATCCCCGCCCCCCCAGATCCGGCGTGACCACCCCTTCTGCAATCACCGCCTCAATCGCCCGCAATATCCCATCATGCGCGTCCCGATAACGCCCTTCCCCATTGCCCAAAAAGTCCAGCATCAATGCCCCCGACCAGATCATCGCAATCGGATTGGCAATGTTCTGCCCATAGATATCCGGCGCAGATCCATGCACCGGCTCGAACAACGACGGAAACCGCCGCTCCGGATCCAGGTTCGCCGACGGCGCTATCCCGATGGTCCCCGCACACGCCGGCCCCAGGTCCGACAGGATGTCGCCGAACAGATTCGAGGCCACCACCACATCAAAGCGGTCCGGCTGCAACACAAACCGCGCACACAGGATGTCGATGTGCTGCTTGTCCCACGTCACCTCGGGATAGTTCGCCGCCATCAATGCCGTGCGTTCATCCCAGTAAGGCATGCTGATGGAAATCCCATTGGACTTGGTCGCCGCCGTCAGCTTCTTGCGCGGACGAGTCTGGGCCAGGTCGAAGGCGAACTTGAGAATGCGATCAACCCCACGTCGAGTGAACACCGATTCCTGCAGCACGAACTCATACTCGGTGCCTTCAAACATCTTGCCGCCCACCGAGGAGTATTCGCCCTCGGTGTTTTCGCGGATCACCACAAAGTCGATGTCCCCCGGCGCGCGCCCGGCCAGAGGGCAAGGCACGCCGGGGAACAGCCGCACCGGGCGGATGTTCACGTACTGGTCGAAGTCGCGGCGGAACTTGAGCAGCGAGCCCCACAGGGAAATATGGTCCGGGACTTTGTCGGGCCAGCCCACGGCGCCGAAGTAGATCGCGTCAAAGCCCTTGAGCTGCTCGAACCAGTCCTCGGGCATCATCTGCCCGTGTTCCAGGTAGTAATCGCAGTGGGCCCAGTCGAGCACTTCGATGCTCAGGTTCAGGTCCCAGATCCTGGCGGCCTGTTCCAGTACCCGCAGCCCTTCGGGCAGGACTTCCTTGCCGATGCCATCGCCGGCAATCGCGGCGATTCTGAATGCCTTGCTCATGGTGTGTGCCTCGCAAAAATTCAGTTCAAGCCGCCGATATGGAAGGCTTTGACTTCAAGGTATTCGTCCAGGCCGTACTTGCTGCCTTCGCGCCCCAGGCCCGATTGCTTGATGCCGCCGAACGGCGCGACTTCCATCGAGATGATCCCCGTGTTGAGCCCGACCATGCCGAACTCCAGGGCCTCGCTAAAGCGCCACGAACGCTGCAGGTCCTGGGTGAAATAGTAGGCGCCCAGGCCGTACGGGGTGGCGTTGGCCAGGGCGAGGGCCTGGGCTTCGTCGGTAAAGCGCATCAGCGGTGCCACCGGGCCGAAGGTTTCTTCATTGGCCAGCAACATCCCGGCGTGGGTGTCGCCGAGTACCGTGGGTTGCACGAACTGGCTGTCGCCGCTGGGGACGGCGCCGCACAGCAGCCGGGCGCCCTGGCTCAGGGCGTCGTCGATATGCCGCGCGACTTTGCTCACCGCTGCGGGGTTGATCAGCGGGCCGATGGTCACGCCGTCGTCCAGGCCGTTGCCGACCTTGAGCTTGCCCACCTCTTCCACCAGCCGCGCCGCGAAACGCGCGTAGATACCGTCCTGCACCAGGATGCGGTTAGCGCACACGCAGGTTTGCCCGGCGTTGCGAAACTTGCTGAGCATCACCCCGGCCACCGCCTGTTCGAGGTCGGCGTCATCGAACACGATAAACGGCGCATTGCCGCCCAGTTCCAGGCTCAAGCGCTTGATGTGCTCGGCACTCTGGCGCATCAACAGGCGGCCGACGGCGGTGGAGCCGGTAAAGGAAATCTTGCGCACCGCCGGGTTGCCGGTCAGCTCTTCGCCAATGCCGGCGGGCAAGCCGGTGATCACATTGAACACCCCGGCCGGAATGCCGACGCGCTCGGCCAGCACCGCCAGGGCCAGGGCCGACAGCGGCGTGAGGTCCGAGGGTTTGACGATGATCGGGCAACCGGCGGCCAGCGCCGGTGCGCATTTGCGCGTGATCATCGCGTTGGGGAAATTCCATGGGGTGATGGCGGCGCATACGCCCACCGGTTGCTTGAGGGTCAGCAAACGCCGATCACCGCTGGGCGCGGGCATGGTTTCGCCGTAGACCCGGCGCGCTTCCTCGGCGAACCATTTGACGAAACCGGCACCGTAGCGCACTTCGCCACGGGCTTCGTTCAGGGGTTTGCCCTGCTCGCAGGTCATGATCAGCGCCAGGTCATCGAGGTTGTCGATCATCACCTGGTACCAGCGCTCCAGCAGCGCCGCGCGTTCGGCAGCCGGGCGTGCGCGCCAGGCCGGCCAGGCACGCTCGGCGGCTTCGATGGCGCGGCGGGTGTCCACCGCGTCCATGGCCGGCACCTGGGCAATCAAGTGGCCGGTGGCCGGGTCGCGGATGTCCAGGGTGGCGCCGCTGTCGGCAGCGATCCACTGGCCATCTACGTAGGCGAGTTCAGCCAGCAGGCTGGGGTCTTGCAAGCGATTCTTGAGCATGGTCGAGTCCTGATCCGAGACACGCTCCAGTCTAGGGAGGCGCCGCAAACGAGGATGCCGAAAGCGCGGTTAAAGCAGCGTGCCGTGCTGAAATTGCGTTCAGGACGGCAGGCTCTGCTAGGCCGTCAGCGAACCGAGCAAGCCTTGCAAAAAGCGCTCGCCGGCGTCCATCTGGCTGATCTCGATAAACTCGTCGGGCTTGTGCGCCTGCTCGATGGAGCCCGGCCCGCACACCACCACCGGTACGTCCAGGCGCTGCTTGAACAGGCCGCCTTCGGTGCCGAACGAGACCTTGGAGGTGCCGGTGCCCGGCGCGGCGAATTGCTTGAGAAAGTGCACCGCCTCGACACTGGGGTGGGTGTCGAGGCCAGGATAGACGTTGATCGTTTCGATCTCGATGGCCGCCACGCTGGACAGCTTCTGCGCCTCACGCACGATCACCTCGGCGCGCTCGCGCATCTGCTCCAGGAACGCGTCCAGGTCGTCGGCCGGCAGGTTGCGCACTTCGAAGTCCAGGGTGCACAGGTTGGGCACGATATTCAGCGCCTTGCCGCCGATAATCTGGCCCACATGCACGGTGCTGTAGGGCACGTCATAGTCATTGTCCTGGGCACCATGGCGTTGCAACTGCTGCTGGCTGTCACGCAGGGCGGCGATAAAGTCGCAAGCCACGTGGATGGCGTTGACCGAGCGCGGCGCCAGGGATGAATGCGCCTCCTGGCCTCGGCAGTACGTGCGGTAGGAGCCCTTGCCCTTGTGGCCGAGGACAAACTGCATGTTGGTCGGCTCGCCGATCACACACAGAAACGGCCGTACCGGCGCCAGGTGCAGCACGTCGAGCAAGCGCCGCACGCCGACGCAGCCGATCTCTTCGTCATGGGACAGGGCCAGTTGCAATGGGCGGTTTAACGTGTGGTCGGCGGCATCCAGCATGGCGTCGATGGCCAGGGCGATAAAGCCCTTCATGTCGCAGCTGCCACGCCCATAAATGCGCCCGTCCTGCACGGTGGCGGCAAAGGCGGGAAAGGTCCAGGCCTGCCCCGCCGCCGGCACCACGTCGGTGTGCCCGGACAGCAGCACACCGGGCTGTTCCCTGGGCCCGGTGCTGGCGAACAGGTTGGCTTTCTTGCCGCTGGGGTCCTTGACGATCAGCGAGTCGATGCCCTTGGTCAGCAGCAGGTCGCGCACATACTCGATCAAGGCCATGTTCGACTCCGATGACACGGTGTCGAAGGCCATCAGCTGTTTCAGAATCTCCAATACGCGGGGTTTCATGAGGCCTGGCTCCGTTGCTCGTCAGGTAGGGCGAACCGGGTGATGGAGAATGGCTCGATCGGGGTACTGGTGCTGCCAGTGGCGAGCAACTCGGCCATCACATCGCCGACGCCCGGGCCAAGCTGGAAACCGTGGCCGCAAAACCCGAAGGCATAGAACAGCCCGTCAACCGTACCGCTGGGGCCCATCACCGGCAGCGAGTCCGGCAGGTAGCCTTCGATGCCGCTCCACACGCGGATGATGTTCAGGTTGCCGACGCCCGGCAGCAGGCGGCGCATCTGGCTGACCTGGTTGAGGATGCTGCGCGGTTCCAAATAGGCGCGGCGGTTGAGCATGTCCGGCTTGCTGCGGTAGCCGCCGCCGATGACGATATTGCCCCGGGGAATCTGGCGGAAGTAGATCACCTCTTCGGGCACCTTGGTGTACACGCCGATCACGGTGGGCAAGGCATAAGGCACCGGCTCGGTCACGGCCATTTGCGGGCCGTGGGTGTCCAGCGGCACCGGTTCGCCGAACTGCGCCGAGAGCTTCTGGCCCCAGGCGCCGGCGGTGATCAACAGTTGCGCGGCGTGGAACTGGCGGCCGTCGGTGGTGGTGACCTGGAAGTCGGCGCCGACCTTCTGCACCTCGGCCACTTCGGTGCGTTCTTCGATCTGCGCGCCCAGGCGCCGGGCGGCACGGGCAAACGCCGGCGCGGCCAGGCGCGGGTTGGCATGGCCATCGTGGGGCGCGTAGGAGCCGCCCTTGACGTCCGGGCCGAGGAAGCCGAAGCGTTGATGCAGTTCGGCGCCACGATAAATCTTCAGGTCCAGTTGTTGCGCTTCCGGTGCGGCGGCGTAGGCCTCCAGCTCGGCAATTTCATCCTCGCGGTAACACACGCGCATATGCCCGCTGGGGATGAATTCCAGGTCGTCGTCGATCAGTTCCGGCAGGCGCTTCCACAGCGCCCACGAGCGGTTGGCCAGGGCCAGTTGGCCGAGGAAACGCCCTTGCCGGCGCACATTGCCGAAGTTCACACCACTGGCGTACTGGCCGATCTGGTCGCGCTCCAGCAGGATCACCGACTGCCCGCGACGGCGCAGAAAAAACGCAGTCGCCGAGCCCATCAGACCCCCGCCGACAATCACCACATCGGCTTTTTTCACACTCATGACGAGACCTCCTCGGTGATCAGCATCGATAACGGTTTGACCGGCGCCTGGCCGCGCTGGCGCCCGACCGCCTGCACCGGCACGCCAGCAGCGGCGGCGATCACTTCGGCCCCGGCCTGGGAGCAATAACGCCCCTGGCAACGACCCATGCCCACGCGGCTGAACGCCTTGGCGCGATTGACTTCGCAGGCGCCCTTCTCTTTCACCGTGCGCCGTAACTCGCCGGCGCTGATCATCTCGCAGCGACACACAATGGCGCTGTCCGGCAACGCCTTGGCCTGTTCGCTCGGCCACGGGAACGCCTGGGCCAGGCCCAGGCGGAATTGATCCATCACCGCCAGGGCCTGCTGTTGCTCATCCCGCAGGCCGGTGTCCACCGGTTGTTGCAGGTCTTCCAGCAGCGCCAGCGCCACCAGGCGCCCGGCATGCTCGGCGGCATCGGCGCCGCGAATTTTCGCACCGTCACCGGCCGCGTACACGCCCTTCACCGAGGTGCGCCCGGCGTCATCCGTGGCCAGCCACCATTGGCTTGATGCCTCATCGAACGCCATGCGACAGCCGGCCAGGTCACCCAGCTGGGTTTCCGGGCGCAGGTGGTAACCCAGCGCAACGGCATCGGCCTGCACCGTGACGGTCTGCCCGTTGCCAGTGGTAAAGCGCACACCGCTTACACCATTGGCCGCGTCGCCCATCACTTGCAGCGGCTTGACCCCCAGGTGCACCGCCACCTTGGCGCGGTACAGTTGCGCCAATAGCTTGATCCCGGTGAACAGCACGCCAGGCCGCGCCAGCAGTTTGGGCAAGGCTTTCAGACGCAGGCTCAGAGACGAGGTGTCGAGCACCGCCGCCACCTCGGCGCCGGCCTTCACGTACTGGCTGGCGACCAGGTACAGCAACGGCCCGCTGCCCATGAACACCACGCGATGACCGATGGACACGGCCTGGTTTTTCAAGGCGATCTGCGCCCCGCCCAGGCTGTAGGTGCCCGCCAGTTGCCAGCCCTCGATGGGCATCAGGCGGTCGGTGGCGCCGGTGCAGAGGATCAGTGCGTCGTAATCCACCGTGGTGTGGCGGCCCTGGCTCACGCAGCACAGTTGCCCCGGCGTGAGGTTCCACACCAGGGTGTCGGGGCGGTAGTCGATGGCGTCGCGCAGGCGGTCGAAACTCTGGTGCAGCGCCTGGGCCTTGGCGGCCTCGCTGCCGTACAGGGTCGCGTAGTCGCGGGTGAAGCCTTCTGGCTGACGCCGATAGATCTGGCCACCGTCGCGGCGGTTTTCATCGATCAGGATCGGTTTGATCCCGGCCGCCAGCAGGGTTTCGGCGCAGCGCGCCCCGGCCGGTCCGGCGCCCACAATAACTACCCGTGCAGTGGCCATGTCGCCTCCGGTTGTGTGGTAACGATGTCCAGCCCGTCACGGACTTCATTGGAACAGGCGCGCAGGCGTTCGCCGCTGCGGGTCCACACCCAGCAATCCTGGCACGCGCCCATCAAGCAGAAACCGGCGCGGCGGCCGCTGTCGAATTCCGACTGGCGCAGCGCGTTGCCCTGGGTCAGCAGCGCGACCATCAAGGTGTCGCCCTGCAGGGCTTGGACGGCGGCGCCATCCACGGTCAGGCTGACCGTCGGCCGGCCCTGTTCGGCCAGCCTCACAAAACGCCCGTTCATGCATAGGCTCCCACAGTGAGGGTGTTGACGCCCTGCTGGGTATCCAGCAAATGGGCGCTGTCGTGGTGGCAAAGGATTTCACCACCGTCGTCAAGGCGGCGGCGCGGCGGCGCGGTGCGGTTGCACAGGCCGTCGACGCGCACCGGGCAGCGATTGAGGAAGGTGCACAGTTCCGGCCCATTGGCCCGCTCGCCGAGCGCTGGCAGTGTGTCGCCTGCAGTACCGCAGGTTTCCAGCCAGCCCTGGCGCAACTCGGGCACCGAGTGAATCAACAGGTCGGTGTAGGGATGGAACGGCGGCTCGGCAAACGCCTGGCGACTGCCGGCCTGGACCTTGCGGCCGCTATACATCACCACAATGTCATCGCACAGCGCGCGCACGGTAGAAATGTCGTGGCTGATAAACAGGTACGACACCCCCAGTTGCTGGCGCAGGTCGCGCAGCAGTTCGAGGATCGCCGCCCCCACCACGGTGTCGAGGGCCGAGGTCACTTCGTCGCAGAGGATCAGGTCGGGCTTGGCCGCCAGCGCGCGGGCCAGGTTGACCCGCTGCTTTTGCCCGCCGGACAGCTCATTCGGGCGCCGTTCGGCGAGGTCACGGGGCAGGCGCACCAGGTCGAGCAGTTCGCCGATGCGGGTTTGCAGCGCCGTGCCTTTGAGGCCGAAATACATTTTCAACGGTCGACCGATGATGGCCGCCACGCTGTGCATGGGGTTGAGCGCGGTGTCGGCGTTCTGGAACACCATCTGGATCCGGCGGAATTGTTCCGGGGTGCGCTCGGCGAGGCTGCCGCCCAAGGGTTGCCCGTCGAAGGCCAGGCCGCCGAGGGCCGGGGTCAGCAGCCCCGCCACCACCCGGGCCAGTGTGGACTTGCCCGAGCCCGACTCGCCGATCACGCCGATGGCCTGGCCACGGCGCACGGTGAGGTCGATGTCTTCCAATACCCGAATCGACGGCATGCCGTGCAGGTTCTTGTTGCCGTAGCCAGCGGTGAGGCCGGTGATGGTCAGCAGCGGAACCTCCCCGGCGACGCCGCAGGGCGGGCGAATAGTGGTGTCGGGCCGTGCGGCGGCCAGCAGGCTGCGGGTGTAGGCGTGGGTCGGGGCATTGAGCAGCGGCGCCGTGGCGCTCTGTTCGAGGATCTGCCCGCCGTTGAGCACCACGATCTGGTCGGCCATTTGCGCCACCACTGCGAGGTCGTGGGACACGTACACCGCCGTGGCCCCGCGCTCGCGCACCACGCGCTTGAAGGCGCGCAACACGTCGATCTGGGTGGTCACATCCAGTGCGGTGGTCGGCTCGTCGAGCACCACCAGCAGCGGGTCGCTGATCAGCGCCATCGCCGCCATCACCCGTTGCAGTTGCCCGCCGGAGACCTGGTGCGGGTAGCGTTGGCCGATGCGTTCCGGGCCCGGCAGCGCCAGGTCGCGGAACAGGCCGATAGCCTTGGCGTGCAGCTCGGCGCGCGTGCCCAGGCCGTGGATCAGTGCGCCTTCGATGACCTGGTCGATGAGTCTTTTCGCCGGGTTGAATGCGGCGGCGGCGCTTTGCGCGATATAGGACACACGGTTGCCGCGCAGGCCCTGCAATTGGTGTTCGCCCAGGGCGAGCATGTCGTGCTCGCCGACCTGCACCACGCCGCCGGACAAGCGACACCCGCGCCGTGCATACCCCAGCAAGGCCAGGGAGATGGTGGTCTTGCCCGAGCCGGACTCGCCGATCAATGCCAGCACTTCACCTTGTTTCAGGGCAAAGCTCACGCCCTTGACGATTTCCACCTCGCCGCGCTCGCCGCAGGCGACCACGCGCAGGTCTTCGACGCGAATCAATTCAGTCATTTCAATGGCCTCCCGTGCGTCGACTACGTCGCGACGACAGATAGTCGATCAGCAGATTCACGCCGATGGTCAGCGTGCCGATGGCCAGCGCCGGAAGGATGATGGCCAGCGCGCCCTGGTTGAGGCCGCCGATGTTTTCCCGCACCAGCGAGCCGAGGTCGGCGTCCGGCGGTTGCACGCCCAGGCCAAGAAAACTCATGCCGCTGAGCAACAGCACGATGTAGCCGAAACGCAGGCCCAGGTCGGTCAATACCGGGTTGAGCATGTTCGGCAGGATCTCCACGCACGCCACGTAAAGCCGGCGCTCGCCACGGGTACGCGCGACCTGCACGTACTCCAGGGCTTCAATGTTGACCGCCATGCTGCGGGCGACGCGGAAGGAGCCGGGGATATAACTGATCACGGCCGTACAGATCAGCAACGTCACCGATGAGCCAAAGGCCGAGACCATGATCAACGCAAGCATTTTGCTCGGGATCGAGATGAAGGCGTCCATGATGCGGCTGATGATTTCGTCCAGCCACTTGGGCGAGACCACCGACAACAGCGCACACCCGGTGCCGAAGGTGCTGGCCAGTAACGCTGCCACCAGCGCCAGCCCGACAGTAAAGCGCGCGCCCACCAGCACCCGGCTGAGCATGTCGCGGCCCAGGTAATCGGTGCCGAATGGATGCGCGAGGCTGAAGCCTTCGAAGATGTTATCGGACACCACCTCCCCCACCGGGTGAGGTGCCAGCCACGGGCCGAGCAGCGCCACCAGCAGCCAGGCGACGCACACCACGCCGCCCAGCAGCCCCAGCCACGACGGGCCGCTGGACACCTTGGCGAGTGCCAGGGCGGAGGAGACAGGCTTGGATTTCGCAATGAGGTTGTTCATTGGTTTCTCAGCCTCGGATTGGACAGGATCGCGCACAGGTCGGCGAGCAGCACCAGGCCCAGGTAGGCCGCGCAGAACAACATGGTGCACGCCTGCACCAGCGCCATGTCGCGGTTGGTCACGGCATCGACCATCAAGCTGGCAATGCCGGGGTAGTTGAAAATGGTTTCGACAATCACCACCCCGCCCAACAGGTACGACAGGCTCAGGGCGATGGCGTTGGCAATCGGCCCGATCGCATTGGGCAAGGCATGGCGCAGCACGATGCGGATCGGGCTGACGCCTTTGAGGCGGGCCATTTCCACATAGGGGCTGTCGAGCTGGTCGATCACGGCGGCGCGGGTCATGCGCGCCATTTGCGCGACGATCACGCAGCACAGCGTCATCACCGGCAAGGCATAGGTGCGCAGAAATTGCAGCGGTGAGCTGATGTCGCTGGCATAGGAGAGGGCCGACAACCAACCGAGGTTGACCGCAAAAATCAGCACCGCCAGGGTCGCCACCAGGAATTCCGGCACCGCGACCATCGCCAGGGTGATGAAGCTCAGGCAACTGTCGATGCGCCCGCCCCGGCCCATCGCCGAGCCGATGCCGAGCACCAGTGCCACCGGCACCGAGACCAGCGCCGTGGCGCCCGCCAGCATCAGGGTGTTGGGCACCCGGCCCGCCATCAGCTCACCGACCGGCATGGCGTTGGAGACCGACACGCCCATGTCGCCAGTGAGCAGGCTCATCAACCAGTGCAGGTAACGCAGCACACCGGGCTGGTCCAACCCCAGTTTCAGGCGCAGGGCCGCCACCTGTTCAGGGGTCGCGAACTGGCCCAGGGATTGTTGCGCCGCGTCCCCCGGCAGTACCGCCGTGATCGCGAACACGACCATGGACACGATCAACAAGGTCAAGGCCCCGGCGCCGAAGCGCCGGCCGATCAACCACAGTGTATTGCTATTCATCCCACCACCCTCCTCAAGCGTCCAACCACACCTGCTCGGCAAACATGTAGCCCATGAAACCGCCCAGTGGGTTGCTGTCGTAGCCTTTGATGCGCTGGTCGACGCCGTCGATATTGCTGATGAACACCGGCACGCCGATGCCGCAGTGGTCGTGCACCAGGACCTGCATGTCGCCATACATCTTGGCGCGCTTGGCGTCATCGGTTTCGCCACGGGCCAGCATCAGCAACTGGTCGAATTGCTCGTTCTGCCAGCCGGACTCGTTCCACGGCGCCTTGGACTGGAAGAACTGCGAGAACATCACGTCGGCATTCGGCCGCGGGTTGATGTTGCCGAAGCTCAGCGGGTGCTTCATCCAGTGGTTGGACCAGTAGCCGTCGCTCGGCAGGCGGTTCACGTCGAGCTTGAGCCCGGCCTGTTTGGCCGACTGCTGCAACAGCACGGCGATGTCTACCGAGCCGGTGGCGGCAGGCGAGGCCATCACGGGCATGGTGATGCTTTCCATGCCGGCTTTCTTCAGCAGGAACCTGGCTTTTTCCGGATCGTAGACCGTCTGCGGCAAGTCGGTGTTGAAGTAGCGCGAACCCGGCGCAATCGGGTGGTCGTTGCCCACCACCGCAAAGCCACGGAATACGGCGGACTTGACCTGTTCACGGTCGAGCAGCAGCTTCATGGCCTGGGTGAATTCCGGGCTTTTGCCGGGCAGTTGGTCCTGGCGAATGATCAAGTCAGTGTAGTTGCCCGACGGCGCGTCGACTACGCGGTGCTTGGCGCTGGCCTTGATGCGCGTGGTGGAGCGCGGGTTGACCTCGTTGATCATGTGCACGTCGCCCGACAGCAGTGCATTGACCCGCGATGGCTCGTCGGCAATCGCGATGAACTCGATCTCGTCGAGGTACGGCAGGCCCGGTTTCCAGTAGTTCTTGTTGCGCACCGCAATCGAACGCACGCCGGGCTTGAACTCGCCCACGGTGAACGGTCCGGTGCCGATGCCTTTGCTGAAGTCGCTGGTGCCCTCGGGGACGATCAACAGGTGTGACACCGCGAGGATCGACGGCAACTCGGCGTTGGCCGCGCTGAGGCGGATCTGCACTTCGTTCGGCCCGCTGGCCTTGATCTCGGCGAACTGCTCCATCAGCGGCATGACCTTGGAACCGGTCAGCGGGTCTTTGTGGCGGTTCAGGGAGAACACCACGTCGGCGGCGGTCAGGGCCTTGCCGTTGTGGAAGGTCACGTCCTTGCGCAGGGTGATGGTCCAGACGGTGGCGTCGGTGTTGTCGATGCGCTCGGCCAGTTCCAGTTGCGGCACCAGGTGCTTATCGAAACGGGTCAGGCCGTTGTAGAACATGTAGTGGCGCACATAGTCGGTGGACAGCGCGCCCTTGGCCGGGTCGAGGGTATCGGCGGTGGAGCTGGACATGCCGGCCACGCGGATCTTGCCGCCTGGCTTGCCTTTGCCGGCCACGGCGGCCTCGTCGGCGAACAGCTTGCCGGCGGCGCCGAACAGGCTGCCGGCACCGGCGGCGGCGACACCGGCCACGCCCAGCATTTGCAGGGCGTTGCGGCGCGACATGCCACGGTTGAGACGTTCGAACACCCGCAGGCTGTCCTGGCCGGAGATGAGTTCGGGGGTGTTTTTGTTGTCAGTCATAGCAAGGCTACCTGTCGATAATCGGAAGAATCGAGTGCTCACGGATGTCCGGAGCGTCCTGGAAACGCAAACGACGGTGACGCAACAACGGCAACTCAGTGCAGATAGTCCTGGAAGCGGTAGTAAGCCCCCACGAACGGCAGGAACCACGGCTTGCCGAAATGCCCGGGGATCGCCGGCCATTCCAGTTCGCGCCAAGGGTTGGCGGCCGCATTACCGGCCATCACTTCGGCCATTACCTGGCCCATGTGCACCGACATCTGCACGCCATGGCCGCTGTAGCCCATGGAGTGGAATACGCCGCCATGCTGGCCGGCGCGGGGCAGGCGGTCGGACGTCATGTCCACCAGGCCACCCCAGCAGTAGTCGATCTTCACGTGCGCCAACTGCGGGAACATGTTCAGCATCGCCGCTTGCAGTACCTTGCCGCTCTTGGCGTCGGAGACGCTGTCGGACATGGCAAACCGCGCACGTCCGCCAAACAGCAGGCGGTTGTCCGGGGTCAGGCGAAAGTAGTTGCCGATCATGCGGCTGGTCACATAGGCGCGATGTTGCGGCAGCAACTGGTCGATCAGCGTCTGGGGCAAGACTTCGGTGGCGATGACAAAACTGCCCACCGGCACAATCCTGCGGCGGTACCAACCCAGGTCGCCATGCTGGCAGGCACCGGTTGCCAGCAGGACTTGCCCGGCGTGCAGTGAACCCTTGGCGGTGTTGACCTGATAGCCGCCGGCCTGGGCCTTCCAATCCTTGACGGGGGTGTGCTCGTAGATCATCGCACCACGCCGCGCCGCCGCTTCGGCCAAGCCGACGCCGAAGCGGCCGACATGCATCTGCACGCCGTTGCGTTGCAGCAGGCCGCCATGAAACTGCGCCGAATTGACTTCCGCGTGGGTCTGCTCGGCGCTGAGCAACTCGACATCGGCATCCACCTCCTGGCGGATCAGCTCGCAGGTGCGGGCCAGGCCTTCGTAGTGTATCGGCTTGGCCGCCAGCTTGAGCTTGCCGTTGCGCACCAGGTCGCAGGCAATGCCTTCCTGCTCGACCAGTGACACCACCGTCTGCACGGCACTTTCATAGGCCTGGTAATAGGCGCGTGCCTTGGCGGCACCGAGGCTGGCGTGCAGCCCGGCGTAATCCTGGGCCACCCCGGTGTTGCACTGCCCACCGTTGCGCCCCGAGGCCTCGCCGATCACCCGCCCGGCGTCGAGCACCACCACACTGGCGCCCTTGAGCGCCAACGCCCGCGCCGCCGCCAGGCCGGTGAACCCACCGCCGACCACAGCCACATCGACCTGCTTGGGCAAGCCGCCCAGCCGGGCACCGGTAAACGCCGGTGCGGTGTCGAGCCAATAGGATTCACTGCCCATGTCTTGCCCTCAGAGGTGTGCGGTTACAGACCGACCAGCGCCGGCAGCCCACCGATATCGGTGATCTGCTGGTAACCGTAGAACGCGTTGCCCGGCACTTCGTGGCCACGGGCAACGAAGGCTTTGTTTTTGATCTTCATGTCATGGGCCGGCATCAGGTCGTAACGGAAGCTGGACGACACATGCAAGATGTCTTCCGGGCCGCAACCGAGGTTGTCGAGCATGAACTCGAACGCGGCCAGGCGCGGCTTGTAGGCCTGGGCCTGCTCGGCGGTGAACACCTTGTGGAACGGCGCGCCGAGCTTGTCGACGTTGGACATGATCTGGCTGTCGCTGGCATTGGAGAAGATCACCAGGGGAATCTTGTCGGCAATTTTCGACAGCCCGGCCGGCACGTCTGCATGGGGGCCCCAGGTCGGCACGGCGTCGTAATACAGCTGGCCTTCCTCGCGATAGTCGATACCCCAGCGTTTGCAGGTACGGGCCAGGGCGGTCTTGAGGATTTCATCGTAGGGGCGCCAGTCGCCCATGACTTGGTCGAGGCGGTAGGCCGAGAAATCCTTGACGAACTGGTCCATCTGCTCGGGCTTGATGCGATCGGCAAACAGCTCGCGGGTCATGGTGCCCATATGGAAGTTGGTCAGCGTACCGTAGCAGTCGAACGTAATGAATTTGGGACGAAGAAAGCTCATTGAGTGCGGTCCTGGAGTTCGTTGAGTGTGACAAGCGTTCGCTGCCCTGGCGGCGCGTCGGCCTCGTTGCAGCACAGGTTCATTACACCACTGTGAAATCAGCATATGCCGTCTAAAACGACCTGCGCTCAATACAAACCACCGTTTTGGTGGCCGGGCTCAGCAGACTTTGCGGTGCGCGCCAGGCTTGGGCAGGGCCAGTGTTTGTGCGCTTTTAGGGGGCTTTTGGGGGTGCAGAGGCTTAAGC
>NZ_JAVAJK010000047.1:0-16648 GCF_052112325.1 Pseudomonas sp. Yb2C2 | reverse complement strand
ACGCGCAACTCAACCTGCAACCCATCGGCGTCGCCGGTGAGTTGTACCTGGGCGGCGAGGGCGTGGCCCGCGGTTACCTGGAACGCCCGGCACTGACCGCCGAACGCTTCGTGCCGGACCCGTTCGGCAAGCCGGGCAGTCGCGTGTATCGCAGCGGCGACCTGACCCGTGGCCGCCCGGATGGCGTGGTGGATTACCTCGGGCGTGTCGACCACCAGGTGAAGATCCGTGGTTTCCGCATCGAACTGGGGGAAATCGAAGCGCGCCTGCGTGAGCAGGACAACGTCGGTGAAACCGTGGTGGTGGCCCAGGACGGCCCGACCGGAAAACAGCTGGTGGCCTATGTGGTTCCGGTGTCCGCCCCGTCCAACGAAGCCGAGTTCCGTGACGCATTGCGTCGCGCACTCAAGGCCCGCCTGCCGGACTACATGGTCCCGGCGCATTTCATCTTCCTGGCGCAAATGCCGTTGACCCCCAACGGCAAGCTCGACCGCAAGGGCCTGCCGCAACCGGATGTGAGCCTTATGCAACAGGCCTATGTGGCCCCGCAGAGCGAGCTGGAACAGCAGATCGCCACGATCTGGGCCGAGGTGCTGCGCCTGCCGCAGGTCGGCTTGAACGACAACTTCTTTGAAGTGGGCGGCCACTCCCTACTGGCCATCCAGATCACCTCCAGGGTCCAGGCCGAGCTGGGCCTGGAAGTGCCGCTGGTGGAAGTGTTCCAGACTGAAACGCTGCGCGCCTATGTGCAGGCGGCTGCCACCTTCCGCGCCGGCAGCGCGGAAGACTTTGATGATCTTCGTGACTTTTTGAGCGAACTAGAGGCGATTTGACCCATGCTTTCCAACCCTAATATCGATCTGGTTTCGCGCTTTCTTCGCCTGCCTCTGGAGCAGCGCCAGCAGTTCTACCAGCGCCTGCAAAGCCGGGGCATGAGCTTCGCCCAGCTGCCGATTGCCTCGATCCGCGAGGACGGCCGGAAGCTGCCGTTGTCCTACGCCCAGGAACGGCAGTGGTTTCTCTGGCAGTTGGACCCGGACAGTGACGCTTATCACGTCCCCGGCGCCCTGCGTCTGAGCGGCCAGCTGGACAAGGCCGCCCTGCAGCGCAGTTTCGACACCTTGGTGGCGCGCCATGAAAGCCTGCGTACACGCCTGCACCTGGACGCCGAGGCACGTACTCAGGAGGTGCTGGCCCACGGGGTGGTCGAGATCGCCGAAAGTGCAGTCGACGAAGCGCAGCTCAAGGCCCATGTCGAAGCCGAAATCGCCCGTCCCTTCGACTTGCAGCAAGGCCCGTTGCTGCGGGTCAGTTTGCTCGTAGTGAGCGAAGAGGAGCACGTGCTGGTGCTGGTGCAGCACCATATCGTCTCCGATGGCTGGTCGATGGGTGTGATGGTGCAGGAGTTGATGCAA
The DNA here is from genome assembly GCF_052112325.1 of Pseudomonas sp. Yb2C2. Taxonomy (NCBI): domain Bacteria; kingdom Pseudomonadati; phylum Pseudomonadota; class Gammaproteobacteria; order Pseudomonadales; family Pseudomonadaceae; genus Pseudomonas; species Pseudomonas sp. Yb2C2. The sequence continues at coordinate 15,233 of NZ_JAVAJK010000047.1, read as the reverse complement.
CTCTATGCTGCCTACAGCCAGGGCCAGGACTGTGCATTGGCGCCGCTGCCGATCCAGTACGCCGACTATGCGCTGTGGCAACGCAGCTGGATGGAAGCGGGGGAGAAGGCCCGTCAACTGGCGTACTGGCGCGAATTGCTCAGCGGCACGCAGCCGGTGCTGGAATTGCCGTTCGATCAACCCCGCCCGGCGCAACAGAGCTTCCGTGGCGCGCGTCTGGACATCGCGCTGGAACCGGCACTGGTGGCAGGGTTGAAAGCCCTGGCCCAGGGCGAAGGCGTGACGATGTTCATGCTGTTGCTGGCCGCGTTCCAGGCGTTTCTGTACCGCTACAGCGGCCAGCAGGATATTCGCATCGGCGTGCCGATTGCCAACCGCAACCGCGTCGAGACCGAATCGCTGATCGGTTTCTTCGTCAATACCCAAGTGCTCAAGGCCGACCTCGATGGCCACATGAGCTTCGCCCAGCTGCTGCAGCAGACCAAGCGCCGTGCGCTGGAGGCCCAGGCCCATCAGGACTTGCCGTTCGAGCAACTGGTCGAAGCCCTGCAACCGGAGCGCAGCCTGAGCCATAACCCGCTGTTCCAGGTGATGTTCAACCACCAGGCCGACTCCCCAGCCGCCGCGCAGCAGTTGCCGGGCCTGCGCGTGGCCAACCTGGAATGGGACAGCCACAGCGCCCAGTTCGACCTGAGCCTGGACACCCAGGAAAGCGGCGACGCGATCTGGGCGTCCCTGACCTACGCCACCGACCTGTTCGGCGCTGCCACCGTCGCACGCATGGCCGAACATTGGCTGAGCCTGTTGCGGGCAGCCGTGGCGAATCCTGCATTGCCCTTGCACGACCTGGCGACACTCAACGTCGCTGAGCGCGAGCAAATACTCGCTCAATGGAACGCCACCGCGCGCGACTACCCTCAAGGGCAGTGGGTGCATCATTTGATCGAGGCCCAGGTGCAGGCGCAGCCGGATGCACCGGCGTTGCGCTTCAATGGGGTGTCGCTCAGTTATGCCGAGCTGAACCGCCGCGCCAACCGCCTGGCCCATCGCCTGATCGAGGCCGGCGTAGGGCCGGACGTACTGGTGGGCCTGGCAGTGGAGCGTTCCATCGACATGGTCGTCGGTCTGCTCGCGGTGCTCAAGGCCGGTGGCGCCTATGTGCCGCTGGACCCGGAATACCCGCGCGAACGCCTGGCCTACATGCTGGAAGACAGCGGGGTGAAACTGCTGCTGACCCAGGCGCACTTGCGTGAGCAGCTGCCGATTCCCCAAGGCCTGGAAACCCTGGTGCTCGGCGAGTCTGCCTTCGAGGACTACAGCGACGCCAACCCAGGCATCGCCCTGGACGGTGAAAACCTCGCCTACGTGATCTACACCTCTGGCTCCACCGGCCAGCCCAAAGGGGCAGGCAACCGTCATTCGGCATTGCTGAACCGCCTGCAATGGATGCAGGAAGCCTACTGCCTCGACGCCAGCGACACGGTGCTGCAAAAGACCCCGTTCAGCTTCGACGTGTCGGTGTGGGAGTTCTTCTGGCCCCTGATGACCGGCTCGCGCCTGGTGGTCGCAGCGCCTGGTGATCACCGTGATCCGGCCAGGCTGATCAACCTGATCAATCAACAGCAGGTCACCACGCTGCACTTCGTGCCGTCGATGCTGCAGGCCTTCCTGCAGGATCCGGCGGTGTCGACCTGCCAAAGCCTGCAGCGCATCGTGTGCAGCGGCGAGGCCCTGCCGGTGGATGCCCAGCAGCAGGTCTTCGCCAAGCTGCCCCAGGCCGGGCTCTACAACCTGTACGGCCCGACCGAAGCCGCCATCGACGTAACCCACTGGACCTGCGTGGACGAAGGCCGCGATGCGGTACCAATTGGCCGCCCGATCGCCAACCTCGGCTGCTACATCCTCGACAGCCACTTCGAACCCGTACCGGTCGGTGTGCTCGGCGAGTTGTACCTCGGCGGCATCGGCCTGGCCCGGGGTTACCACCGCCGCCCGGCACTCACCGCCGAACGTTTTGTCGCCCACCCGTTCATCCAGGGCGAGCGCCTGTACCGTACCGGCGACCTGGCACGCTACCGCGCAGACGGCGTGATCGAATACGCCGGGCGTATCGACCATCAAGTCAAGCTGCGCGGCCTGCGCATCGAACTGGGGGAAATCGAAGCGCGCCTGCTGGAGCACGCGTGGGTCCGTGAGGCTGCCGTGTTGGCGGTCGACGGTAAATACCTGGTGGGCTACCTGGTGCTGCAGGACGCTGGCGATGATTGGCGCGAGGTCCTCGGCGCCCACCTGGCCCAGCACCTGCCGGACTACATGGTCCCGGCACAATGGATGCTGCTGGAGCAAATGCCCCTGAGCCCCAACGGCAAACTCGACCGCAAGGCGCTGCCCAAACCCGAAGCCACCCACCACTACGAGGCCCCGCAAAGTGCCCTGGAGCAGCAGATCGCGGATATCTGGGCCGAGGTGCTGGGCGTCGAACAGGTAGGCTTGAACGACAACTTCTTCGAGCGCGGCGGTGATTCGATCATTTCGATCCAAGTGGTCAGCCGCGCCCGCGCCGCCGGTATCCATTTCACCGCCAAGGCGTTGTTCCAGCACCAGACCGTGCGCAGCCTGGCGCGGGTGGCGCAGTTGCGGGTTGCCCAGGTGTTTGACCAGGGTCCGGTGCAGGGCGAGACGCCGTTGCTGCCGTTCCAGCAGCTGTTCTTCGAGATGGACCTGCCGGACCGCCACCACTGGAACCAGTCCTTGCTGCTGACGCCACGCGAGCCGGTGCGGGCAGATCGACTGCAAGCGGCCTTGCACGCCATCGTCCACCACCATGATGGGCTGCGCCTGAGCTTCAGCCAGCCCGCCGAAGGGTGGCGGGCCGAGCATGCAGCCGCCATCCCGGAGGTGTTGTGGCAGGCCGCGGTGGCGGATGCCGACGAACTGGCCGCGCTGTGCGAAAAAGCCCAGCGCAGCCTCGACCTGCAACAGGGGCCCTTGTTGCGTGCGGTGCTTGCCGAACTGGCCGATGGTTCCCAGCGCCTGTTGCTGGTCATGCACCACCTGGTGGTGGACGGCGTGTCCTGGCGGGTGTTCCTCGAGGACCTGCAAAGCCTCTACCGTCAACAGCCGTTGCCGGCCAAGACCTCGTCGTTCAAGGCCTGGGCCGAGCGTTTGCAGGCCCATGCCCGCAGCGAAGCGGTACAGCCGCAAAAACACTTCTGGCTGCAACAGCTCCAGGGCGTGCCTACCGATCTGCCCTGTCGTGATCCCCAAGGCGCGCGTCCTGGCCGCCTGGCGCAGACAGTGGTCAGCCGACTGGACGCCGAGCACACCCGGCAATTACTGCAACAGGCGCCTGCGGCCTATCGCACCCAGATCAACGATCTGCTGCTGACCGCCCTGGCGCGTGTCATCTGCCAGTGGACCGGGCAGGCTTCCAGCCTGATCCAACTGGAAGGCCATGGCCGCGAAGACCTGTTCGAGGATATCGACCTGACCCGCACCCTGGGCTGGTTCACCAGCCTGTTCCCGGTGCGCCTGACCCCGGCCGAATCCCTTGGCGCCTCGATCAAGCAGATCAAGGAGCAACTGCGCGCCGTGCCGGACAAGGGCCTGGGCTTCGGCGCGCTGCGCTACCTCGGCGACGAGGCCACGCGCCAGGCATTCAGCGCATTGCCGGTGCCGCGCATCACCTTCAATTACCTGGGCCAGATCGACGCCAGCTTTGACCAGCCGGACGGTTTGTTTGTACTCGCAGCGGAAAGCGCCGGAGCCGAGCAGAGCCCGGAGGCGCCGCTGGGCAACTGGCTGACCCTCAACGGCCAGGTATTCGGCGGTGAACTGCACATGGGCTGGACCTTCAGCCCGCTGATGTTCGAGGCGTCGCAGATCGATGCCTTGAGCCAGGCCTTCAGCCGTGAGCTGACGGCATTGGTGGAACATTGCTGCACCCCCGGCAACCACGGCGTGACGGCCTCGGACTTCCCGTTGTCACGCCTGAACCAGCAGCAGCTTGAGTCCTTGCCGCTGGCCGCCGATGGGATTGACGACATCTACACCTTGTCGCCCATGCAGCAAGGCATGCTGTTCCACACCCTGTACGAACAGGCCGCCGGCGACTACATCAACCAGATTCGCGTGACGGCCGAGGGCCTGGATGTGGCGCGCTTCCAGCGGGCCTGGGATGCCACGGTGCAGGCCCATGACGTGCTGCGCAGCGGGTTTTTCTGGGAGGGCCAGTTGGAGTGGCCATGCCAGGTGGTGTACCGCGAGGCACGGCTGCCCATCGAACTTCTCGACTGGCGCGCCATGCCGGAGCCGGAGCTGGCGTTGCAAGACCTGCAGCAAGCCCAGCGTCGCCAGGGCTTTGAGCTGGCCAAGGCACCGCTGGTCCGTCTGGTGCTGGTGCGTACCGACGAGCAACGCCATGAGCTGATCTACACAAGCCATCACATCCTGATGGACGGTTGGAGCAATTCGCGACTGTTCGGTGAAGTGCTGCAACGTTACGCCGGCGTGGCAGTGCCCGAAGCGGCCGGACGCTATCGCGATTACATCGGTTGGTTGCAGCAGCGTGATGCCGGTGCGACCGAAACCTTCTGGCGCGAGCAGTTGAGTGCACTGCAAGCGCCAACTCGCCTGGGCCGCAGCCAGCCCATGGCGGCGGACGGGCATGGCGAGCACGCGCTGAGCCTGGATCGCCCCCTGACAGGGCGCCTCGAGGCCTTCGCCCGCAGCCATAAGGTCACGCTCAACACCCTGGTCCAGGCGGCGTGGCTGGTCCTGTTGCAGCGCCATAGCGGGCAGGCGGTGGTGTCGTTCGGTGCCACCGTGGCCGGGCGCCCGGCAGACCTCGTGGGGGTGGAGCAGCAGATTGGCCTGTTCATCAATACCCTGCCGGTGATCTGCGCAGTGGAGGGCGAGCAAACCGTGGCCGACTGGTTGCAAAGGGTGCAGGCGCAGAACCTGGCGTTGCGCGAGCATGAACACACCGGGCTGTACGATATCCAGCGCTGGGCCGGGCAGGGCGGTGAAGCCCTGTTCGACAACATCCTGGTGTTCGAGAACTACCCGGTGTCCAAGGCCCTGGAACAGAGTGGCGGCAGCGGTATCCGTTTTGGCCTGCCGGATTCCCGCGAGCAGACCAACTTCCCGCTGACGGTGCTGGTGGACGTCGGTGACACGCTGTCGGTGCAGTTCAGCTTTGCGCGTGCGCATTTCGACCCGGACACGGTGCAAACCTACGGCCGCCATCTGCTCAACCTGCTTCAAGCCATGCTCGAGGACGGCCAGCAGCGCCTGGGCGAACTGGTGATGCTCGATGTGGCCGAACGCCGGCAAGTGGTACAGGACTGGAACGCCACGGCGCGGGACTACCCGTTGCAGCACTGTGTGCATCAGCTGATTGAACAGCAGGTGACGCGCACGCCGGACGCCACGGCACTGGTATTTGCCGAGCAGCGCTTGAGCTACGCCGAGCTGAACCGCCGCGCCAACTGCCTGGCCCACCGCCTGATCGAGGCCGGCGTAGGGCCGGACGTATTGGTGGGCCTGGCGGTGGAGCGTTCCATCGAGATGGTGGTCGGCTTGCTCGCGGTGCTCAAGGCCGGTGGCGCCTATGTGCCGCTGGACCCGGAATACCCGCGCGAACGCCTGGCCTACATGCTGGACGACAGCGGGGTGAAACTGCTGTTGACCCAGGCGCACTTGCGTGGACAGCTGCCGATTCCTCAAGGCCTGGAAACCCTGGTGCTGGGTGAGTCTGCCTTCGAGGGCTGCAGCGACGCCAACCCAGGCATCGCCCTGGACGGTGAAAACCTCGCCTACGTGATCTACACCTCGGGCTCCACCGGACAGCCCAAAGGGGCGGGCAACCGCCATTCAGCCCTGGCCAATCGCCTGCAATGGATGCAGGAAGCCTACCGCCTCGATGTCAGCGACACGGTGCTGCAAAAGACCCCGTTCAGCTTCGACGTATCGGTGTGGGAGTTCTTCTGGCCGTTGATGACCGGCTCGCGCCTGGTGGTCGCCGCGCCGGGGGATCATCGCGATCCGAGCAAACTGGTGCGCCTGATCAATGCCGAGCAGGTCACCACGCTGCACTTTGTCCCGTCGATGTTGCAGGCCTTCCTGCAGGAGCCGACGGTTGCGACTTGCCATACTCTGCACCGCATCGTGTGCAGTGGTGAAGCGTTGCCGGTGGATGCCCAGCAGCAGGTCTTCGCCAAGCTGCCCCAGGCCGGTCTCTACAACCTGTACGGCCCGACCGAAGCCGCCATCGACGTAACCCACTGGACCTGCGTGGACGAAGGCCGCGATGCGGTACCAATTGGCCGCCCGATCGCCAACCTCGGCTGCTACATCCTCGACAGCCACTTCGAACCCGTACCGGTCGGTGTGCTCGGCGAGTTGTACCTCGGCGGCATCGGCCTGGCCCGGGGTTACCACCGCCGCCCGGCACTCACTGCCGAACGTTTTGTCGCCCACCCGTTCATCCAGGGCGAGCGCCTGTACCGTACCGGCGACCTGGCACGCTACCGCACAGACGGCGTGATCGAATACGCCGGGCGTATCGACCATCAAGTCAAGCTGCGCGGCCTGCGCATCGAACTGGGGGAAATCGAAGCGCGCCTGCTGGAGCACGCGTGGGTCCGTGAGGCTGCCGTGTTGGCGGTCGACGGTAAATACCTGGTGGGCTACCTGGTGCTGCAAAACGCCGGGGACGACTGGCGCGATGTGCTCAGCGCCCATCTTGCCCAGCAGTTGCCGGACTACATGGTGCCCGCCCAATGGGTGCTGCTGGAGCAGATGCCTCTGAGCCCCAACGGCAAACTGGATCGAAAGGCCTTGCCCAAGACGGACGCCAGTTTGCTTGCGCGGGAGTATGTCGCGCCGCAGAGCGAGCTGGAACAGCAGATCGCCGCGATCTGGGCCGAAGTCCTGGCGGTACCGCGCGTGGGGTTGAACGACAACTTCTTCGAACTGGGCGGCCACTCGCTGCTCGCTACTCAGGTGGTGGTGCGCCTGCGCGAGCAGCTGCACGCCGAATTCGACGTCAAATCGATCTTCACCACCCCGACCCTGGCCGATTTCAGCGCCTATGTGGCAGGCCAGCAGACAAATAATTCGCCGGTGCAGGACGCATTGGCTAAATCCTTGGAGGCTCTCAAACGTCTATCAGCAGAAGATTTGGATAAATTGACTTCCTGAGGGGCGTGGCGTGCAAGCATTAATCGAGTCGGTAGGGTCACTTTCGGCGCAGCAAAAGAAAGCGTTGGCGGTAATGCTCAAGCAGCAAGGCATCAACCTGTTTGAGATTGCCCCGGTTTTCAAGCGCCAGGAAGGTGAGCCTCTTCGGCTCTCTTATGCCCAGGAGCGGCAGTGGTTTTTGTGGCAGTTGGAGCCGCAGAGCACCGCCTATCATGTGCCAAGGGCCTTGCGCCTTACCGGCCAACTGGACGTGGCCGCGTTGCAGCGCAGCTTTGACACACTGGTGCTGCGCCATGAAAGCCTGCGCACGCATTTGCAGGAGGACGGCGACAGTGCCTTGCAGGTGATTGCCGATCAGGTTCGGGTGGATATTGCCCTGGTCGACGCCGAGGAATCCGAACTCAAGGCGCTGGTGGAAGCCGAGATCGCCCAGCCATTCGATTTGCAGCAAGGTCCACTGTTGCGGGTCAAGCTGCTGCGCCTGGCGCCCCAGGAGCATGTGCTGGTGCTGGTGCAGCATCACATCGTCTCCGATGGCTGGTCGATGCAGGTGATGGTCGACGAGCTGGTGCAACTGTACGCCGCCTATGTGCAGGGCCAGGACCTGCAACTGCCGGCCTTGCCGATCCAGTACGCCGACTACGCGCTATGGCAGCGCAGCTGGATGGAGGCGGGCGAGCGTGAGCGCCAATTGGGTTACTGGAAAGGCATGCTCGGCGGCGAGCAACCGGTCCTCGAAATGCCCATGGACCGTCCACGGCCAGCGCTACAGAGCTACCGCGGGGCCAGGCTGGACCTGACCCTGGAAGCCTCTCTGGTGGCAGGCCTCAAGACCTTGGCGCAGCGTGAAGGTGTGACGATTTTCATGCTGTTGCTGGCGTCGTTCCAGGCTGTGCTGCACCGCTACAGCGGCCAGGCTGACATCCGCATCGGTGTGCCGGTGGCTAACCGTAATCGGGTGGAGACCGAGCGCCTGATCGGCTTTTTCGTCAACACGCAAATTCTCAAGGCCGATATCGACGGCCAGATGACATTTCGTGAATTGCTGCAGCAGACCCGCCAACGCGCGGTCGAGGCCCAGGCCCATCAAGACTTGCCGTTCGAGCAGTTGGTGGAAGCGCTGCAGCCCGAGCGCAGCTTGAGCTACAACCCGTTGTTCCAAGTGATGTTCAACCACCAGACCGACACCCAGCGCGGTGGCGGCAGTGTAACGGGGTTGCAAGTGCAAGGGCTGGAGTGGGACAGCAAGACGTCGCAGTTTGACCTCAGCCTCGACACCCAGGAATCGGCTGACGGTATCCAGGCGTCGCTGACCTATGCCACTGACTTGTTTGATGCGCCTGGCCTGGAGCGTTTCCTTGGCCATTGGCATCGCCTGTTGCACCGGGTGGCCCAGGATTGCGGCGGCCGTATCGGTGAGTTGCCCCTGTTGGATGATGCCCAGTGGCAGCAACAGGTGCACGGCTGGAACCACACGCCCATGGCGTTTGCGCAGGACGAGGGCGTGCATCGGTTGCTGGAGGCCCAGGCGCAAGCGCGCCCCGACGCCATTGCGCTGGTGTGCAACGGCCAGGCGCTGAGTTACGGCGAGCTGAACTGTTGCGCCAACCGCCTGGCCCATCGCCTGCGCGCTGCGGGTGTCGGGCCGGACGTGCTGGTGGCGGTGGCCCTCGACCGCTCGGTGGACATGGTCTTGGCCTTGCTGGCGACGCTGAAGGCCGGTGGCGCCTACGTGCCGCTCGATCCGCAATTCCCGGCGGACCGGCTGGCCTTCATGCTGGAAGACAGCCGCGCTCGCGTGCTATTGACTGCCGGCGACCTGCACGAACGCCTGCCACTGGCGGCTGACCAGCAATTGCTGCTCATGGACGCACAGGAAGATGCGCGCTACAGCAGCGCCAACCCCGATATCGAACTGACGGGCGAGCACCTGGCCTATGTGATCTACACCTCCGGTTCCACCGGCAAGCCCAAGGGCGTGATGGTGCGTCATGGCGCACTGAGCAGCTTCACCCATGGCATGGCCAGCACCCTGGCCATTGGCGCTGACGCGCGGCTGTTGTCGTTGACGACGTTCTCGTTCGATATCTTTGCCCTGGAACTCTACGTGCCGCTGGCGACAGGTGCGACGGTGGTACTGGCCGACAAGCACGTGTCCCTGGACCCTGAGGCGATTCTGGATCTGGTGCAGCGCGAAGCGATCAGTGTGGTGCAAGCCACACCCTCGAGCTGGCGCATGCTCCTGGACAGCGAACGCCGCGCCTTGCTGCGCGGGGTCAAGTGCCTGTGCGGTGGCGAGGCGCTGCCGGCCGACCTGGCCCTGCGCATGCTGGCCCAAGAGGGCGCGGTGTGGAACCTGTATGGTCCGACCGAAACCACCATCTGGTCGGCGGCCCATGAGTTGGTCGAGCCGGTGCCCTTTGTCGGTCGGCCAATCGCCAACACCTCGTTGTTTATCCTCAATGCCGAGCTCACTCCGAGCCCGGTAGGCACCAGCGGTGAGCTGCTGATCGGCGGTGTCGGCCTGGCCCGGGGGTATCACGGCCGGGCTGCGTTGACCGCCGAGCGTTTTGTGCCCAATCCGTTTGCGCGCAACGGTGAGCGGCTTTATCGCACAGGCGACCTGGCGCGCTATCGCGCGGATGGCGTGGTCGAGTACATCGGCCGCGTCGACCATCAGGTCAAGGTGCGTGGGTTCCGTATCGAACTGGGAGAGATTGAGGCGTGCCTGCGTGAGCAGGCCGATGTGCGCGAAGCCGCCGTAGTGGCTGAGCATGACCAATTGCTGGCCTACCTGGTCACCCGGCAACCGGTGTCGGATGAGGAGCAGGTCACCCTGCGCGAGCGGTTCAAGGCAGCCCTGCGCGAGCAGTTGCCGGAGTACATGGTGCCGGCCTACCTGGTGTTTTTGGAGCGGATGCCACTGACGCCCAATGGCAAGCTCGACCGCAAGGCGTTGCCCAAACCCGATGCCGCTGCCCTGCTAAAACGCTTTGTGCCGCCTGTCACCGAACGCGAGTGCCAGGTCGCGGCCATCTGGGCTGAGGTGCTGGGCTTGCCGCAGGTTGGCCTGGAGGATCACTTCTTCGAAATCGGTGGGCACTCGTTGCTGGCCACGCGGGTGGTGTCTCGTGTGCGCCAGTCACTGGGCATCGATGCACCGTTGAAAGGCCTGTTCGAACAGCCGGTGCTTGGCCGGTTCGTGCAGGCGTTGTCAGGCACCGCGCTGGACTCGCCGCCGATCCTGCGGTTGGCACGTGATCAAGCCCTGGCGCTGTCCTATGCCCAGGAGCGGCAGTGGTTCCTCTGGCAACTGGAGCCGCAGAGCACCGCGTATCACATCCCGGCGGCCCTGCGCTTGCGCGGCGCCCTGAATCGCCGGGCCCTGCAACGCAGCTTCGATAGCCTGCTTGAACGGCATGAAACCCTGCGTACCGTGTTTGTCGTGGATGGCGAGCGCACGGTACAGCGGATCGCTGCGCCGACCGCGTTGCTGATCGAAAACGAGACCCTGCACAGTGATGAGCCGGGCAGCTTGAAGGTCCGGGTCGAAGCAGAAATCGCTCGTCCATTTGACTTGTGCAAAGGCCCGCTGCTGCGGGTCAAGCTGTTGCGCCTGGCCGCGGACGATCATGTGCTGGTGCTGGTGCAGCACCACATCATCTCCGACGCCTGGTCGATGGAGGTAATGGTCGATGAGCTGGTGCAAGCTTATGCTGCGTTCAGCCAGGGACTGGAGCCTCAGTTGCCGGCACTGCCAGTTCAATATGCCGATTATGCGGTGTGGCAGCGTGGCTGGATGGAGGCGGGCGAGCAGGCCCGCCAGCTGACCTACTGGGCTGAACGCCTGGCCGGTGAGCAGCCTGTGTTGGAGCTGCCGCTGGATCATCCACGCCCGGCGGTACAAAGCCATCGCGGCGCACGCCTGGACCTGGTGCTGGACGCCGCGCTGGCGAGCGAACTGCAGGCCTTGGCCCAGCGTCAGGGCGCGACCCTGTTCATGGTGTTACTGGCGTCCTTCCAGGCCTTGTTGTATCGCTACAGCGGCCAATCGGATATTCGCGTCGGCGTGCCGATTGCCAACCGCAACCGGGTCGAGACCGAGCGCCTGATCGGTTTCTTCGTCAATACCCAAGTGCTCAAGGCCGATATCACCGGTGAGTTGTCGTTTGTCGAATTGTTGCAGCAGGTCAAGCACACGGCCCTGGACGCGCAAGCGCATCAGGACCTGCCGTTCGAGCAGTTGGTGGAGGCGTTGCAGCCGGAACGCAGCCTGAGCCATAGCCCGTTGTTCCAAGTGATGTTCAACCACCAGTCCGACGTGCGCGACGAGGCGGGCGCGCAGTCGATTCCGGGTTTGCAGGTCGAAGGTCTGGAATGGGATAGTCACACTGCACACTTTGACTTGAGCCTGGATACCCAGGCGTCCACGGACAGGCTCTGGGCATCGTTGACCTACGCGACAGATCTGTTCGAGGCGGCCACCATTGGACGCATGGCCCAGCATTGGCTTGGCCTGCTGCGGGCGGTGGTGAAGACACCGACCCATCCTATTGCGTGCTTGCCGCTGCTGGCGGCTGAAGAACAGCACGCGCTGCTGCAGGCCTGGAATACCAATCGCCCGGCGGCTGCGTGGCAGGCCGGCGTCCATCGCCTGTTCGAGGCCCAGGTGCTGAAACGCCCGCAAGCAGTGGCACTGGTACTCGATGGCGAGTCCCTGACCTATGACGCGCTCAATCGGCAAGCCAACCGTCTGGCTCATTGCCTGGTGGCAGAGGGCGTGGGCCCGGAAGTGTTGGTGGGGGTCGCAGTAGAGCGCTCCTTTGCCATGGTGGTCAGCCTGTTGGCGGTCCTTAAGGCCGGTGGTGCCTATGTGCCGCTCGACCCGCAGTACCCGCGCGAACGCTTGGCTCATATACTCGAAGACAGTGGCGTGCGCCTGGTGCTGATCCAGTCCCGTGTGCCGATAGCGTTGCCCGCAGGCGTTGCTGTATTGGCGATCGATACGGTCTCGCTGGCGTCGTACGCCGAGGAAAACCTTAGCGCAACAGTCGGGCCGCACAACCTTGCCTATGTGATCTATACCTCCGGCTCGACCGGCAAACCCAAGGGCGTGGCGATCGACCATGGCGCCTTGAGCGAATTCGCGAGCATTGCCGCCGGTTATTCCAAGCTGACTGAGAATGACCGCGTACTGCAGTTTGCGACCCTGAACTTCGATGGGTTCGTCGAGCAGCTGTATCCGGCGCTGACCCACGGCGCTGCCGTGGTACTGCGTGGCCCGGAACTCTGGGACAGCGGGCGCCTGTACCGCGAAATCCTGCAACAGGGCATTACCCTGGCCGACTTGCCGACCGCCTACTGGAACCTGTTCCTGCTCGACTGTCTGGCAGCCGGACCGCGTACCTATGGTGCCTTGCGGCAAGTGCATATCGGTGGCGAAGCCATGCCGCTGGACGGTCCCGCACAATGGTTGCGTGCGGGCCTGGGGCATGTGCGGCTGATCAACACCTACGGACCGACCGAGGCCACGGTGGTCTCCAGTGTGCTGGACTGCACCTCGGGCGATGAAGTCATTGGCGTCACCGCCAGCCCGATTGGTCGCTCTCTGCCGGGGCGTGCTTTGTACGTGCTGGACCGGGACCTCAACCTCGCGCCGTTGGGCGCCGTGGGCGAGTTGTATATCGGCAGCGCCTGTGGCCTGGCGCGCGCTTACCTGAACCGGCCATTGCTGACGGCCGAACGCTTCGTCGCTGATCCTTTCAGCGGTAACGGCGATCGCCTGTACCGCACCGGGGATCTGGCGCGTTACCGTGCCGACGGCGTGATCGAATACGTAGGACGGGTCGATCATCAAGTCAAGATCCGCGGTTTCCGTATCGAGCTGGGTGAAATCGAAGCCCTGTTGCTGGCCCAGGCGGGTGTTCGTGAGGCCGTGGTGTTGGCGGTGAACAACCAGTTGCTGGCCTATCTAGTGGCCGAACAGCCAGACACCGGCGCATTGGACGAAGCCCTCAAGACGGTGCTGCGTGAGCAATTGCCGGACTATATGGTGCCGGCCCACCTGATGTTCCTTGAGCGCTTGCCGCTGAACCCCAACGGCAAGCTGGATCGCCAGGCATTGCCAAAACCGGATGCGAGCCTTTCGCTGCAAACCTGGGTCGCGCCGGTCAGTGCACTTGAGGTGCAAGTGGCGGCGATGTGGGCGGATATCCTCGGGGTGGAGCGCGTCGGCCTCATGGATCACTTCTTCGAGCTGGGCGGGCACTCGCTGCTGGCCATGCAAGTGGCCTCGCGACTGCGCCAGGCGCTGGCATTGGAAGTGCCGCTCAAGGTGCTGTTCGAACAGCCGCGCCTGCAAGGATTTGTCGCCGCGCTGCTCGCGCTCGAAGCGAGTGAGGAGGTCAAGGCGCCGGCGCTGGTCCCCGTGGCACGCGACCGCGGCTTGCCGCTGTCATATGCCCAGGAACGGCAGTGGTTTCTCTGGCAACTGGACCCAGGCAGCGCCGCTTACCACGTGCCCAGCGCACTGCGCCTGAAGGGGCCGTTGGATCAAGCTGCGCTGCAACAAAGCTTTGACCGCCTGGTGGCGCGTCATGAGAGCCTGCGCACTCTGTTGCACCAGGAAAACCACGGCGCCGTGCAAATCGTGGCTGAGCCTGCACCTGTCGCCATCAGCCGTAGCGACGTGCTGGAGGCTGACCTCCAAGCCACCGTGGAGGCGAAGATAGCGCTCACGTTCAACCTGGAGCAGGGCCCGCTGCTGCGTGTTGAGCTGCTGCGCATCGCTGATGAAGACCATGTACTGGTGCTGGTACAGCACCATATCGTTTCCGATGGTTGGTCGATGCACGTCATGGTCGATGAACTGGTGCAACTGTATGGTGCGTTCAGCCAGGGTCAAGACCTACAGTTGCCTGCACTGCCGATTCAATATGCCGATTACGCCGTATGGCAACGCGATTGGATGGGTGCTGGCGAGAAAGAGCGCCAACTCGCCTACTGGCTTGATCTGCTGGCAGGTGAGCAACCCGTGCTTGAGTTGCCGTTCGATTTCCAGCGCCCGGCGGAGCAAAGCCATCACGGTGCGCGTTTGCACCTGGAGTTGCCGACCACACTGATGTCCGGCCTCAACGCCTTGGCCCAGCGCGAAGGCGTGACGATGTTCATGCTGTTGCTGGCTTCGTTCCAGACCTTACTGCATCGCTACAGTGGCCAGGAAGACATCCGCGTGGGTGTGCCGATTGCCAACCGCAATCGCGTTGAAACTGAACGACTTATTGGCTTTTTCGTCAACACTCAGGTGCTCAAGGCTGATATCGATGGGCAAACCACCGTTGCCCAGTTGCTGCAGCAGGTCAAGCAGCGCGCGCTGGACGCCCAGGCCCATCAGGACTTGCCGTTCGAGCAATTGGTAGAGGCGCTGCAGCCGGAGCGCAGCCTGAGTCTGAACCCGTTGTTTCAGGTGATGTTCAACCACCAGGTGGCCAACCGCCAGGCTTTGGCGGAGCACGCATCGAGTGAGCTGCGTGTCGAAGGGCTGGCCTGGAACAGCCACACCGCGCATTTCGATCTTGACCTGGACGTCCACGAGTGGGGTGAGGGGCTGAGCGCTTCCCTGGGGTATGCCACCGACCTGTTCGCCCCTGCGACCATCGAGCGTATGGCCGACCACTGGCAAAACCTGTTGCAGGCGATGGTTGCCGACCAACAGCAAGCCATCAGCCAACTCAACCTGCTGGGCCAGGACGAGCAACAACACATTCTTCAACTGTGGGACCAGACCGACGCCGGCTTCTCGGCCAAGCGTCTGGTCCACGAACTGGTCGCCGACCGCGCCCGGGAAAACCCGGATGCAGTCGCGGTGAAATTCGACAAGCAAACCCTGAGCTACGGCGAGCTTGACCGCCAGGCCAATCGCTTGGCCCATGCGTTGATCGCCCGTGGCGTCGGCCCCGAAGTACGGGTGGCGATTGCCATGCCGCGCAGCGCCGAAATCATGGTGGCGTTCCTGGCGGTGATGAAAGCCG
>NZ_JAVAJK010000046.1:0-20086 GCF_052112325.1 Pseudomonas sp. Yb2C2 | reverse complement strand
GATGAACTGAAGCAATCCGCTGCCTTATTCTGCATAACTCTTTGTTTACCAAGGAGTTTTGCGTTTCGACTGCGCCGGAAGTGGGGCGAATTATAGACTTCCAGGATCTGCCGTCAACACTTAATTTGGTTTTTCTATCAAAGTGCCTGCCAACCTTCAAATCCCTCTATATAGAGAAGGTCTCGCTGTCGAATTGAGCAATATATTGCTCAAAGCCGAACGATTAAGCATCATAGCGGCCCCTGATTCTCGATTATGACCTCGGACGAACGCCCCAATGACCACCTCCCCCCGCAGCTTGGCCTCGGCATTGTTTCCTGTCGGCCTGCTGTTGATCGCCATGGCCTCCATCCAGTCCGGAGCCTCACTGGCCAAGAGCATGTTCCCGATTGTCGGCGCCCAGGGCACCACAACCCTGCGCCTGATCTTCGCCAGCGTAATCATGTTGCTCATCCTCCGACCATGGCGCGCCAGGCTGACCGCAAAATCCCTGCGCACCGTGGTCGTTTACGGCATGGCCTTGGGCGGCATGAATTTCCTCTTCTATATGTCCTTGCGCAGCGTTCCCTTGGGCATTGCCGTAGCCCTGGAATTCACCGGACCGCTCGCCGTCGCGATCTACGCGTCGCGCCGAGCGGTAGACTTCCTGTGGATAGCACTGGCGATCATCGGCCTGCTCCTGTTGATTCCCATGGGGGAAGCCAGCAGCGGAATCGACTTGGTCGGCGCGACCTATGCTTTGGGGGCGGGGGCTTGCTGGGCACTCTACATTCTGTTCGGACAGAAAGCAGGCAACGACAACGGCGTCCAGACCGCCGCCCTCGGCGTAATGATCGCTGCCCTGTTTGTGGCGCCCATCGGTATCGTCCATGCCGGCACCGCCTTACTGACCCCGGCATTGATTCCGGTCGCCATCGGTGTCGCGATCCTGTCAACGGCACTTCCCTACACCCTGGAGATGGTAGCGCTGACGCGCCTCCCCGCCCGCACCTTCGGAACACTGATGAGCATTGAGCCTGCTTTCGGCGCACTCTCAGGACTTTTCTTCCTGCAGGAGCACCTATCCCTACCGCAATGGCTGGCCATAAGTTGCATTATCATGGCCTCGGTAGGCGCGACACTGACGATGCGCAATGACTCCAAGCCGCTGGTTCCGGCGGATTGAATCATCAGTGAAAGTTGCTCTGGTATTTGCTGCGTATTTAGGCCATGTTTAAACTGCAAACGAATGTCATTCATGGAGTTTTTCGACAAGGACAGCACGAACGCTACACTCGAGAGCGAGTAGAGCCGGCTTCAAGCATTATGAAGTGGCTATTAAGGATAGGAATGAAGCGAATTTTGATACTGTTAATGGTCGTGGCTATTGCTGGCTGTGCCGCGACTACCAAGACAGAAGTAAAACGCGGCAAAAAAGGGCTGCATATCAACTGTTCCGGCCTGTCTTCTTCCTGGGACCAGTGCTACACCAGTGCAACCAACTCTTGTGGCGCCAAGGGCTACCGGGTTATCGCCAAGTCCGGTGACAATTCCGAGGAGCCAGGGGATTACCCCTTCGGCCTAAACCCTGCCGGCTATACCAGCCGCAGCATGATCGTCATCTGCAAGTGATCTCCTCCGAGCAGTCACCAGCGACTGCTCATACACATGCCTGATACAACGCCGCCCCTTCGCGGCGCTGCAACTGAATTATTGCAGCGCCTGATTTTGCACCCGGTCAAATAGCCGTCGTGCGCACATGCAACCACGCCAACGCAGCACCGCTGAGCAGCGGGCTCAGGCGTTCACGCACCTCGGCGTGGTACGCATTGAACCACTCGCGCTCATCCGCGGTGAGCAGCGACGGCTCCAGGCAACGGGTGTCGATCGGGCACAAGGTCAGGGTTTCAAACGAGAGGAACTCACCAAACTCGGTCTTGCCTGCCTCGCGGTTCAATACCAGGTTCTCGATACGCACACCCCAGCGGCCAGGGCGGTAGGTGCCCGGCTCGATGGAGGTGATCATCCCTGGCTGCATCGCGGTTTGCGGCGCAGTGGCGGCCTGGTAGGCAATCACTTGTGGGCCCTCATGCACATTGAGGAAATAACCTACGCCGTGCCCGGTACCGTGGCCGTAGTCCACGCCTTCAGCCCAGATCGGCGCGCGGGCAATGGAATCCAGCAGCGGCGACAAAATCCCCTTGGGGAAATGCGCACGGGACAGGGCAATCACGCCCTTCAGCACACGGGTGCAGTCACGTTTCTGTTCGTCACTCGGCGTACCGATAGGCACCATCCGCGTGATATCCGTAGTGCCGCCCAAATACTGGCCACCCGAATCGATCAGCAGCAAGCCATCGCCTTCGATCACCGCATGTTCTTCTTCGGTAGCGTGGTAATGCGGCATGGCCCCGTTGGCATTGAATGCCGCGATGGTATTGAAACTCAGCGACACATAATCGGGGCGACGGGTGCGCGCAGCCGTCAGGTGTTCATCGATGGTCAATTCAGTGATGCGTTCACGACCGAGCGCACTGTCCAGCCAGGCGAAGAATTCACACAGCGCCGCGCCGTCCTGTTCCATGGCGCGGCGGATGTGCTCCGCGTCCGCCAGGCTCTTGCGGGATTTGGCCAGCGTGGTCGGGTTCAGCCCTTCGATCAGCTTGACGCCGGCATCCAGGTTTTCCAGCAGACCGGCAGTAACGCGGGCCGGGTCAACCTGCATGCTGGCGCCCGATGGCACCGCACGCAGTGCATCCGCCACGTCGCTGTAGTCGCGCAACGTCACACCATCCTGCGCAAGCACCGCACGCAGGTCAGCGTCGACTTTACTCAGCGCCACAAACAACGTGGCCTGTTGTTGATTGATCAACGCAAACGAAACAAACACCGGATTAAACGAAACATCGCCACCGCGCAGGTTGAACAGCCAGGCGATGTCATCCAGGGTGGCGATGAAGTGCCAGTCGGCGCCCTTCTCTTTCAAACTCGCGCGCAGTACGGCAAGTTTATCGCCACGGCTCACGGTCGCTTGCGGTGGCAGATGCGGATAGATCGGCTGGCTCGGCAGGCTCGGACGGTCTTTCCAAACTGCCTCGAGTACGTCGATATCGGTCCGCAGGCGCGCGCCGCGCTCTGCCAGCCTGGCGCCCAAGGTGCGCGCCGACGCGACAGCCATCACCGCACCGTCCACCGCCACCACACCGCCTTCCGGCGTCTGCTCGGCCAGCCACTCCAGCGGCCCGGGCTGACCCGGTTGCAGCTTGACCAACTCAATGCCACTGCCCTTGAGCTCCTTGGTCGCCTGTTCCCAGTAACGGCTATCGGCCCAGACACCGGCGAAATCCGCAGTGACAATCAGCGTGCCTACCGAACCATGGAACCCCGACAACCATTGGCGCCCCTGCCAGTAACCCGGCAGGTATTCGGACAAATGCGGATCAGCCGACGGCACCAGCAGGGCGTGAATGCCCTCGCGGCGCATCAGTTCGCGGGTATGCGCCAGGCGCTGGGGAACCGTTCCATGGGTCAAGGGCTGCGTACTCATTGTGTCTCCTGCTAACCACTAATAATTGTTATGTGAAAATCAGACGGCCCAGAACGCCGGTGCGCTGGCCAGTGCGGCCTTGATCAATTGCACGGCCTGGTCGATGTCCTGCTCGGTGGTAAACCGGCCCAGGCTCAAACGTATGGTGCGGCCGGCAGAACGTGCGTCAAGGCCCAACGCAAGCAGCACGTGGGAAGGCGCATTGCTGGCGGAGTTGCACGCCGAGGTCGCCGAAAAGGCGATGCCCGCGCTCAACGCAGCAGCGTTGAATTCACCTTCGCTGAACGTAAGGCTGAGGGTGTGAGGAATGCGCTGCGCAGGGCTGCCATTGAGGCGCACGCCACCGAGCGTATCCAACTGCTCCAGCAGGCGCTGACGCAAGGTCATAATGACAGCCTTCTCCTGCGCAAAAGACGCCGCCGCCAGGGCGAACGCCGCGCCCATGCCTGCAATCTGATGGGTGGCCAGGGTACCGGAGCGCAAGCCACCCTCGTGACCGCCGCCGTGAATCTGTGCCGACACTTTCTGTTGCGCCCGGGGTCCGACATACAGCGCGCCAATACCCTTGGGGCCATACAGCTTGTGCGCGGAAAACGACATCAAATCCACCGGCCACTGCGCCAGGTCGATCGCCACCTTGCCCGCGCCCTGCGCCGCGTCGACATGCAACAACGCGCCATGCTCACGCACACGTGCGCCGATGGCGGGGATGTCATTGAGGGTGCCCAGTTCGTTATTCACCAGCATCAGCGATACCAGAAAGGTGTCCTCACGCAATGCTTCGCTGACGGCCTCGGCGCTGATCAATCCGTCGGCGTCCGGCACCAGGTAAGTCACGGCCACACCGGCTTCCTGAAGCTGCCGCGCGGTGTCCAGCGTGGCCTTGTGTTCAATCTGGCTGGTGATGATATGCCCGCCCGCCACGCCACGCGCCTGGGCAACGCCCTTGATCGCGAGGTTGTTGGACTCAGTAGCACCGGAGGTCCAGACGATCTGCTCAGGTTGTGCGCCAACCAGCTCGGCCACCTGGCGACGCGCCTGTTCAACCGTTTGCCGGGCCGCTTGGCCGAACGCATGGGAACTGGACGCGGGGTTACCGAAATTGGCATTGAAGCCAAGACATTCGACCATCACCTGGATGACGCGTTCGTCCACCGGGGTGGTAGCGGCGTAGTCGAAATACAGCGGACGTTTATTCATGACAGTCAAGACTCGCAGAGCAGGTTCCCGAGAGCAGCGTCTCAGGGGCATCGGCCGGAACAGAGGTCGTCAGGTTTACCGGATCGAATGCCATTAAAGAAGGACAACTTTAAGTAAATGTGCGTAGGAACGCTCCTGAAATTCAGCTTAACAGGCTGAAGTCGTGCCATGGCAAACAAAAAGCCCGAGGTTCCTTCAAGGGAAGCCTCGGGCTTTTTGCTGTGCAGTGCCGACTCAACTGGGACGACCATTCAAAACCACGTTGCGCTCGGCGTTCATTTCGCCCTGGCGATCAAATCCGAAGGGCTTCTGTGGCTGGCCGGTCAGTGCGGCGCGCTGCTGTTGATATTCATCAAACGACAAGCCACGACGGCTCAGCGCTTCCAGGGCCAGTTGCTTGCTCTCTTCGGCCGTGTAGGGACGCAATTCTGGCGATGGATGGCTCGCACAGCCGGCGAGTACGGCGCTGACAATCACTAAGCAAACAGCGAGAAATCGGTTCATGGGGTAGCCCTGCAAAGAAGGTTTCAAGTCAATGAACACAGGCTACTCCCGCCGTTGCGCAGTGAAAAATCACCGTCCGTGATAGTCGCTATCGACCACCAAGGCACCCTCGATAGGAAACGTTATATTTCTTTATGGTCTATAAATATGGAAATACGTTCATTTACGGAATAACTGTATCCCTCTATAAATGACTTGCATAGAACCTGCGCTGTTCGCCACGCAACTGTTTGCCAGGCAACAGCCATTCAACAAATCACCAGTCAGACAACAGCAGCATTTTTCAGCAGTGAACCTGCAACCCACGCCAATCAAGGCCTGCACCCGTTGGTACAGCTCTTGCTCAACAGGTTGCACTCCACCTGCTATGAACCACTGTTGATAAAGGAACTGTTCATGACCCGTCCCCTGAATGTCGTTGCCCTCTCCGGCGGAACCTGGCGCCCGTCCCGCACCCTCGTGCTGACCCAAGCCGTACTGGCTGAATTGGCGACCTTGCTGCCGATCCAGACCACCCTGATCGAGCTGGGCGACATTGCCCGGCCACTCGGTGGTGCGCTGTCACGGGATGAGTTGCCCGCCGAGGTCGAAGCCCAACTGGTGGCCATCGAACAGGCCGACCTGCTGATCGTCGCCGCACCGGTCTATCGCGGTTCCTACCCTGGCCTGCTCAAGCATCTGTTTGACCTGGTTGGCCTCAACGCCCTGATCGACACACCGGTATTACTCGCAGCCACCGGCGGCAGCGAGCGCCACGCGCTGGTTCTCGATCACCAACTGCGTCCGCTGTTCAGCTTCTTCCAGGCCCTGACCCTGCCGATCGGGGTGTACGCCACCGAGGCCGACTTCACCGATTACCAAATAACCAGTGAGCCCTTGAAGGGCCGTATACGCCTTGCGGCAGAACGCGCAGCGCCGTTGTTTGCAGCGCACTCCCCCTCTCTGCTGAAAATCGCTTAAGGATTGGTAATGGATGTTTTCTGGTTTCTGCCAACACATGGCGACGGTCATTACCTGGGCACCACCCAAGGTGCACGGCCGGTCACCCTCAATTATCTGAAGCAAGTCGCGCAGGCGGCTGACAGCCTGGGTTACCACGGCGTGTTGATTCCTACCGGCCGCTCGTGCGAAGACTCCTGGGTCATCGCCTCGGCACTGGTGCCGCTGACCGAGCGCCTGCGTTATCTGGTGGCGATTCGCCCGGGTATCATCTCGCCGACCGTTTCTGCGCGTATGGCGGCGACCCTGGATCGCCTG
Organism: Pseudomonas sp. Yb2C2; assembly: GCF_052112325.1. Lineage (NCBI taxonomy): Bacteria > Pseudomonadati > Pseudomonadota > Gammaproteobacteria > Pseudomonadales > Pseudomonadaceae > Pseudomonas > Pseudomonas sp. Yb2C2. Next base: position 13,599 of record NZ_JAVAJK010000046.1, on the reverse strand, counting down.
TCCAACGGTCGCCTGCTGATCAATGTGGTCACCGGCGGTGATCCCGACGAGAACCGCGGCGACGGCAGCTTCCTCGACCACAGCGAACGCTACGAAGTCTCCGACGAATTCCTGCAAATTTGGCGCCGGGTATTGCAGGGCGAATCAGTGGACTTCGAAGGCAAACACCTGCGAGTGCAGAACGCCAAGGCGCTTTACCCACCGGTGCAAAAGCCTTATCCACCGTTATATTTCGGCGGTTCCTCGGATGCCGCCCACGACCTCGCCGCCGAACAGGTGGATGTGTACCTGACCTGGGGCGAACCGCCCGCCGCCGTCGCCGAAAAACTCGCGGATGTGCGTGAACGCGCTGCCCGCCACGGGCGTACGGTGAAGTTCGGCATTCGTCTGCACGTGATCGTGCGCGAGACCGAAGAGGACGCGTGGAAAGCCGCCGACAAGCTGATCGAGCACATCAGCGACGAAACTATCGCCGCCGCACAAAAATCCTTCTCGCGCTTTGATTCCGAAGGCCAGCGCCGCATGGCGGCCTTGCATGACGGGCGCCGCGACAACCTGGAAATCGCCCCCAACCTGTGGGCCGGTGTCGGCCTGGTACGCGGCGGTGCCGGTACCGCGCTGGTGGGCAACCCCCGGCAAGTAGCCGAGCGCATCAAGGAATACGCCGACCTGGGCATCGAAAGCTTCATCTTCTCCGGCTACCCGCACCTGGAAGAAGCCTATCGCTTTGCCGAGCTGGTGTTCCCGCTGCTGCCGGAACCCTATGCCAGCCTGGCCGGACGCGGCATCACCAACCTCACTGGCCCGTTCGGCGAAATGATTGCCAACGATGTTCTGCCAGCCAAGGCCTGATCGGCGCAGCGGCGGGAGCGGCATTGGTCGTTCCCGCTTATAAAGAGGAAACCCCGTGACAGCCAAACCCCACAGCGTCCTGCCATCACCGTTGCAGACCGCCAGACTGCTGGCCGCCGAATTCGCCCTCACCGCCGTCGAACGCGACGAGCGCGGTGGCACCCCCAAGACCGAACGTGACGCCCTGCGCCAAAGCGGCCTGCTGGCCCTGAGCATTCCCACCCAATACGGCGGCCTCGGCGCCCGCTGGAGTGACACCCTGGCCATCGTGCGCGAGTTCGCCAAGGTCGACAGCTCCATTGCCCACGTCTTCGGCTTCCACCACCTGATGCTCGCCACCGTGCGCCTGTTCTCGCGGCCGGACCAATGGCAACCCTGGTTCGAACAGACCGCGCGCAAAAACTGGTTCTGGGGCAACGCCCTCAATCCATTGGACACACGCACCGTGGTCAAGGACTTCGGCGGCTGGCGCGAGTTCTCCGGCAAAAAGAGCTTCTGCTCCGGCGCCAGCGACTCGGAAATGCTGATCGCCTCGGCAGTGGATGAAAGCGCCGGCGGCAAGCTGCTGATCGCCGCCATCCCCAGCGGGCGCAGTGGCATCACCCTGCACAACGACTGGAACAATATCGGCCAGCGCCAGACCGACAGCGGCAGCGCCAGCTTCGAACGGGTACGTGTCGAGGAGTCGGAATTGCTGCTCGACCCGGGCCCGCTGAGCACGCCTTTTGCCTGCCTGCGCCCGCTGATCGCCCAGTTGACCTTCACCCATATGTTCCTCGGCATCGCCGAAGGTGCCTTCGAAGAAGCGCGCAACTACACGCTCACCGAGACCCGTTCCTGGCACAAGTCCTCAACCGAAGACGTGCGCCAGGACCCTTACGTACTGCATCACTACGGCGAATTCTGGGTGGCCCTGGAGGGTGTGCGCCTGTTGGTGGAACGCGCTGCCGAGCTGCTCGACCAGGCATGGGCAAAAGGCCCCAACCTCAGCGAAAACGAACGCGGTCAACTGGCGATTGCCATTGCGACCGCCAAGGTCGCCGCCACCCGCCAAGGCCTGGACCTGTGCAGCCGCCTGTTTGAAGTCACCGGCGCGCGCTCCACCCACGCATCCCTGCGCCTGGATCGTCATTGGCGCAACCTGCGCACACAAACCCTGCACGACCCGGTGGATTACAAGCTCCACGAACTGGGGGACTGGGCGTTGAACCAATCCCTGCCGATTCCGACGTTTTACTCATAAAAAGAGGTGCCCATGCAGCTTCTAACCTTACCGCCCTCGCCCGCCCTTGCGACGTCGATCCGCGCCACGGCCCAGGTCTTCGAAGACCCGAAATCCAGGGCGCTGCTCGACCATATCCAGCAAGTGGCGCCCAGCGAAGCCAGCGTGCTGATCATCGGCGAGACCGGTACCGGTAAAGAGCTGGTGGCGCGCCACATCCACAACCTCAGCGCGCGGCGCAACCGGCCGTTCGTGGCGGTTAACTGCGGCGCGTTCTCCGAGTCCCTGGTGGAAGCCGAGCTGTTCGGCCATGAAAAAGGCGCGTTTACCGGCGCCCTCAGCGCCAAGGCCGGCTGGTTCGAAGAGGCAGATGGTGGCACCTTGTTCCTCGATGAAATCGGCGATTTGCCGATGCCCATCCAGGTCAAGCTGCTGCGCGTCCTACAGGAACGCGAAGTGGTGCGCCTGGGGTCGCGTAAGAGCATTCCGATCGATGTGCGCGTACTGGCCGCCACCAACGTGCAACTGGAAAAGGCCATCAACGCCGGGCATTTCCGCGAAGACCTCTACTATCGCCTCGACGTCGTCAGCCTCGAGCTCAGCCCCCTGCGCGAGCGCCCCGGCGATATCCTGCCGCTGACCCGGCATTTTATCGAAGCCTACAGCCAGCGCCTGGGCTACGGCCCGATCACCATCAGCCGCGAGGCCGAACACAAGCTAAAGAGCTACAGCTGGCCGGGCAACATCCGCGAGCTGGAAAACGTGATTCACCACACCCTGCTGATCTGCCGTAACGGCGTGATCGAACGCGACGACCTGCGCCTGTCGAACATGCGCATCGAGCGCCAGGACGACAGTCAGCACGGCACCGACAACAGCGCCGAGGCCTTGCTGGAGCGCGCGTTTCAAAAGCTCTTCGAAGAACAGGCCGGCGCCCTGCACGAAAAGGTCGAAGACGCGCTATTGCGCGCCGCCTACCGCTTCAGCCATTACAACCAGGTGCACACCGCCAACTTGCTGGGCCTGAGCCGCAACGTCACGCGCACGCGCCTGATCAAGATCGGCGAGTTGGCGGTGAACAAGCGCCGGCCGGGGGAAAACGTGCAGGGCGAGCGCATGCTGCACCTATCCATTTAGGCGACAGTGCAACGCGTTGTCATGGCTGCGCTCGAAACTGCGCAGTACCTGGAACGAACCGAAGGTCACGGCCGTGGCCTGGTGGGCGCGAATCAGCGTCCAGAAATCTTCCTCGCCGTGCTCAAAGCATTGGAACGCCGCTTCGCCGTCCTCGCGGGAGCGCCATTGCAGGTAATTGAGCACCCGCCGCCCGTCTTCGCTGACCTGCACACTCGCGTTGATAAAGCCGCCATGGCCCTGGGCCAGGCGTTCACTTTGGGTGGACAAGGCCGCCACCAGCGCCACTTGTTGCTGGGGTTCGATATGAAACTCGATCAGTTGAGTGAAACTGCGATTTTTCTCTGATACCTGCATGAACACTCCCCTTTCTCTGTAGGCAGAATCTTGTGATTCGATACCACGCAGGGTAAAACCTCTAGTTAAGTCAAGGTCAAGCGCTTAATTGGAGTGTTTATGGTTACCAAAGAGCTCACCGTCGGCCAACTGGCAGCCCGTAGCGGTGTAGCTGTTACGGCCCTGCACTTCTACGAAACCAAGGGGCTGATCAAGAGTCATCGCAATGCCGGCAATCAACGACGCTATCCACGGGATGTACTGCGCCGGGTGGTGGTGATCAAGATCGCCCAACGCCTGGGAATTCCACTGGCAACGATTGGCGAGGCGTTGCAGACGTTGCCGGAAGGACGCACGCCCAACGCTCAGGATTGGGAGCGGTTGTCCGCGCTGTGGCGGGAAGACCTCGATGAGCGCATCCATAAGCTGATGCTGCTGCGGGACAAACTCACCGGTTGTATTGGGTGTGGATGCTTGTCGCTGGACGCGTGCCCGTTGCGCAACCCGGATGACCAGCTCGGTGGGCGCGGGCCGGGGGCGCAATTGCTGGAGCCCGGCTGCCCCCCCTCGTCGGGGCCCTCGGAGGCCTTGATGGGCGTGGCCTATAGTGAAGAGGCCGTGCCTCCACAACCACAATCAAGGAGAACGAAATGAGCGTTAAACCCATTCCCGAGGGTTATCACAGTGTCACGCCCTATATGGGCATCGACAAAGCCTCAGAGGCTATCGAGTTTTACAAAAAAGCCTTCGGCGCCACCCAGATCATGCGCCTGGACATGCCCGATGGCAGGGTCGGCCATGCCGAGCTGCGCATTGGTGATTCGGCGATCATGCTGGGCACGCCCTGCGATCAGATGTCCCTGAGCAATCCGACTGAAAGCACCAGTGTCGCCTTGCATCTGTACGTGAACGACGTAGACGCACAGTTCAAACAAGCCGTCGCAGCGGGCGCCAGCGTGGTGTCCGAACCAGAGGACCGGTTCTATGGCGACCGTTCGGGCAGCGTGAAGGATCCATACGGTCACCTTTGGTACCTCGCCACCCGCAAGGAAGACCTCAGCGAAGAACAGATCCGTCAGCGCGCCATGGAAATGTTCAAGCAAGGCTGAGCATCGGGGCCGGTTCGCCGGCTCCTACCCCACTTCATGAATACCCCCACGCCGTAAAAACCCGCTGGATGTGAACCTGAAACATTTTCTTTCATATCCACCTTGGGGATTTCTCATTCTCATCCGTCTTAACTTAGATACAGCCTGTCGCGTCAGCAAAAGCTACGACTGGCCTTTTCCGGGCCTCCCTCGCCCTCCCCTGATCAAGACCCTCTTTCACATGTCGAAGAAGTCACGCTCAAAACTCTGGTTTCTCGTCCATAGCTGGCTGGCCTTGCCCATCTGGTTCTTTGTACTGATTGTCTGCGTCACCGGCACCCTGGCGGTGGTCAGCCAGGAAATCGTGTGGCTGGCCAATCCGGACATCCGTGCGAGCAAGCCGTCGGATGATGCCGAGCCGCTGAGCTACGACCAGGTGATCAGCGCCATCAAGCGGGCCGAACCCCAGGTCATCGTGCAGTCTCTCAGTCGTCCGGATGAATCGCACTTTGCCCTGAGTGTCGACCTCAGCTACCCGGACGGGCGCTCGGTAGAGGTCTACGTCAATCCGTACACCGGGGCGATCCAAGGCATCAGCCCGTCGTTCAACTTCCGTCAGTTCACCCGCGCCCTGCACGGCTGGTGGCTGGTGCCGTTTACCAATGGCTTCAGCTGGGGCTGGTACCTGGTGTCGCTGCTCGGCTTGCCGTTGCTGGCCTCACTGGTCACCGGCCTGGTGGTGTACAAGCGCTTCTGGAAAGGTTTTTTCAAGCCGACCCTGCGTATCCGCCACGGCGCGCGGATTTTCTGGGGCGACTTCCACCGCCTGAGCGGTATCTGGTCGATCTGGTTTATTGCGGTGATTTCCATCACTGGCACTTGGTTCCTGATCCAGGCAATCCTGGGTGACAACCAGATCTCCATCTCCAGCGAGCCCATCGTCCCGGTGATCGCCCGCGAAAAAGTCCCAACCTCAGCCCCCGGCGTGCCTGCGCCGATGATTCCCGTGGATGAGGCGATCGCGATCGCCACCCAACGTATCCCGGGGCTGGAGGCGAGCTTCGTGAGCCTGCCGCTCAATGCCTACAGCCACCTGCAAATCGGCGGGCGGGGCTGGTATCCGCTGATGTTCCAGACCGCTCAGATCAACCCATATGACGGTGAAATCGCCTCGTCGCACCTGCTGTCCGACCGCACCAAGCTGGAGTTCGTCACCGAATCCATGCGCCCCCTGCACACCGGCGACTTCGGTGGCATCTGGATCAAGCTGATCTGGGCGTTCTTCGGCCTGGTGCTGAGCATGATGGTCTTGAGCGGCCTGTTGATCTGGACCAAGCGCACGGCCCTGGCCACCCTCAACGCTCTCAAGCGCGAAGCCAAGACACAACGTGCGCCGGCACCCATTCCGGCCATGCAGGCTGAAACCTCGGAGGCCAAGCCATGAGCAAGTCCGCCAACGCTACCCCGCCTTCGCCGTTGCGGGCCTTCTGGCTGAAATGGCGTTTCCACATCAACGTCCTGCTGTTGCTGGTACCGCTGGGCTTCATGCCCAAGTACTTCGCCGATGCCGCGCTGTTTCGCGGCGACACCGGCATCGGCGAGCGGGTGGCCGGGGACGTACAGGTCGGACCCTGGAGCCTCACGCTGGCCGAATTCCGCAATGAAGGCCCGCGCCCCGACCCGGCCGGCCCGATGAAGTTCTTCAACGCCGCCCTCTGCGCCACCTGCGCCGACCAGGTCAAGGCCACCTACCTGCGCATCGGCAAGCCGCGCAGCCTGCGTGCCGCCGGGGTGATCTTCTTCGGCACCCCGTACCGCATGGGTGCGGGCCTGCCCGTGCCGGAACGTACCCCCGTCGATGCCGAACTGTGGGTCACCATGGAAGGCTGGGACGGCACCATGCACCAGGGTTCCATCCCGCTGAGCCAGGCCTCGCCTGCCACCATTGCCTGGCTGAACAAGCAAGGAGTCAAACCATGACGTTCAAGCGCCTGTCCCGCGCCGCGCTGTTGCTGTGCGCCGGTTTCAGTACCACCGTCCTTGCCCACAACCCAATGTGCGAATGCAAGGAAATCCCCGGCGAGCAGATCCAGTGCAAAGGCGGTTTCTCCGACGGCAGCGGTGCCCCCGGCGTGACCCTGGATGTGATCGGCTATGACGAAACCATCCTGGTGCCCGGCAAGCTCGGCCAGGACTCCACCCTGACCTTCAAGAAGCCGTCCGCCGAGTTCTACGTGCTGTTTGATGCAGGCCCCGGTCACGTAGTGGAAATCGACCAAGCGGATATCCAGCCTCAATGAGTACGACACAGGTTGTTCGCCCCGCCGGTGCCGGCCACGAAACCCTCTACGTGCTGCTGCTGTGCCTGATCATCCTCGCGGTGGCCGGTACGGTGGTGGCGCTGCATGGTGAAACCCAGGCAGTCGCGGCGCTGCCCCGCCATCAACTGGATGCCCGCCGCGACCTGAGCGCCGCCGAACAAGGCATCTACGCCGACCTGCGGGTCACGCTGGATGAAATCCACTTGCTGCAGCAGGAGCAAAGCGCCCTGCCCACCCCCGAGCAACTGGCCGAAGAAGGCTTCGCGCCCTTTGCCCAGGACGCCAGTTCGGTCAGCCGCGGCGACCATCGCTGGCAGTTGTTGGGGAACTCGGCCTACTTGGGACTGAGCCAGACGCCGACCACCAGCGGTTCACTGCTGATGCGCGTACAGGGCAGCGAGCCGGATATCTGGCTCAACCGCAGCACACACCTGGCCGCCCCCTCCGACCTCACTGACCAGGCGCTGATCGCAGCCGGCTGGCAGCAGGTGGTCGCGCAATTCGACGCCGGCGTCACCCGCCAGCACCGTCACTGAACGAGAAGACCGATTGCCCATGTCTATTTCATCGCCCCTGTTGCGCGTGTTTCTGGTTGGCCTGTTCAGCCTGATACTCGCTCCCCTCGCGAATGCCGAGGCGGCCAAACGCCTGCGTATCGGCATCACCCTGCACCCTTATTACAGCTACGTGGCCAATATCGTCGGCGACAAGGCCGAAGTGGTGCCACTGATCCCGGCCGGCTTCAACCCCCACGCCTACGAGCCACGTGCCGAAGACATCAAGCGCATCGGCACCCTGGATGTGATCGTGCTCAACGGCGTCGGCCATGACGATTTCGCCGACCGCATGATCGCCACCAGCGAGCGCCCGGACATTCCGGTGATCGAAGCCAACGCCAACGTGCCGCTGCTGGCGGCCACCGGCAACGCCGCGCGCGGTGCCGGCAAGGTGGTCAACCCGCACACCTTCCTGTCGATCAGTGCGTCGATTGCCCAGGTCAACAACATCGCCCGGGAACTCGGCAAGCTCGACCCGGACAACGCCAAGACCTACACCCAGAACGCCCGCGCCTATGGCAAACGCCTGCGGCAGATGCGTGCCGATGCCCTGGCCAAGTTGACCGGCGCGCCCAACCCGGACCTGCGCGTCGCCACCGTGCACGCGGCCTACGATTACCTGCTGCGCGAGTTCGGCCTGGAAGTCACGGCCGTGGTCGAGCCGGCCCACGGGATCGAGCCGAGCCCCAGCCAGTTGAAGAAGACCATCGACGAACTGCGCACCCTGGACGTGAAGGTGATCTTCTCGGAGATGGATTTCCCATCCACCTACGTCGACACCATCCAGCGTGAATCCGGGGTCAAGCTGTACCCGCTGTCGCATATTTCCTACGGCGAATACAGCGCTGAAAAATACGAAGTGGAAATGACCGGCAACCTCAACACCGTGGTGCGGGCGATTCAGGAGTCGGGGGCATGACCGCAGCGCAGCAACTTAAGGTCGCCAGCGTCGGCCCGACCCTCGACTTCGACCAGGTGTCCCTGACCCTGGGCCGCACCGTGATCCTCGACGGCGTGAGCTTCCAGGTGCAGCCGGGCAGCATCCATGCGCTGGTGGGGCCGAATGGCGGCGGCAAAAGCTCGCTGATCAAGACCCTGCTGGGGCAAACACCGCATCAGGGGCAACTGAGCCTGCAGTGGCCGGCCACGCCCGGCACCATCGGCTATGTGCCCCAGGCGCTGGAGTTCGACCGGGGCCTGCCGATGACGGTCGACGATTTCATGGCCGCCATGTGCCAGCGGCGCCCGGCGTTCCTGGGTTTGTCCAAACATTACGCCGCCGCGATTAGCGAGGCGCTGGAACGGGTCGGCATGCAGGACAAGCGCAAGCGGCGCATGGGCGCGCTGTCCGGCGGTGAGCGCCAGCGTGTGTTGTTGGCCCAAGGGTTGATTCCGGCGCCGCAACTGCTGGTACTGGATGAACCGATGTCGGCCCTCGATGAGGCCGGTATCCAGGTGTTCGAACGCCTGCTCAATGACTGGCGCCTGGCCGGGATCACCGTGCTGTGGATCGAGCACGACCTGGAAGCCGTGGGCCGCCTGGCCGACCGCGTCACCGGCCTGAACCGCCGCCTGCTGTTCGACGCCACGCCGAAAGAGGCGCTGACCCCGGAGCGCCTGCTGACCCTGTTCTCTACCCATCCTCGGAGCCCGGCGCCATGAGTTATGAAGCGTTTCGCCTGATGGTCCAGGGCTGGGCCTCGTCCGGTTACCTGCCGGAGGCACTGGCCTATGGTTTTGTGGTCAACGCCCTGCTCGCCGGCCTGCTGATCGGCCCGGTGCTGGGCGGCCTGGGCACACTGGTGGTGGTCAAGCGCTTTGCGTTTTTCTCCGAAGCGGTCGGCCATGCCGCACTGACCGGCGTGGCCGTGGGCATCCTCCTGGGTGAGCCCTACACCGGGCCCTATGGCAGCCTGTTCGGTTACTGCCTGTTGTTCGGCATCCTGCTCAACTACTTGCGCAACCGCACCGGCCTGGCGCCGGATACCTTGATCGGCGTGTTCCTGTCGGTGTCCTTGGCATTGGGCGCCAGCCTGCTGCTGATCCTGGCGGGCAAGATCAACGTGCATATCCTCGAAAACGTGCTGTTCGGCTCGGTGCTGACGGTCAACGGCAACGATTTGCTGGTACTGGCGATTGTCGGCGCCCTGGTGATGGCCCTCGCGCTGCCGCTGTACAACCGCATCATGCTCGCCAGCTTCAACCCGCAATTGGCGGCGGTGCGTGGTGTGGCGGTGAAGACCCTGGACTACCTGTTCGTGATCCTGGTGACGCTGATCACCGTGGCGGCAGTCAAGGTCATCGGCGCCATCCTGGTGGGCGCGCTGCTGGTGATCCCGGCTGCAGCGGCACGCCTGCTGAGCCAGTCGCTCAAAGGCTTCTTCTGGATCTCGGTGGTGATCGCCACCGTCAGCACCCTGTGCGGGATCCTGTTGCCGATCATCTTCGACCTGCCCATCCCCTCCGGTGCCGCGATCATCCTGATGGCCGGTATCGCTTTCGCCCTTGCCGCCGTCGCGCGGGGCACCGTGCCCAGCCTTAAAGGGAACCTTGGATAATGCGCTCCGTTCTTCAACCTCTGGCCCTGGCCATCGCTTGCCTGATCACCACGCCGCTGATGGCGGCCGACGTGGGTAAACCTGCTGCTCACGCGGCCAAACCGGTCAAAGTCCTGGCCTCGCTGCCGATCACCTATGGCCTGGCGCAGGTGCTGCTCAAGGGCACCGACGTGCAGCTCGAGCGCGCCGCGCCGGCCAACCTGCCGGGCTCGCGGCAGGTGTCGTACTTCACCGGCCGTGGCGCGCCGGCACTGAACAGCCTGGCCCAGGACGCCGACGCCGCCATCGGCGTGCGCTCGCTGTGGGCCGATGACCCGCTCTACCCCGTGGCACGGCGCAGCAATATCCGCATCGTCGAAATCGATGCGGCACGCCCGGTGGATGGCGGCCTGCCGGGCATCGCCGTGCAACCTGGCGTCGCCGATGGCTTGAACAGCCAGCCGTGGCAATCGAGCAACAACCTGGGGCGCATGGCCGATGTCCTGGCCGCCGACCTGAGCCGCCTGGCACCGAGCGCCAAGGCGAAGATCGACGCCAACCTGGCCGCCCTCAAGCAACGCCTGCTCAAGCTCAGCGCCGACAGCGAGGCGCGACTGGCCAAGGCGGACAACCTGAGCGTGGTCAGTTTGAGCGATCACTTTGCCTATCTGATCAGCAGTTTGAATCTGGAACTGCTCAGCACCGATGCCCGGCCCGACGCCGATTGGACGCCTGAGGCGTTACAGAAGCTCAGTGCCGAGCTGAAGGACAACGACGTGGCCGTGGTGCTGCATCATCGCCAGCCGAGTGATGCAGTGAAAGCCGCCATCACGGCAGGCGGTTCAACGCTGCTGGTGTTGAACGTCGACGGCGCGGACCCGATATCGGAGCTGGAGAGCAATGTGGACCAGGTGATCAAGGCACTCACGGTGCACTCACTGTAGGAGCGAGCTTGCTCGCGAAAAACTTGAGGGCGTTGCGGGGAGCCAGGTCTCCCGCGTCATCGTTGACATCTTTCGCGAGCAAGCTCGCGCCTACAGGAAGCCCCCCGATCACACCACATCGACGCCGACATGAATCGCATCATGCCGCCAGAATTCCAGGTCGCAGTCGATCAAGCGCTGGTGCTGGTCATAATTGACCCGGGCGATCCGCAAGCCCGGGCTGCCCACCGACACGCGCAATGCCGCCGCCGCTTCCACAGGCAATGAGGTCGGCACGATCTCGAAGCGCACCCGCCCGTAGTGCAAGTCGTACTTACGTGCATACAACTCGGTCATCGACTGATTCAGGTCGCACTCAAGAATCCCCGGGAAATACTGCGGGTTCAGGTAGTGCTCCACATACAACACCAGCCGCCCGTCAATCCGCCGTCCCCGGCAAATCTGGATCACCCTGGACAACGCCGGCAGCTGCAACCACGCACACACCGCGGCCGAGGCCGGCTGCAGCCGCGCACTGATCACTTCGGTGGATGCCACCCGCCCCTGGTCGTTGACCATGGCGTGAAAGTGGCTGCGCTGCATCAGGTTGTAGGCCAGGCGTGGCGGCGAAACGAACCAGCCCCGGCGCTCCTCGCGATAAATCTGCCCTTGGGCCTCCAGTTGTAACAAGGCTTCCCGCACGGTAATTCGAGTGGTACCAAACAACTCGCTGAGCTTGCGCTCGGCGGGCAGCTTGCTTGCAGGCGGCAACAGGCCGTGGTCGATCTGCTCTTGCAGCGCCAGCCCGATGGATGTCACCGCCTTGATTGCCTCATCACGCATCAATGTTACCTATCTGGACTAGACCAGCACTGTTCAGGTGCACAAACCGCTGCATAAGTGGGCTTGCATGACTGCTTGCCAGCCTAGGCACTCCTGATGACCGACAGATGACAGTCCCTGCCCCGTCCCTGCACCACACCCTGCAATACATCGGCCAAGTCCAGTCGCTGCGGGCATTTGAGCATGGTCTACGCTAAGTCTGCGCCGAGCGACATCAAGGCTATGAAAACGACATCGACATGAAACTGTCATCCATCGCGTCTAGATTGGCTCAGGTATTGCTCTGACCTAGACCAACAACACCGTAGAAAACACCGCCGCGTTGAAAACGCCCAAAGGAGCTTCGGATGAAACAGCTTTTCCTGGCATCACTGTTAGGCTCGACCATTGCCATGTGCACCGCCGCCATGGCCGCTGATACCGATCTAAAAACCTTGGAAGCCGCCGCGAAGGCGGAAGGTGCCGTCAACAGCGTCGGCATGCCCGATGACTGGGCCAACTGGAAAGGCACCTGGGAAGACCTGGCCAAGACCTACGGCCTCAAGCACATCGACACCGACATGAGTTCGGCCCAGGAAATCGCCAAGTTCAAGGCCGAAAAAGACAACGCCAGCGCCGACATCGGCGACGTAGGCGCCGCCTTCGGCCCGATCGCGGTGAAGCAGGAAGTCACCCAGCCGTACAAGCCGTCCAACTGGGCTTCGGTGCCGGATTGGGCGAAAGACAAGGACGGTCATTGGGCCCTGGCCTACACCGGCACCATCGCGTTCATCGTCAACAAGAAGCTGCTGCACGGTTCCGAAGTCCCTACCAGTTGGGCGGACCTGCAAACCGGCAAATACAAAGTCTCGGTGGGTGACGTGAGCACTGCGGCCCAGGCCTCCAACGCCGTACTCGCCGCCGCCATCGCCAATAAAGGCGATGAAAAGAACATCGCCCCCGGCCTGCAATTCTTCACCAAGATCGCCCAGCAAGGTCGCCTCGGCCTGTCCAACCCGACCATCGCCACCATGGAAAAAGGCGAAGTCGAAGTGGGTATCGTCTGGGACTTCAACGGCCTGAGCTACAAAGCCAAGATGGCCAACCCGGATGACTACGTGGTGCTGATCCCATCGGACGGCTCGGTGAAATCCGGCTATACCACCATCATCAACAAATACGCCAAGCACCCGAACGCCGCCAAGCTGACCCGCGAATACATCTTCAGCGACGCCGGCCAACTCAACCTGGCCCGTGGCAACGCACGTCCGATCCGTGCCGAAACCGACCTGAAGCTGCCGGCCGACATCGCCAAGAACCTGATCCCGGGCGAGCAGTACACCAAGGCCAACCCGCAGCCGATCAAGGATGCCGATGCCTGGGAAGCGACTTCCAAGAAGCTGCCACAGTTGTGGAACGAGCAGGTCATCGTAGAAATGAAGTAAGCCTGTCGCCCACATTGGAAATCCACTGGAGATCCAATGTGGGAGGGGGCTTGCCCTAATACCAGTCAGTTAAGGCTTTTTGTAGGAGCGAGCTTGCTCGCTCCTACAGGAGGCGATGTACGCTTAACTGACTGGCATTAGGGCAAGCCCCCTCCCACACTTTTGACCTCGTTCCTCCAGGGGAATTGAGTCAAGTCTATTGCTGCGGAGCGCTCTCCCCCATGAAGCACACTGTCATCCTTGTCGTGCTCGACGGCCTGAACTTCGAGGTTGCCCGGCACGCCATGGGACACTTGCAGGCCTATGTCGGCGCAGGACGCGCGGCCCTCTACAAGCTGGAATGTGAACTGCCCGCCCTGTCC
>NZ_JAVAJK010000045.1:0-21686 GCF_052112325.1 Pseudomonas sp. Yb2C2 | reverse complement strand
GGGCGGGGTATCCACCGCAGGCGCGATGCTGTGCTCGGCCCCAGGCTCCACCGGTTTGGCGGGCTCCTGCACCGGCGACAGGATCTTCCGGGCTTCCTGCTCCAGCGACAGAATATGTTCGTTGTGCAGTTGGCGACGGATCTCGTCGGCGCCGATTTCCCGTTCAACTTCCTGTTTGATGGCGTTGAAACTGCGTTTCAGGCGCCCGATCCACAGGCCGGCCGTGCGCGCGGCACCGGGCAGGCGTTCCGGCCCCAGTACCAGCAAGGCAACCAGGCCGACGAGCAGCAGTTCAGAGAAGCTGATACCAAACATTAGTCAGTGCTCACGAGTCTTTGCGGGTCGGCTCTTCGACTTTTTCAGCCTGCACGTCGAAGGTACGACGCTCGGTGATCGGCTGGGTGGCCTGGGGGTGTACAGGCTGGGCCGGTGGCACCGGGTTGGCGGCCGGGTCGGCAGGCTTCTCATCGTCGTTCATGGCTTTACGGAAGCCCTTGATCGACTCGCCCACATCGGTGCCGAGGTTTTTGAGTTTCTTGGTGCCGAATACCAGTACCACTACCACCAGGATGACGATCCAGTGTTTCCAGTCAAAAATGCCCATGCTGCAAATCCTCTAGTAAAAGTTATTCAAGCGGACGGGCGCGAGGCCTTTTCGGCGTGCCCGGACAAGCCGAAGCGACGGTCCAGTTCATCCAGCACGGCCTGTGGATGCTGCCCCAGTTGGGCGAGCATGACCAGGCTATGGAACCACAAGTCGGCGGTCTCATAGATGACATCACTGCAATCGCCGCTGATTTGCGCGTCCTTGGCGGCGATGATGGTCTCGATGGACTCTTCGCCGAGTTTTTCCAGAATCTTGTTCAGGCCCTTGTGGTACAGGCTGGCGACGTAGGAGCTGTCGGCGTCCGCACCTTTGCGGTCCTCCAGCACCTGGGCCACACGGTTGAGGGTATCGCTCATGGTCAGTGTCCTGCCGAGTAGATGGCGTGCGGGTCTTTGAGCACCGGCTCTACAACCTTCCATTCGCCGTTCTCGAACACGCGATAGAAGCAGCTGTGGCGGCCGGTGTGGCAGGCGATGTCGCCGATCTGCTCGACCTTCAGGATCACCACGTCGGCGTCGCAGTCGATGCGCATCTCGTGCAGGGTCTGCACGTGCCCGGACTCTTCGCCCTTGCGCCACAGTTTGCCACGGGAACGTGACCAGTAAATGGCGCGCTGCTCAGTGGCGGTGAGGCTCAGGGCCTCGCGGTTCATCCAGGCCATCATCAGCACGCGCCCGGTCTTGTAGTCCTGGGCAATGGCCGGCACCAGGCCGTCACTGTCCCACTTGATCTCGTCCAGCCAGTCTTTCATCTTCGGCTCCGGCAATTTGCCACAGTGTATAACCGGATGGGCTATCGACGCACGATCAGATAAACACCCACGGCGACCATGATGCCGGCCGGCCAGTGGCCCAGTTGGTTCAGCGGTCCGCCAATGGCCAGCATTGCCCCGCCCACCAGGTGCGCGGCGCCCAGCAGGCGCAGGAACCAATCGTCCTTGCGCTTGCGCCATGGCGGTTCCGGGTCTTTGGCGTGGGGCTGGGACATGCGCTCCAGCAGGTCGCGGGTCATGTTGGCCAGGTGGGGCAGTTGTTCCATCTGGCTATGCAAGTTGCCCAGCATGGTCTTGGGGCTCATGCGCTCGCGCATCCAGCGTTCCAGGAAAGGCTGCGCGGTGTTCCACAGGTCAAGGTCCGGGTACAGCTGGCGGCCCAGGCCTTCGATATTGAGCAAGGTCTTTTGCAGCAACACCAACTGCGGCTGCACTTCCATATTGAAGCGCCGCGCGGTCTGGAACAGGCGCATCAGCACCTGGCCGAAGGAGATATCTTTCAGTGGCTTTTCAAAGATCGGCTCGCACACGGTGCGGATCGCCGCTTCGAATTCATTGAGCTTGGTTTCCGCCGGCACCCAGCCCGAATCGATGTGCAGCTGCGCCACGCGGCGGTAGTCACGCTTGAAGAAGGCGAACAGGTTGCGCGCCAGGTAGTCCTGGTCTTCCGGGGTCAGGCTGCCGACGATGCCGCAGTCGATCGCAATGTACTGCGGGCTCCACGGGTTGACGGTGCTGACGAAGATATTGCCGGGGTGCATGTCGGCGTGGAAGAAACTGTCGCGGAACACCTGGGTGAAGAAGATCTCCACGCCGCGCTCGGCGAGCATCTTCATGTCGGTGCGCTGGTCGGCCAGGGTCGCGAGGTCGGTGACCTGCACGCCGTAGATGCGCTCCATCACCAGCACTTTCGGGCGGCACCAGTCCCAATACACCTGCGGCACGTACAGCAACGGCGAACCTTCGAAATTGCGCTTGAGCTGGCTGGCGTTGGCTGCTTCGCGCAGCAGGTCGAGTTCGTCGTAGATGGTTTTCTCGTAGTCGGCGACCACGTCCACCGGGTGCAGCAGGCGCGCATCGGCAGAGAAACGTTCGGCGGCGCGGGCCAGGATAAACAGCCACGCCAGGTCCTGGCCGATGATCGGCTTGAGGCCCGGGCGAATCACCTTCACCACCACTTCTTCGCCGCTCTTCAACTGCGCGGCGTGCACTTGCGCCACCGAGGCCGAGGCCAGCGGTTCGACGTCGAAGCGGCTGAACACCTCGCTGATCTTCTTGCCCAGCTGCTCTTCGATCAGCTTCATCGACTGCTGCGAATCGAACGGCGGCACGCGATCCTGCAGCAGCATCAGTTCGTCGGCGATGTCTTCGGGCAGCAGGTCGCGACGTGTGGAGAGGATCTGCCCGAACTTGATAAAGATCGGCCCCAGGTCCTGCAAGGCCAGGCGCAGGCGCGCGCCCCGGCTTAGTTCCAGCTGTTTGCGCGGGAACCAGCGCCACGGCAGCACATAGCGCACCGCCAGCAGGAACCACGGCAAAGGCAGGGCGAACAGCAGGTCATCGAGGCGGTAGCGGATTACGACGCGCTGGATACGGAACAAACGGCGGACGGCGAGCAGCTTCATGCGTTATCGCTTGGATCAAGGGAACGGCTCAGGCGCTCGAAGCGGGCCTCGAGGCGTTCCAGGTCGATTTTGGCCTTGTCGAGCTCACGAAAGCGCGCTTGCGCTTCGCGTTCTCCGACCAGGGTGCGCGATTCTTCGCTCAGGTATTCGGCAAGGTTCTGGTTGAGGCTGGCGAACCCCTGCTGGTACCAGCGCGTGCGACTGCGCAGGTGCCCGCTGATCAACTGGGTGGCGACGGGGCCGATCCAGCGGGACAGCTCGTATTCCCAGTCCAGTTCCAGGTCCTGCAGTACGGCGGCCAGGTCCATCAGGACCGCGCTGTCGCCTTCCAGGTGCACTTCGGGGCCGTGGAGGATGGCGGTCTTGTTGCGGCTCAGCGTTAGGTGCAACAGGCTGGAGGCCGGTGCACGCAGGGTGCAGTCGGCTTCGGCAGCCCATTGAGTGGCGAGCAGCAGGCCTTCATCGCTGGGCAGGATAAACAGCTGCAGGGCGGGGCTGGTGCAGTCCACGGCGATGACCTTGCCGTTCAAGTGCGCGAGCCGCGCCAGGGCGGTGCTGTCCAGGCGCAGTACACGGTTGATACCGTGTTCGACGCTGGCGAGAAGGCCTTTGAGCAGCATCAGGGCTTGATGCCACGGTGCAGGGCGACAATCCCCGAAGTCATGTTGTGGTAGGTCACGCGGTCGAAACCGGCTTCTACCATCATCGACTTCAGGGTTTCCTGGTCGGGGTGCATGCGGATCGATTCGGCCAGGTAGCGGTAGCTTTCGGCGTCATTGGTGATCAGCTTGCCCATCAACGGCATGAAGGCGAAGGAGTAGGTGTCGTAGACCTTGGACATCAGCGCGTTGGTCGGCTTGGAGAACTCCAGTACCAACAGGCGACCACCCGGCTTGAGGACGCGCAGCATCGAGCGGATCGCGTCTTCCTTGTGGGTCACGTTGCGCAGGCCGAAGGCGATAGTCACGCAGTCGAAATGGTTGTCGGGGAACGGCAGCTTTTCAGCGTCGGCCTGGACGAATTCGATATTGCCGGCCACGCCTTTGTCGAGCAGGCGGTCACGGCCGACCTTGAGCATCGAGCCGTTGATGTCCGCCAGCACCACCTGGCCGGTAGGGCCGACGAGCTTGGAAAACTTGGCCGCCAGGTCACCCGTGCCGCCGGCGATGTCCAGCACGCGGTTGCCGGTGCGTACACCCGACAGCTCGATGGTGAAGCGTTTCCACAGGCGGTGCATGCCGCCGGAGAGCACGTCGTTCATCAGGTCGTACTTGGCCGCCACGGAGTGGAATACCTCAGCGACTTTTTCCGCTTTCTGGCTTTCCGGGACGTTCTTGAAGCCGAAGTGAGTGGTGGGTTCGGCATCGCTGCCTTTGCGCTGATCAGTCATATCGCTGTCACCAAAAGAGAATGCGGGACATGATAATCCCCAAGGCCTGCTTTGTCTTGGCAAGGCTGCAGGTAAGATAGGCAGGCACCGAGACCTTTTGCCGCATTCAAGGTATTCAAATCCCTATAAAGAGGAGTCATTGCAATGGCCCGTATAACCGTTGAGCGTGCGCATTCCCTGGGTAAAGAAGGGGCACGCGCAAAGGCCGAGAAGTTGGCGCATAAACTCCAGGAGCAATATGGCCTGGAGCCCTCGTGGTCCGGCGATACCTTGAACCTCAAGCGTTCGGGGGTTAAAGGCACCGTGTTGGTGGCGGATGATTCGCTGCGCATTGATGTGGAACTGGGCCTGTTGATGTCGGCCATGAGTGGCACCATCAAGTCCGAAATCGAGAAAGCCCTGGATAAAGCCTTGGCCTGATCCGCGAGTACTTAGGGTGCCGATTCTAATTTTCCAGCCTACTTTGTGCCCAGGTCCTCAACTCCTGCGGGCCGTTCCTCCCCCCTTTTCTGCGTGAGGTGCACCATGGCCAAAGTTATCCTGAAGAAAAAAATCGATGCTCAGACCGGCGCGTTGAGTGACGTTAAAACCTATGCCCGCAAGATCTGGTTGGCGGGTCTTGGTGCCTACGCGAAGGTCGGCAGCGAGGGCGGCGACTACTTCAAAGAGCTGGTTAAAACCGGTCAACATGTTGAAAGTAAAGGCAAAAAAGTTGCAGTGGAACAACTTGATGCGGCCAACAGTCAGATTGATCAAGTAAAGAGTAATGTCTCCGCGGTCAAAGGTCTGGTAGAAGTTCAGCTGGATAAAGTTGAAAAAGCTTTTGATACTCGCGTTGCCAGTGCCTTGAATCGAATTGGCATTGCGTCTAAACATGACGTGGAGACACTCTCTGCTAAGCTCGAAGAGCTGACGGCATTGCTCGAACGTGTCGCGCGTAAACACTAAGGAGACATCGGGATGGCTGTTAAAAAGACTACTCAGAAAGAAGGCAGCTCGTGGGTCGGGAAAGTTGAAGAATACTCCCGCAAGATCTGGCTGGCTGGTTTAGGCGTTTACTCGAAGATCGACAGTGACGGCAGCAAACTCTTCGAGACCTTGGTTAAAGACGGCGAGAAGGCCGAGAAGTTGACCAAGAGCGCAGTCGGTAAACAAGTAGGCGCTGCTAAAGCGACTGCCGGTTCGCGCATCAGCGATGCGAAGAAACAGGTATTGGGTACTTGGGGCGAACTCGAAGGGGCGCTGGACAAGCGCCTCAACAGTGCTATTTCGCGCCTGGGTGTGCCGAGTAAAGCTGAATTGAAGGCATTGCACGGCAAGGTCGATACCCTGACCAAGCAGATCGAAAAACTCACCGGTGCCAAAGTGGCTCCTGTGAAAGCGGCTGCAGCTAAGCCGGCTGCCAAGCCTGCTGCAAAAACGGCCGCTGCCAAACCAGCGGCTAAAACGGCTGCCAAACCTCTGGTGAAAGCTGCCGCCAAGCCAGCTGCAAAACCCGCGGCCAAGGCAGCTGTAAAAGCAGTCGCTAAACCGGCTGCCAAAACTGCAGCGGCCAAACCGGCTGCCAAGGCCACCGCTAAACCCGTGGCTGCGAAAGCCGCTGCCAAACCTGCGGCCAAGCCAGCAGCCAAGGCCGCCGCAAAACCGGCCGCTAAGCCCGCAGCCAAAACCGCAGCCGCCAAACCCGCGGCCAAGCCTGCCGCTGCTAAACCTGCAGCCAAGCCCGCCGCCAAACCTGCTGCGGCGAAAAAGCCAGCTGCAGCGAAAAAACCGGCAGCGCCTAAGCCTGCTGTTGCCGCCAAGCCGGCAACCACGGCACCGGCTGCTTCGGCGGCCAACTCGGTGTCGGCACCCACGCCTGCCGCCACCCCGACTGCAACGCCGGTCACCCCGACGCCAACCAGTCAGTCCTGATTTTTCCGGGACGCGCAAAAAATGCCCGGCCTGCAAAGGCTGGGCATTTTTTTGTGCGCGGTTACCCCATCAATTATAAGTGATGGAAACGGTGACAGTGCTGTCCAGGGTACCTGCGGTAATCGCGGAGCCGGTTTTCCGGTACGACGCATTCATCGGTAACAACGCTCTTGCGCCGCTTGTGGCGATCTGGCGGGTGCGCTGGGCGACAGAACCATTGGCGGGAATGTCAGCGACGTTTCGGTGGGAAAGCGAGAGCGCCGTCCCGGCTGAGGTTCCGGTGTTGGCGAACAATGCGCCATTGCCGCTGGACGGAGTGCCCGCGAACAGAAAGAACACATTTTGAATGTCCGATTCGCACTCGGCGGTAATGTCGAAATTTGTCGTACCCACTTCTTCGGATGAATCAAAATCCGATACTTTGATCGAGGGCAGGGTGATGGTGCGGGTCACATCACCGGCGGCCAGGTTGCAGGTGCCGGCATTGACCTGGCCGGTAAAGCGCAAGGTGCCCGTGGTTGCGGCCTGGACCGCAGTGGCGGCCAGGCTCGCGGTGATAGCCAGCAGCAGGGGCAGGGCTCGAATCCTCATTACATACTCCTCAGGTTTTTAGTTATAGGTGATGTTGACGGTCGCGGTCGTTTCGAGCCTGCCTTGGCTGACCGTGCCGTTCTTGTGATACGCCGCACCCAGCGGCAGCACCGCGCGCCCCCCGGAGACCGGCACCGTGCGGGTGTTTTCGGTGCCGTTGGCGAGGATGTTCTGGATACCACCGCCAATGCGCGAATACAGCCACAGGGCGACGCCACCGGCAGTGCCCGTATTGGCGAAGAGCCGATCATTGCCAGGTGCGGGGGTACCGGAAAAGCGGAAGGTCACGTTGGAAGCGTTGGTGCAGTTTGCGGTTAACTCGAAGTTGCGTGGGCCTGCGGTCGTTGCGTTATTGAATGCGCCGACTTGCACCGGGTCGAGCGAGATCGTGCGGTTGACGTCGCCGGTCGCCAGGTCGCAGGTGGCGGCGGGCCTGACAAAGCGCACTGCGTTGCCGAGCCTCAGGGTGAACCTCTCTGGACGGTTATCCAGTCTTTTCACCCAAATGTTTCCGGCAGGCACTGTCCCGTCTGTCACAGGTCCGGATTTATAGAACCTTAATTCCGCGGCCATAAAGCTGGTGAGGGAGCCACTGAAGTTGTTTTGTTGGCTCTCCATGGCAAAGAAAGGGTAAAGCGCGCCGGAATGTCGGATGCGCATGTGTACACCCACACCAGGAACTTCGGTCTCGTAGTACTTTACGTGAGACCTTGCGCTGTAGCGCCCGGTGATCGTTAATAAAGTGTGGCTGCAATTCATGGTGTAATAGGGTGCCGTACCAGTGAATTCCTTAATGACAATTTCAGACTCCACCGGGAGGCTGTCCGGTACGACGATTGTGGACGGAAGGGTGAGTGTGAATGTGTCGTTCTGATACCTGTCACACGCCGCTTGAGCCGCGATCGGCGAGCCAAGGACCAGCACTGTTGACATGAGTTGTATGGCGCGTTTCATCTTCAGTCCCGCAAAAGAAATAGGGCGGTTGCAGGCAAGCAGTGCACTGGGCGTGCTTGCCTGCGCCGGATCAACTGCTTGCATTGCGCTCGCTCGACGGTGGCATGTGCTGTGCTGTATCGAGCCGGCAGGTGCCCGCGTCGAGATTAAGCAACCGTTGGGTGCCGGCAATGTTCGACTGTGCGCCCAAGTCGTAATGCAACTGGCATGCGGCGCCGGCATGGGGGCCCCACTTGATCGTCAATGGTCCCTGTGTACGAGACACTCGAACAAAGGCTTGACCACCCTGCCCGACCACCCCGACGCTCGCGCCGTCCTCATCAAACACATCCGCACCAAACGGCAAGGAGCTGCCATCCTCGCGCAGTGCCGTGATCAACATGGCCTGGCCGCTGACCGTCTCGAACTTAAGCTTCACCACCGAACCGGCACGGGGCGCTACGTTCTGGGCGGCGGTCTTGAGTTCCACATCGACCGAAAGATCCTTCGGGTCCAGCTCCACGACGTTCTGGCGATACGGGGTAAGGTGGGGTACCACGGCGTAGCCGCTGTTACCGACTTGCGCGCTGTGGTTACCGTTGATCCGCGCACCCTGGGCGTCGGGCGCCTGGACGATGCCGATGGTGTCGCCCAGCTCCGGAGCGAAGGTCACGCCGCCGGCGTGGGCAACGATGCCGCCGGTCATCCCCAGCGATACCGAGCGGTAGTCGCTGCTCTGCCCGTAACCGGCAGACAGCACGCCGTGACTGGCCTGGTATTTCATATCGGCACTCGCGGCGTTACCACTGCCTCGGGTTCGACTGGCACCAAGGCCATAGCTGAATTCGCTGCGTTCGCCAAGGCTGCCGCCGACGTTCACGCGCTCGCCACTGTTTTGGTCGCCGTGATAGACCGTGGTGGTCAGGGTCGGCGAACGCGCGCCGCTGCCCAGGGGCAGGCTCAAGGTCAGATCCACCTGCTTGTCGACTCGGTCGCTCAACAGGTCACGGGTGCGCTGTGCACTGACGGTATAGTGAAGGCCCTTCCAGGTGCCGCTGTATCCCGCGGTAAAGGTCAGGTTGCCACTTGTGCGGTTCCAATAGTTTTGCGAAGAACCGGTCAGGTAAACTGAGCCGTTGCCCAGGCTCTGGTTGAGGCTTATGTCCATTCTGTCGCGCAGGCGCGAGACGCTGTCGAGGCTGAGTCCGTCGATGGCAAGGTCGCGAACCCGTGCGGCATCGCCTACGCTCAGGAACCCTTCAGTGGAATAGCGGTAGGCCCCCAATGCGAAGTGAGTGCCGGTGTCTGCGAGATTCTTGCTGTAGCGCAGTTGCAGGCTTTGTCCCTCCCGCGAACCGTGCCCAGGTACATGGGCATTGGAGTGGGTCAAGTCAAACGACACCGCACCCAATGGCGTGTTGAGTGCCGTTCCCAATAATTGTGAATTGTAGTCTTGGCCCACCACCGCGCCGGTATAGCCGGTCAGTAGATTGCTGAGGCCATGCTGGTAGGTCGCCTGCATCAGTGTGGGAGGGTGCCGAAGGCCAAGTTCATCGAGCTGGCCGATGCTCAGCGAATAGCGGTGGTGGCCGGGTCGCAGGAGGTTGGTGTTGGCCGCAAAGGGGACGATGAACTCCCGCTGACGGCCATCCGCCTCGGTGATCGTGACGGTCAGGTCGCCGCCATATCCGGTAGGGAATAAATCATTGAGTACAAACGGCCCGGGCGCCACCGACACCTCATCCAGCAGTACCCCGCGCTGGCGCACGGTAACCCGCGCGTTGGTCTCGGCAACGCCGCGCACCACGGGGGCAAACCCGGTCTGGGAATCAGGCAGCATCCGGTCATCACTGAACAGGCTCGCACCCCGCAGGCGGACGCTGTCGAACAGCTCGCCCGGCGTGTAGATTTCGCCGACCATCAATTGAGACTGCAGCGAGCTCATTTCACGCTGAACGTAGGTGCTGCTGCTCTGGTAGCCAGAGCCCACCGATGATTGGCTGTAGCTGCCGTTGTGGCGCCAATGCCAGTCGCCCAGGTTGAGCCCGGTGTTCAGGCCCAGGTAGTTGGAGTTGAGCGACTGATGCCTGGTTTGGGTGGCAAAGGTGTTGGCGTTGTAACGCACGAAGGCTGCGTCGATGCCACTGTCCCAGTGTTTGGGATCGATATAGCCCCGAGCCTTGCGTGCGAGGTAAATCTGCGGGATCTGCAGGTCAAGGCGATTTTCACCAGAATCGAACCGGCTGCTGGCGCCTGGCAGGTAGCTGGCAATATCGGCGCATGCGGAAAATACGGCGTCGGTCGATTGCCTGTCGACCGCCTCCATGTCGATGCCGAACCTGAAGAGCGCGTCACGCTCAAGGCACATCTGCGCAGTGTCTTGTCCGTCCATGGCCTTGAACGATAGCGTCTCTCTGCCTATCCATTGGCCGTTGAGATAAACCTCCGCACGGTAGCTGCCGGGTAGCACGACGTTGCCTTGGTTGAACTTTGAAATGTCGACCTGCAAGCCCGCTGCCCCGCCGGGAAAAAAGGCCGGGTTGAATACAGAATGCGTGGCGTCTTGGGCCGCTGCAGTGTGGGCGCCACCCAACAGCAATAGACCTTGAGCTACAAGCGTCAACCTGAAAGGCGATATAAACCCGTTTTCGGGTCTGGCCGGTGTTTTCGAACTCATGGATACCGTTCCCGGGGAAAGTTGTGGTCCGAATTGCGACAAAGCGCGGCCCTGTCCTGACGAACAAGTACTGAACGGACGTGTTTGATTTGTGCTGCGGCGGGTCAATCAACCTCGAGAGGCAGGGACTGGACCCTGATGAACTCAGGGTGGGGCGATCATGGCGACACCTTGGCGCTGTGCTGGATCGTGAGCCCGAAGTCGTCGAGCGTCTGGAACTCCACGGTCATCTCGGTTGTACGCAACGACGCAAGCCCTGCAATCTGGAAGTGGTTGCGGCTATCGGGCGCCACCATATTGTCGCCGCTCGATGCAGCGGATTTGCGCGCATGGCGCTGTCCCTGCGCGACCACTTCGATCTGGTCGAAATTCACGTAATAGGGGGTCGGGTTATAGACCTCCAGTGACGGGCCGTGCTCGGTGGTTACGCTGCGCCACTGCAATTTGGCCGGCGCGGCTTCGGCCGCAAAGGGCAGGCTGGGCGGTCGGAGAAGTACCTTGATCCTGGAGCGGAAGGCAAGTTGCAACTGGTTACCCTGGTCGGCATCTTGGGCCTGCGAAGGCACTTCGAGTAAGTTGAACCAGTACAGGCTTTCCTGCTTCGATGTCAGCGTTTCGCCGGTGTATGCCAGGCGCACGACGTGTTGCCGGCCTGGCTCGATACGAAAGATCGGCGGCGTGACAACAAAGGGGATTCCGCCGGCGTCCGGGGTAGAGTGCTCGTCACCCTTGTCCAGCCATGCCTGCATCAGGACGGGTACCTGATTCTTGCTTTCCAGCCTTACTGTGACTTCCTTGTCCTGTTGCGGATAGATGATCCGTGTGCTGCTGATCACAACGCTTGCCTGCGCCATGACGGGACAGATCAGTGCAAGCGTCAACAGGCTGAGTCTGGTTAGCCAATGTGAGATCAAAGTCACGTTCATGCTGCGGGTTATCCTGCGGACGAAAGGGTGACAGCCGCCGTGTGCTGCACGCGGGCGCCAAAATCGCTGACGGAAACGAATTCGACCTTGGGGTTGCCGTTGGGACGAATACGCAACTGGGGCAATGCAAACAGTTTCATGTCTCCGGCCGGCAATAACAGACCGTCATTGGCCGCCTGGCTCGGCGCCTTGTTGAACCGTTTGCCTTCGCTCAGCAACGCGACCGATGCCAGCGAAATATGGTAGGGCGTGGGGTTGGTCGCTTGCAGGGCGAACCCATGGTTATGGGGGACCAGTTTCCACTGCAGTTTGGTTGCCGCGCTGCTGACGGGGTATGGCAATCCTTGTGGGCGCAGGAAGACCCGCAAGCGAGTGCGAAACGACAATTCGATCTGGTTGTTTTGCGCGGCGTCGGCGGAAGTCGGCGGCACTTCGAATATGTTCAACCAGAACAGGCTTTCGCGATCAGTAGGCAACGGGGCGCCGGAATAACGCAGGCGCAATGCCTGTTGTTGGTGCGGTTCGATGCGAAACATCGGCGGTGAGAGGGTGAACGGAGTCCGCGCAGTCGCTGGTGTCGAGTTTCGGTCGCCCGTATCCAGCCAGGTCTGTACCAATGCCGGACGATCGGCTTTATTCTCCAGGCGCACAACGACCTCCTGCTGCTCAGCGGGGTAGATCACGCGTGTGCCATGGACAATGATGCCGGCATGGGCGTTGAGCGCGTGCAGCGACAGCAGCCCGAGGGCACAGGTGGCGAGAGCACGGCGGGCCATTCTTTTAATCATTTGAAGTCTCTTCGAGTCTGGGGGCGGACCCGCAACGCAGTTGCAGGTCCTGGGCTTCGAGGTCTGCGTGTGCAGACGTGTTATCCCTTACTCGGCGTATTCGACCAGGAAGCCGACGCGTGTTTTCACCGTGCCTTCGGTTGCGGCGCCGCTGGCGTACATTTGGGCTGCCAGCGGGATAATGGCCTGGTTATCGGCGATCACAACGCCCTCGGATTTTTCGGTGTAGACGTTGATCGGGGAGCCGTCGCGGTTAGTGACTTCGACCTGTACGTTCTTGGCGTTGGTGGTGTCGGAAGGGTCGTCGTAGCCGTCGATGTTCAAGCGGCCGGTAGCGACGTCAATGGCTGGGCTGGTTGGGTCGAAAGCCACCATGGCCGTGCGGCCGTTGGTGCAACTGCCTTCGCCGGGCCCGCCAATGCGAATGGTGAAACCGGTGAGGTTGGCGCGACTGCCAGCGGTTGCCAGGCGTGAAGCAGAGACGCCGCCCAGGTTGACGTCCTTGACCACTGCGCCTGTGCCAGGTGCGGCACCCTCGACGGTGCAGGTCACATCGGTCACCAACCCCGTGAAGTTGATGACCCCGTCGTTGGTGGCGAATGCGGGCCGTGATAACGCAGCCGTCAGGGCAAGAAGTGTTGCAGCGGTGGAGATAGCGGTAAATTTCATGATGATTCCGGTCGTGATTTTAATAAACGAGAGCCGCCACAGGTAAAAAGCAGCACCTGTAGTTCGTTTCGAACTAGTCTCTAATGGCGGTTATATAATTTGGCGTGCAGTGCCAGATGGCATCTATAGTGAAGTGGCGAGTTTTATCTCGTGATAGTTCGAAAAATAATCGAGTTAACTTAGGAATTGTCTGTAGTACTGGGAATTATCTGTAGGATGTTGCTGAAGGGGTAACGCTTATTGCCCCGCTATGTTGATCCCTTGATGGGGCAGGGTATACCGTGCTCGCAGCAGCGAATAATGTTGCGGTGTTGTATTTACTTATGCGGGTTTATTTATGCCTACTTCAATATCCACTACGTATACCGTCATGCTGCTAGATGACCATGCGATGCTTCGGCAGGGGATCGAGTTGGGGTTGAGCAACGAGGCCGACCTCCATGTGGTCGGCTCTTTCGGGACGGCCAAGGAATTACTGGAAGCCCTTGCGCGGCGCCCGGCGGATGTGGTGGTAATGGACTTCATCCTGGCCCCTTCGGACAACGATGGCCTGAGTCTTATACAAGCGCTGAACCGGCGCTTCAGCCAGTGCCGGCCGTTGATTGTCTGTTCGCATTACACGCCCGCTACCGTATCACTGTCGCTGAAGGCTGGCTGTTGGGGAATCCTGGGTAAAACCCAGAACCTGACGGAGTTGATCACGGCTATTCGAACCGTTGCCCAAGGTCGAATTTATCTGCAGCCTTGCATGGTGCCTGCTTTGCAGGGCATGCAATCAATGCTGGAAATCGTGAGTATGAAGTCGAAAATGGACTATGCAACGCCGTTGCGCTTGAACGCCTGTCTTACGCCTAAAGAACAGGAGGTGCTGCGATGTTTTCTGGATGGAATGTCGGTGAATTCGATTGCCGCAAAGTTCTCACGCAGTGCAAGTACGATCAGTACGCAAAAACAATCGGCGTATCGCAAGTTGGGTATCAAGACTGACAGTGAGCTGTTCAAGTTTACCCACCAGTTCGGTGAGCCCGGATGACCGACTCTCAGGCCGATTCATCCAGATAACTCAGCGCCAGACGCTCCGTTGCCAGCCGCGCGGGTAACAACAGGTGCGGCGCCACCAACATCATGATCTGGTACACCACGACCTGCACTTCGCTTTCGCGGTCGAGAATCCGCTGGTAGTCCAGAGAAAACAGCAGGGTCATGGTGATCTGTTCCACCAATTGCCCAAGCGCCTGGGTATCGCTGACCAGTTGTCCATCCGCTTTGAGCCGGGCCAGCAAGGACGCGAGGGTGCGCTTGAGTGCGGTCAGCAGGTTGCGAATGCCCTTGGCCAGTTTCGGCAGGCGCCCCGCCAGGTTCGACAGGTCCTGGAACAAAAACCGGTATTGGGCCATGCGTTCGATGATCAGGTGCAGGAACAGCCAGTAATCCTGGGCCTGCAGTTGCGCGTCCGCCGGCGGGTCGAGCAGCGGCGCCAATTCGCCCTGGAAGCGCTCGAACAGCCCGAGCACCAGTGGCTCCTTGCCATGGAAGTGGTAGTAGAGGTTGCCGGGGCTGATCCCCATTTCATTGGCCACCTCCATGGTCGACACGTTCGGCTCGCCCTTCTGGTTGAACAACTGCAAGGCACATTCAAGGATACGGTCGCGGGTCTTCATCCAGCCTTCTTAATCTGATCGTTGAGCTCAGCGCACTCGCACGTAGGTGCCGGGCGCCGCTTCCATCGGTGGATAGTTCTGGTTGCCCAGGGCGGTGAGGGTTTCGCGCTGTACGCCCGAGCGCTGCTGGATCCACGCCAGCCACTGCGGCCACCAACTGCCCTCGACGTGGTTGGCGTCGTAGTACCAGGCACGCGGGTCGCTGCTCAGCTTGGGGTTTTCGACGTAGTTGGCCTTGGGGTTGCCCGGCGGGTTGAGGATGCTCTGGATATGCCCGCTGTTGGACAGCACGAAGCGCCGCTCGCCACCCAGCAATTGCGTGGAGCGATACACCGCGTCCCACGGCGTGATGTGGTCGTTGATCCCGGCCACGCTGAAGCTGTCCACCGTGACCTTCTGCAGGTCGATGGGCGTGCCGCACACTTCCAGGCCGCCGGGATGGCTCAGCGGGTTGTGCTTGAAGAAATCGAGCAGGTCGCCATGCAGTGCGGCGGGCAGGCGCGTGTTGTCGTTGTTCCAGTACAAAATGTCGAAGGCCGGCGGTTCCTTGCCCAGCAGGTAGTTGTTGATCCAGTAGTTCCAGATCAGGTCGTTGGGACGCATCCAGGCGAACACCTTGGACATGTCACGGCCGTCCAGCACACCCTGCTGGTAGGAACGACGCTTGGCCGCCTCGAGGGTTTGCTCATCGGCGAACAGCATGGCGGGGCTGTCGATCTGGCTGTCCAGCAGGCTCACCAGGTAGCTGGCGCTGGAGATGCGGCGCAGCTGGCGCTTGGCTTGCAAGTGGCCTTGCAGGGCGGCGATGGTCAGGCCACCGGCGCAGGCGCCCATCAGGTTGACCTCGCGGGCGCCGGTGATGGCCCGACAGACATTGAGCGCTTCCTCCAGCGCCGCCACATAGGTGGACAAGCCCCATTCGCGGTGGCGTACATCCGGGTTGCGCCAGCTGACCATGAAGGTCTGCAGGCCGTTCTTGAGGGCGTACTGCACGAAGCTATTGGCCGGGCTCAGGTCGAAGATGTAGTACTTGTTGATTTGCGGCGGCACGATCAGCAGCGGCCTGGCGTACTGTTTTTCGCTCATGGGCTTGTATTGGATCAACTCCAGCAGCTCATTGCGAAATACCACCGAGCCTGGGGTGGTGGCCACGGTCTTGCCGACTTCAAAGGCCTGTTTGCTCACCTGGCGCGGCAGGCCGTTGTTGTGCAGCAGGTCGTCGAACAGGTTGCTCACGCCGCGCACCACACTGTTGCCGCCGGAGTTGAGCAGCTCCTTGACGGCCAGCGGGTTGAGCAGGGTGTTGGAGGGCGACACGGCGTCGTTGATCAAGGCGAAGGCAAAGTGTGCGCGGGCGCGGTCGTCGGCGCTCAGTGAGCTGTCATCGATCCACTGGCGGGTCTGCTTCTGCCAGCTCAAATAGGCTTGCAGGCTGCGTCGGTAGAACGGGTTGAGCGTCCAGGTCGGGTCGCTGAAGCGGCTGTCCCGTGGGTTGGGCTCGTGCACGGTCTCACCCAGCAGCACACGACCCAGTTGACTGCCCAGGGCCAGGGCGTGACGGGCGGTATGCACCGGGTTGCGCCAGCCGTGGGCGGCAACGCTGCGCAAGGTCGACAGCAAATCCCGACCGCGCAGGCCGGTGATCGCGTTTTGTGCGTTGATGAACGCGGCAGGGGTGGGCGCCGGGTTCGTCACGGGTCTTTCTCGCATGAGCCAACACTCCTTCGTCAAGCCATCAACAGGCACGCCAATTCAGAACCATAGTCGGTTCTCGGCAAGTTGCGCGGCGGTGTGCTCCTTACACCGCTGGTCGCGGGTGAATCACGGCCCGCATGCGCTCCTCCTCGAGAAACTTCATGATGATCGGCGCCACGGCTTCAGCCCGGGTGATCAGGAACAGGTGGCCGTCATCGATGATGTGCAACTGTGCGTTGGGAATGCGCCAGGCCAGCATGCGCATGTTGACCAGCGGGATCAGCGGGTCGTCGTCCCCGGCCAGCACCAGGGTGGGCTGGCGGATCTTGTGCAGCCAGTGGATGCTGGTCCAGCCCAACCCCGCGAACAGTTGCCAGTAGTAGCCCAGCTTGCCGGCCGAGCGCACTTTGCTCGCGTGCTCGGCGGCCAGTTTCGAATCGCGGCGGAACGAACCGCCATAAATCATCGGTGCAATGCGCACCACGTGGGACGGCTGGATATAACGCCGGGGGCTCGCCATCAGCCACAGCACCTTCGGCTTGCCCGGCACCATAAAGGCCCCGGCAGCGGTCGCCGCCAGGATCAGCTTCTTGCAGCGCTCCGGGTAGTCATAGGCAAACTGCTGCGCCAACGCGCCACCCCAGGACACGCCCACCGCATTCACCTGGCCATAGTCCAGGTAGTCCAGCATGCGTGCGGTGAGCTTGGCCAGGCCGGGAAATCGATAGGGTCGGTTGGGCGTCGAGGAGCCACCCACGCCCGGCACATCGAAGGCGATCACTTCCAGGTCCGGGTCCAGGGCTTGGACGAACGGAAACACCAGCTCAAGGTTGGCGCCGATGCCGTTGAAGATCAGCAACGGCGTCAAGTGGGGCTTGCCCGGGCGTACCGCCGTGCGGATGGTCTGGCCATCCAGGTCGATGGTACGGAAGATGAACGGTTGCGGCATGGGGGAACCCTTCGATAGGTACTTCAATCCCTTGTAGGAGCGAGCTTGCTCGCGAAGGTCGTCAACGATAACGCGGGATAGCTGATGTCCCGTGTTGATCTTGAGCCTTTCGCGAGCAAGCTCGCTCCTACAGGACTAGCGTTCATGCACATAGGTACCCGGCGCCGCTTCGGCTGCGGCGTACGTCTTGTTGCCTAATACCGTCGGTGCCTTCTTCAGCTTGCCCGCCCGTTCCGCTTGCCACACCTGCCAATGCAACCACCACGAATCAGTGTGCTTGGTCGCATTCTCCTGCCACTCCAGTGGCTTGCCCGCCAGGCTGTCGCTGGTCTGGTAGCGCGCCTTGGGGTTACCGGGCGGGTTGAGGATGCTCTGGATATGCCCGCTGCTCGACAGCACGAATTCCACTTTGCCACCAAACAGCTGTGCCGACTTGTAGCACGACTGCCAGGGGGTGATGTGGTCGTTGGTGCCGGCCAGTGAATAGATATCGGCCGTGACCTGCTTGAGGTCGATCGGCGTGCCGCACACTTCCAGGGCATTGGCGCGCACGAGCGGGTTGTTTTTGAACAGTTCGATCAGGTCGCCATGGAACGCCGCCGGTAAGCGCGTGGTGTCGTTGTTCCAGAACAGGATGTCGAACACCGGCGGCTCATTGCCCAGCAGGTAGTTGTTCACCCAGTAGTTCCAGATCAGGTCGTTGGGACGCATCCAGGCAAACACCTTGGCCATGTCGCGGCCTTCCAGCACGCCGGCCTGGTAGGAGTGGCGCTTGGCCGCTTCCAGGGTCTGCTCATCCACGAACAGCGCCACCTGGGTGTCCAGGGTGGTGTCCAGCACACTCACCAGCAGGGTCAGGGCGTTGACCTTCTTCTCACCCAGCGCCGCGTAGTGGCCCAGCAGGGCGGTGCAGGTGATTCCGCCGGAGCAGGCGCCGAGCATGTTGATATCCTTGCTTCCGGTGATTGCCGTGACTACATCGACCGCTTCCTTGAGCGCTTCGATATAGGTCGACAGGCCCCATTCGCGCTGGGCCTTGGTCGGGTTGCGCCAACTGACGATAAAGGTCTGCTGCCCATTGCGCAGGCAGAAGCGCGCCAGGCTCTTTTCCGGGCTCAGGTCGAATACATAGAATTTGTTGATCTGCGGCGGTACCACCAGCAACGGGCGTTCGTGCACCTGTTCGGTGATCGGCTTGTACTGGATCAGCTCCAGCACGTCGTTGCGAAATACCACCGCCCCTTCGGTGATGCCCAGGGTCTTGCCCACTTCGAACGCGCCCATGTTGACCTGGCTCGGCATGCCGCCGTTGTGCACCATGTCCTTGGCCAGGTGCGACAGGCCGTCGAGCAGGCTCTTGCCGCCGGTTTCAAAGAAGCGTTTGACCGCCGCCGGGTTGGCCGCGCTGTTGGTAGGAGCCATGGCTTCGGTCATCAGGTTGATCACGAAGTGGCCGCGGCTGATGTCCTGGTCCGACAGGTTACTGTCGCCGATCCAGTCGTGCAGTTCCTTGCGCCACGCCAGGTAGGTTTGCAGGTAGCGTTTGTAGAGCGGGTTCTGGCTCCAGGCTGGGTCGTGAAAGCGACGGTCATCGCTTTCGGGTTGCAGCTGCGATTTGCCGAACATCACGTTCTTCAATTCAACGCCAAAGTGGGCGACGTGCTTGACGCTGTGCAACGGTTGCTTGATGGCTTGGGTCAGCACCATCTTGGCCGAGGCCAGTAAATCCTTTTTACGTAACGCGATGATCGGGTTGAGCCCCAGGGTGTTTTCCGAGGCCTGGCGTTTCAAGTCATCGTTGTTCTTGTTACTCATCTACGACGCTCCATTGTCCGAAAGACGAGTACCGGGTACCGCTGCGCACCAGGTTTCGATACACAACACAAGCCAGGTACTGCGACTCGGGTGACCGTTGATACCGCATCGTCAAATGCAGGGAACTTGCCAGTTCCATTGGTTACCCGAGTTTAATTTTTTTCGCAAGCGGGCCAATCGTTGGCCACGCGACAGGGCATTCAAGCAGATGAAATTAGAAAATGCCCTCTAAAGAGCAAGAAGCCTGGACTAGAGCATCAGCCGCACGACCGACTCGCTCGGATCGCGGGTTTTGCCGGCTGCCTTGAGCTCGGCAAGATAATCGGCCCACAACGCGTCCTGACGCACGGCCAATTGGTAGAGGTAGTCCCAGGTGAACAGTCCGCTGTCATGGCCATCGTCGAAGGTCAATTTCAGTGCGTACTGGCCGGCCGGTTCGATCTTGGTCAGGCGCACGTTGAGCTTGCCGAATTGCAGGATGGGTTTGCCGTGCCCCTGGACCTCGGCGGAAGGCGAATGCACCCGCAGCAGTTCGGCGGGCAACTGGTAGACCTCGTCGGGCCCATAGGTGAGGCCGAGGGTGTTGGAGGTTTTGTGCAAATTAACAGCGGTGGGGAATTTCGGCATTGGGGACACCTTGGGCTGCAAGCTACAAGCTGCGAGTTGAATGTGCTCAACTTGCGGCTTGTAGCTTACAGCTTGCGGCTTACAGAATGTACCGTGACAAGTCCTCGTTCTGCGCCAATTCACCGAGGTGGCTGTTGACGTAGTCGGCGTCGATCTTGATCGCTACGCCATTCTGCGCCCCGGCCATGTCGCCGGCGCTGAAGGACACTTCCTCAAGCAGGCGCTCAAGCAAGGTGTGCAGGCGGCGCGCACCGATGTTCTCGGTCTTCTCGTTGACCTGCCAGGCAATCTCCGCCAGGCGCTTGATGCCGTCCGGCAGGAACTCGATGCCCAGCCCTTCGGTTTTCAGCAGCTCACGGTACTGCTCGGTGAGCGACGCATGGGGTTCGCTGAGGATGCGCTCGAAGTCGCCGGGGGTCAGCGCCTTGAGCTCTACGCGAATCGGCAGGCGGCCTTGCAGCTCGGGCACCAGGTCGCTTGGCTTGCTCAGGTGGAACGCACCCGAAGCGATAAACAGGATGTGGTCGGTCTTGACCATGCCCAGCTTGGTATTGACGGTGCAGCCTTCGATCAGCGGCAGCAGGTCGCGCTGCACACCTTCGCGGGATACATCGACGCCGCCGGAGTTGCCGCGCTTGGCGACCTTGTCGATCTCGTCGATAAACACGATGCCATGCTGCTCAACGGCTTCCAGGGCCTTGGCCTTGAGCTCTTCGTCGTTGACCAGGCGTCCGGCTTCTTCATCGCGCACCAGCTTCAGCGCGTCCTTGACCTTGAGCTTGCGGCTTTTCTTCTTGCCCTTGCCCATGTTGGCGAACAGGTTCTGCAACTGGCTGGTCATTTCTTCCATGCCAGGCGGTGCGGAAATGTCGACGCCAGAGACTTCAGCGACTTCGATCTCGATTTCCTTGTCATCCAGCTGGCCTTCACGCAGGCGCTTGCGGAACAGCTGGCGGGTGTTGGAATCCGAGGCCGGTGCGGCGTCTTCGTTGAAGCCCATGCGCGCCGGTGGCAGCAGGGCGTCGAGGATGCGTTCTTCGGCGGCGTCTTCGGCGCGGTGGCTGACCTTGGTCATTTCCTGCTCGCGCAGCAGCTTCAGGGCAGCGTCGGCCAGATCACGAATGATCGACTCGACATCGCGGCCCACATAGCCGACTTCGGTGAACTTGGTCGCTTCGACCTTGATGAACGGCGCGTTGGCCAGCTTGGCCAGGCGTCGCGCGATCTCGGTTTTACCGACGCCGGTCGGGCCGATCATCAGGATGTTCTTCGGTGTTACTTCAACGCGCAATTCTTCGGGCAGTTGCATCCGGCGCCAGCGGTTACGCAGCGCGATGGCAACCGCGCGCTTGGCATCGTCCTGGCCGATGATATGGCGATTGAGTTCATGGACGATTTCGCGGGGAGTCATGGACATAGTGTTTGGCGGCCTCAAGCGGGAATAAGCCTACGGCTTACTCTGCGAGGTCCTGCTCCTCAATGGTGAAGTTGTGGTTGGTGAACACGCAGATGTCGCCGGCGATGCCCAGGGCAGTCTCGACGATTTCGCGGGCCGACAGGTCGGTTTTCTTCAACAGTGCGCTGGCTGCGGCTTGTGCATAACCACCGCCGGAGCCCATGGCGATCAGGCCATGTTCAGGCTCAACCACATCGCCGTTACCGGTGATGATCAGGGACGCATCTTTGTTGGCGACGGCCAGCATGGCTTCCAGGCGGCTGAGGGAGCGGTCGGTGCGCCATTCCTTGGCGAGTTCGACCGCGGCGCGTACGAGGTGGCCCTGGTGTTTTTCCAGTTGGCCTTCGAAACGCTCGAAGAGGGTGAAGGCGTCGGCGGTGGCACCGGCAAACCCGGCGAGGACCTGGCCGTGGTACAGGCGACGGACTTTCTTGGCGTTGCCTTTCATCACGGTATTGCCCAGGGAAACCTGGCCGTCGCCACCCATGACGACTTTGCCGTGGCGACGTACTGAAACGATGGTGGTCAAGGGGAGAGTCTCCACGCAGCGGGGCGAAAATGCCCTGATGGAAACTCATATGGGGGTGGCGG
>NZ_JAVAJK010000044.1:0-23132 GCF_052112325.1 Pseudomonas sp. Yb2C2 | reverse complement strand
TCACTCCGGCTTTGGAGCGTGGGCCGCCGCAATGGGCCATCCATGGCCCAGTGCGGCTAACCCGGCGTCCTGCCGGGTTACCCACGCTCCAAAGCCTGCGTTCGGCCAGCGTGTTTGACGGGGCGATTTGAGATCAAGAGCCAAAGCGCGGCGGCCTTAGAGCCGACCGGAGTTGGGTCTGGTGTACTGGGTTAAAAATGTGGGAGGGGGCTTGCCCCCGATAGCGGTGAGTCAGTCAACCCATGTATCACTGACCCACCCTCATCGGGAGCAAGCCCCCTCCCACATTTGGATCTCCATCCAGCAGGTAGGCCTCAGCCTGCTTTTGCTCTGCTTTTGCTCTGCTTTTGCTCTGGCTTTTGATCTTGATCCTAGGCGCCCCGTTAAACACGCTGGCCGAACGCAGGCTTGAATCCGTGGGTAACCCGGCAGGACGCCGGGTTAGCCGTCCTGGGCCAAGGATGGCCCATGACGGCGGCCCACGGATTCAAGCCGGAGTGAGGGCATGCCGAGCCTAGGCGAGGCACCGAGTGTTGGGGCAAGAGCCCTTTGGTTACTTTGGGGCTCTTTTCCAAAGTGACCCGCTGTAAGAGCGGAACCATAGGCCGCCGTTACCTAAATAACGGATATGTACCCAATCAAAAAAGCTTGACCCCGATCAAGGGAAGCAAAACCCAGTCTCCGTAATATCACTGCATGTTGTGTTTTAAGTTGTTATTTAATCTATATGTAGTGCCTGGAGCCCGGAAAATGCAAAACACGCTCACCCCGCTGGTCAGCACCCGCCTACACAAACGCGACGGCAGCCTGGTCCCCTTCAACGCCGAAAAAATCCACCACGCCCTGACCGCCGCCGGTACCGCTACCGGCGAGTACCAGGAGGCCGACGTCGACCTGTTACTGGGCGCTGTCCTGGCCCGCCTGAGGGGCATCGAACGCCTGGACGTCGAACAAATCCAGGACAGCGTCGAACGCGTGCTGATGGACGCCGGCTACTTCCTCTCCATGCGCGCCTATATCGTCTACCGCGAACAACACGGCCGCCTGCGTCGCGACCGCAAGACCCTGGTGGAAGTCGCCACCTCGATGAACGAATACCTCGACCGCGAAGACTGGCGCGTGCAAGCCAATGCCAACCAGGGCTACTCCCTGGGGGGGCTGGTGTTGAACGTGTCGGGCAAGGTCACCGCCAATTACTGGCTCGACGAGGTCTACAGCCAGCAGATCGGCCGCGCGCACCGTGAGGCGGATTTGCATATCCATGACCTCGACATGCTCGCCGGGTATTGCTCCGGCTGGTCGCTGCGTTCGCTGCTGCACGAAGGCCTCAATGGCGTGCCGGGCCGTGTCGAAGCGGGGCCGCCCAAGCACTTGAGCAGCGCCCTGGGGCAGATGGTCAACTTCCTCGGCACCCTGCAAAACGAATGGGCCGGCGCCCAGGCGTTCAGCTCGTTCGATACCTACCTGGCGCCCTATGTGCGCAAGGACCAACTGAGTTACGCCGAGGTGCGCCAGGCGGTGCAGGAGTTCATCTACAACCTCAACGTGCCGTCGCGCTGGGGCACTCAGACGCCGTTTACCAACCTGACCTTCGACTGGGTGTGCCCGGAGGATCTGCGCGAGCAGGTGCCGGTGATCGGTGGTGAGGAAATGCCGTTTGCCTATGGCGACCTGCAGGCGGAAATGGAGCTGATCAACCGCGCCTACATCGAAGTGATGCAGGCCGGCGATGCCAAGGGCCGGGTCTTCACCTTCCCGATTCCCACCTACAACATCACCCACGATTTCCCCTGGGACAGCGAGAACGCCGACCGCCTGTTCGAGATGACCGCGCGCTACGGCCTGCCGTATTTCCAGAACTTCCTCAATTCCGATATGCAACCCAACCAGGTGCGCTCGATGTGCTGCCGCCTGCAATTGGACGTGCGCGAGCTGCTCAAGCGCGGCGGTGGGTTGTTCGGTTCGGCGGAGCAGACCGGCAGCCTGGGCGTGGTGACGATCAACTGCGCGCGCCTCGGCTACCTGTTCAAGGGCGACACCTCGGGCCTGTTGCAACGCCTGGACAGCCTGATGGACATGGCCATGGAAAGCCTGGAGGTCAAGCGCAAGGTGATCCAGCACCATATGGACGCCGGTTTGTACCCGTACACCAAGCGTTACCTCGGCACCTTGCGCAATCACTTCTCCACCATCGGCCTCAACGGCATGCACGAGATGCTGCGCAATTTCACCGGCGACGAGCAGGGCATGCACACCGAGGAAGGCCGCGCATTTGCCCTCAAGCTGCTCGACCATGTGCGCGCTACGTTGCTGCGCTTCCAGGAAGACACCGGCCACCTCTACAACCTCGAAGCCACCCCGGCGGAAGGCACCACCTACCGTTTCGCCAAGGAAGACCGCAAGCGCTACCCGGACATCCTGCAGGCCGGCAGCGACGTCGCGCCGTACTACACCAACTCCTCGCAACTGCCGGTGGGCTTTACCCAAGACCCCTTCGAAGCCCTGGAGCTGCAAGACGAACTGCAATGCAAGTACACCGGCGGCACCGTGTTGCACCTGTACATGGCCGAGCAGATTTCCTCGACCCAGGCCTGCAAGCAACTGGTGCGCAAGGCGTTGGGGCGTTTCCGTTTGCCGTACCTGACGATCACCCCGACGTTCTCGATCTGCCCGGTGCACGGTTACCTCGCCGGTGAGCATGAGTTCTGTCCCAAGTGCGATGAAGTGCTGGCACTGGCCGCTGCGCACTGAACCGATCTTCCAACCCGCAAGGAGATTCACCATGCAAGCATCCCAGCCACAACGTCAGCGCTGCGAAGTCTGGACCCGGGTGATGGGCTATCACCGGCCCGTGTCGGCGTTCAATCCCGGCAAACAATCCGAGCACAAGGAACGGGTGCATTTCACTGAAACGGCCGCCGTGGCCGGGCGCCAATGAGTCGAGCGCTACGGGTCGGGGGCCTGGTGCCCCTGACCACCCTCGACTACCCCGGCATGCTCGCCTGTGTGCTGTTTTGCCAGGGCTGTGCCTGGCGCTGTCGTTACTGCCACAACCCGGACCTGATCCCGCCGCGCGGTAGCACGGAGGTGGATTGGCGCCGGGTGTTGCTGTTTTTGCAGCGGCGCAAGGACTTGCTCGACGCCGTGGTGTTCAGCGGTGGCGAGCCGACCTTGCAGGAAGGCTTGCCGGCGGCCATGGATGAAGTGCGGGCGATGGGGTTTCGCGTCGGCCTGCACAGCGCCGGGATCAAGCCGGCAGGGTTTGCCAATGCGTTGCGGCATGCCGATTGGGTCGGCTTTGACGTCAAGGCGCTGGCCGAGGATTGCCAGTTGATTACCCAGGTCAAGCACAGCGGTGCCGCCAACTGGCGCAGCCTCGACACCCTGTTGGCCAGCGGCGTGGAATACG
The DNA here is from genome assembly GCF_052112325.1 of Pseudomonas sp. Yb2C2. Lineage (NCBI taxonomy): Bacteria > Pseudomonadati > Pseudomonadota > Gammaproteobacteria > Pseudomonadales > Pseudomonadaceae > Pseudomonas > Pseudomonas sp. Yb2C2. Next base: position 19,723 of record NZ_JAVAJK010000044.1, on the reverse strand, counting down.
AGTGCCGCACCACGGTGCATTGGCATTTGATCGACCCGCCTCGGTTGCTGTTGCTGGCCCAGCGTTTGCAAGCCAACGGCGTGCAACGCTTTGCGGTGCAAATGGTGCGCACGGCCAGCATGCTCGATGCGCAATTGTCGAGTTCTCCGGCACAGGCTGCCTTGCCGGAGTTATGGAGCCGATTGCGCGAGTTGTTTCCTGCTTTTGTATTGCGAGGGTGATCGGCGCCCTCAAGCGGATTTTTATAGATGCTGCCCATGACGGGCAGGTTTTCATCAGGGACTATCACAATGAAGCAATTAACCACGGCACAACGCATTGTCGTCGGCTTCGCGATTGCGCCGCTGGCGCTGGTCGGCTTGGTGTTTTACGCCCTTCACGACCTGGCAACCCTCAAGCAGCAGTCCGAACAGATCGTGCAGCAGGACTGGCCACGGATCGCGCCGATCATGGTGATAGCCACCGGTGTGCGCGATAACGGGCGCAACACCCGCGACCTGCTGATCGACCAGGATAACCAGCAGGCCCAGGCCTCCATCGGCACCACGCGCGAACGCATCACCCAGGCGTTCGCCACCCTCGAGCCGCTGCTCGACACCGCCGAAGGCAAGGCCGCCTATGCCACCTTGAAAACTCATCGCGAAGCCTACGTGGCGGCCTTCACCCAGCTGCAGGCGCTGATCCGGCAAGGGGCGCGCGAGCAGGGCCTGGCCCAGCTCAAAGAGCAGGTGATCCCGGCCGAGCTTGAGGTGTTCAAGAGCCTGGATGCGCTGATGGCCATGCAGGGGCGGCTGTTCGCCGAGCGCCAGCAGGCGGCGCAAACCCTGTATGACGAGGCTCGGGGCACCATGCTCGGGCTGTTCCTGCTGTGCCTGGCGCTGGTGGTGGTGGCGGCGGTGATCGTCACGCGCAGCGTCACCCGACCGTTGGGCGGCGAGCCGGATGAAGTGGCGCGGGTGTTGAGTCATATCGCCGAGGGCGACCTGACCCTCGAGGTGCCGTTGGGCAACAGTATCGACGGCAGTGTGATGCGCAACCTGCACCAGATGCAGCAGAACCTTAACCAGATGGTCCGCCATATCGCGACGTCGGTGGACGGCGTGGCCAGCTCGTCGGAAGAGTTGAGCGCAGTCAGCGGCCAGACCAGCAGCAGCCTGCAGTTGCAGGGCCAGGAAATCGAACAGGCCGCCACGGCGGTGAATGAAATGACCGCCGCTGTCGACGAGGTGGCACGCAACGCCGTGAGCACCAGCGAAGCCTCGCGCCTGTCGGAGCAGACCGCCCAGCGTGGACAGGCGCAGGTGCAGGAAACCGTGGCGTCGATCAATACCTTGGCCACCGGCGTGGTGGAAACCTCGGAGCGTATCCAGCAACTGGCCGGCCGCGTGCAAGACATCAGCAGCGTGCTCGAAGTGATCCGCAGCATTGCCGACCAGACCAACCTGCTGGCGTTGAACGCCGCCATCGAAGCGGCCCGCGCCGGGGATGCCGGACGCGGGTTTGCGGTAGTCGCCGATGAAGTGCGCGCGTTGGCCCATCGTACCCAGGTCTCGACCCAGGAGATCGAGCAGATGATCGGCAATATCCGCCAGGACACCGAACACGCCGTGGCCGCCATGCACAGCAGCAGCGAGCGGGTACAGGCGACCTTGAACGTGGCGCAACGCTCGGGAGAGGCGCTGGAGGAAATCACCCGGTCCATCTCACAGATCAACGAACGCAATATGATGATTGCCAGTGCCACCGAAGAACAGGCACTGGTGGCGCGGGAAGTGGATCGCAACCTGGTGGGCATTCGCAACCTGTCCCAGCAGGTGTTGCAGGGCGCTATACACACCGAGACTGCCGGGCATGACCTGGCCGGAATGGCGGGGACGCTGCATCAGACGGTGGCGCGGTTCAAGGTGTAACTTTGCCTGTGGGAGGGGCGGTGCGACGATTCGACTTGCTCCCGATAGCCATAGGTATCTACAACGTTGGCTCAACGCTGAACGCCCGGCAGATAGGGCTGTTGTGGCGAGCGGGCTTGTCCCGCGTTGGGCTGCGTAGCAGCCCCAGTAAGGAAGAACGCAGTGCATCAGACACTCTGTGGAGGCTGGTTTTGGGGCTGCTTCGCAGCCCAACGCGGGACAAGCCCGCTCGCCACAGGGGAATTCGCCAGTCTCTGAAAATTGTGTAGATATCTATGGCCATCGGGGGCAAGCCCCTCCCACATTTGCATCAGTATGCATCAGCCAGCCCACCCCCAGAACTGCAACCACCAGCCACACCCCACCAGCCCGTTACTCAGCAGTACGCACAACCACCCCAGGCAGCGCGGTCGGGTTCCAAGCCCCTGGAGCTGCCGCCAGCCCAACCACAAGCACCAGCCAATCGCCGCGCTCAACACCAGTGCACGAGCCGGTTGCACCCACGTCAATGCCAACCCTTCATAGCGCAGCAACTTCACCGTCGTCGCCGACAGCCCCAGGAACAGCCCTGCACCCCCCAGGGGCGTGAGTGTCAGCGCCAGGGGCCGAAACAGTGCGCAATCGCCCGCCGCGTGTGCGGCCAGGCGCAGCAGCAGCCAGCAGCCACCGCCGAGCAGCAGTGCGCTGCCAGCCAGGTACAGCACGATGCACAGGCCATCGAGCCAACTGAAGCTGTCGTTGAGTGGCGGGTAGTGGGTGAGCAGCCACCAGGGCGCGTTGTCTTGCAGCAGCCATAGCCAGTCGCGGCTTACCAGCCATTCGGCGAGTGTTTGTTTGAGTGCGATAAACCACGGGCTTACGGTCCATTGGAACGCGCCCATGGCCAGGCCGATCACGCCAAACAGCAGCAGGCGCGCATCCCACGGTGAGCCGGGTTGATGGGGCGCGTGGAGAATCTCCTGATTGCATGAGCGGGCGATCAGTTGCACCGCGCCGCGTTGCCCGCTGCAACGGCCACAGGCGTGGCAGTCGCTGGCGCCTTGCAGGCGGCGGATGTCCAGGAGTGGCGCGCAGTTGGGCAGCGGCAGGCGCGGGGCGTCGTTGGCTTTCCAGCGTTGTTCATCCACGGCGAAATGCACCGGCGCCAGGCGGGCGAGCAGGGCGAACACGCCGCTCACCGGGCACAGGTAACGGCACCACACGCGCTTGCCGCGCACGAACAGCAGGCCGACCGCCACCGCCGCCAACGTCGAGCCGCCGAGGATCAGCAATGCTGCCTGGGCGTAGTCGTACACGCTGATCAACTGGCCGTAGAGCGTGGTGAGGCAAAAGCCCAGGGTCGGCCAGCCGCCCCAACGCAGCCAGCGCGGTATGCCGAGGCCGCGCCCGTGCTGGCTGGCCCATTCGCTCAGCGAACCCTCCGGGCACAGCACGCCGCACCACAGGCGCCCGAACAGCACCATCGACAGCAACACGAACGGCCACCAGATCCCCCAGAAGATAAATTGCGCGAGCAGCGTCAGGTTGTTCACCATGCGCGCTTGGCTATCGGGCAACGGCAGCACGGCGGGCAGCACCAGCAACACGGCGTAGACCAGCACCACCACCCATTGCGCAGCACGGATCAAGCGCCCATGGCGGCGCATGCCATCGCCCAGTTGCTGCAACCAGCTCATGCCGCGTGCCGGGCGCGACGCAGGCCGTTGCCCACCCACAGCCAGTAGCCGAGCAGTACCAACACGGTGATAAGGCTGGGGGCCGCGCGGTAGCCGGCAAAGTCGGCCAGCAGCGCGCCCAGGCCGTGGCTGTCACTGAGCAGCGCGCTGCTGTCCCAGCGGCTGTCACCGACTGCGGCGTAGGCCCACTCGGGCATGTCCAGGCCCAGCAGTTGCCCACTGATACGGTCCACGGCCGCGATCAGCAAGGCGCCGCCGAGCAGCAACAGCAGCGCCTCGCTGAGGGCGAAAAACAGTGACCAGGAGATAAAGCGCCGACTGCCGCGCAACAGCAGCACGGTGAGCCCCGCCAGTGCCAGGCCGAGCACACCGCCGACGGCGAACAGGCCTTGCGCCTCATCGTGCAGGCGCGCCCCGGCGCCATACAAAAACACCACGGTTTCACTGCCTTCGCGACTCACCGCCAGCAGCGCCAGTAACAACACCCCCCAGCCGCCCTGGCGCGCCAGGCGCTCATCGGCCTCGCGTACCAGGCTGTGTTTGAGCGTGGCCGCGTTGCGGTGCATCCAGAACACCATCTGCACCATCAAGCCGCTGGCCAACAGGGTCAGCGCCGCTTGCAGCCACTCGCCCTGTGGGCCGGTCATGGTGTCACCGGCCCACAGCATCAAACCGGCCAGCCCGGCCGAACACAGCAACCCCAGCAGCACCCCGGCCCAGAGGAAGCGGGCCAGTTGCGCATGGCCGGCCTGGCGGCTGATCCAGGCCTGCAGGATACCGATCACCAGCAGGGCCTCGACGCTTTCACGCCAGACAATAAACATCGATTGATTCATCAACGGCTCCTATTCGGCGAGGATGCTGCCTTCGGGCAACTGTGGGTTGAACTCGTCGAAGAACGGGTACAACCCCGGCTTGAGCGGGTGGATCACCACAAAGGTGGTCACCCCCGCAGACAACACCTTCTCGACCCGCAACGGCGTGCTTTCGAATTCGGCCGGGCCTTGGCCGATGTTCTTGAGCACGATCTTGAAACGCTCTTCGGCCTTGACCACCAGTTGTGGCGGGTCGAAGTGGCCGTCCTGCAGGCTCAACTCATAGGTGGGCAACGGCGCCGCCACTGCCGCACCGCTTAGCAGCAGGCCGCCGAGCAACAGGGCGCGGCGCATCAATAGCCGCCTTTTTTGCCGATGCCGGCGTAGACGAATTCGTAGTGCACTTCGCAGCGTTCGAACCACGGGGCGACCCCGGTTTCCTTGTCGGTATGACGGCCCAGGGAGTGGTGGCCGGTGGGCGGTAATACGCTGAAGGTGAGGGTGTATTTGCCCGGGCCTTGCAGCTTGACGTTATCGCCATAGTGCGGCCCGTCGTTGGCGACCATGGCGTGGAAGTCGCCGCTGATGGGCGTGTCGCTGCCTTGTTTCTTCAGGGTGAAAGACAGGTTGAGGTAGGGCACGAAACTGCCTTCCTGAAACCCTTGGGCGTTGTCCGCCGTGGCGCGTACATCGGCCTCCAGGTGCACATCGGAATCGGCCGTGGCGCGCATCATGCCGGCGGGTGCCATCTCGATCGGCTGGAGGTACACCGCGCCGATTTCCAGGCCCGGGCAGTGTTGCGGTTCGCCGATTGGATACTCCTTGGCAACTGCCACGGAGGTGCTCAGCAGCAGGGCAAGGCAGAGCAAAGAAGGGGTACGCATGGAGGCTTCCTGATGGGTGTGGAGAGAGAACCCGAGTCTAGGAAGATCAGCAGTAAATAATAATGATTCTTGTCAAGTTCCGAGGATATTTCATCTTGTCCAGGCTTGATGCCGGTCAAGGTTGTACAGGCTGTATGGGGGTAGGTTGCAGGGAGTGTTCGTCGCCAGGGAGTCGACTCATGGCCAAGCCTTTTCCGCTGCACCCCAAGCATCCCGAACGTATCTGTTGGGGCTGTGATCGCTACTGTGCTGCCACCGACCTGGCTTGCGGCAATGGCGCCGACCGCACCATGCACCCGGCCGAGATGATCGGGGATGACTGGTACGAGCATGGCGACTGGGGGCTTGCGCCCGAGCCGCCGGTGGCGGATGAGCCGTCAGCTGCCTGAGCGGGGTTTTTCCTTGTCGTCTTTAGGGGTGTCAGCCGGCCTGACGGGTTTGCTCGGCGGTTTGGCGGTGTCCTTGGTTTTTTTGTCGCTGTCCGAGGGGCTGCTGGGGTAGGTCCCCGGTGGCAGGGCGGAGCCGGCGGCGCTGTCGCCACTCAAGGCGTTGGCGGCAGGTTCCGGGTTATCGCCAAAGGCGGCGAGGGCGGGGCCGGAGAGCAGGGCTGACAGGCCGACGATAAGCACAATCCGTTGGGACGATCTGGTCTTCATGACGCTATCCCCTATCGTGTAGATGTATCAGGAGCCTGGATGAATGCCAGGCTCCGGTCCTGCCTCGATCAAGCCGCCATGGGCTTGCTTGATTGCGACTTTTTATGCGCCGCTTTCATGGCTTCCATTTCGGCGCCCAACTCTTCAAGCAGCGCCTTGCCGAGCAGTTTTTTGGCCTGAGGGAACATCTCGGTTTCCTCTTCTTCGATATGGTGCTCGAGCAATTCCTTGACCACCTTGACGCGGCCGGAAAACTCGGTGGTCGACGGTTCGGTCTGCTTCAGGTCGGGCAGCACCAGGGCGTCGACGGTGCGGTGCTCTTCCTTGGCCTCGTGGTACATGATGTCCTGTTCCTTGCCGCCGGCCTTTCTGAACGCCGGGTAGAGGATTTCTTCTTCCAGCCTGGTGTGCAGGCTGATTTCCGCTTCCAGCTTGGCCAGCAGCTCCGTGCGCTTTTTCACCCCGCGTTCGGTGGACTCACTCAATTGAGTCAACAGGGCCTTTACGCGTTCGTGGTCGGCTTTGAGCAGGTCAATGGCATTCATCGGTGACACCTCACGGGAAACTCAGGGCGCGTCGATATGCACGCCTCGTCCCGTGCAGTGGTGCATCAGGCGTACCAACTTGAGCGATTTTAAATTGGCCTTTTAATTCAATTGGTTGAAGAGGATTGGAGAGAGTGCCTGTCGTGCAGGTTGCATGGTCGGCCTGGGGGCACGTTGCATTCCACCACCCAGGAAAATTTAAATGAACCCTCGCGGCCGATGCTTGAACTAACGCATACGACCTAGGAGGTGAAGCATGGAAATTCAATATATCTGGATTGCGTTGGCGGTAGTTCTGCTGCTTTTGGAATTGTGGGCGATCAATATCGTATTGCGCAGCACCAGTGGCTGGGAGACCAAGGGCTTATGGCTGGTGATCCTGATCTTCGTACCGCTGCTGGGCCTGATTGCATGGGCCATGTTCGGGCCCAAGCGGGAGATGCCGGAACAGCGTAAAAGCTGAGTGGCAGGGGTAAAGCAAAACAGGCGCCGAAAGGCGCCTGTTTGCGTTCAATGTTGGCGGTTCAACCAGCGACAGCCTGGGCAATCGCCTCGTTGAAAGCAGGCAGATCGTCCGGTGTACGCGAGGTGATCAAGGTCCAGCCATTGGCCTGGCATTGCTTGACTTCGGTATCGACCCACCCGGCCGCGCCAGCGTTTTCCAGGTCGATGCGCACGCTTTTGTACGAGGTTAGGGTCTTGCCCTTGATTACGCCGGCGTCGATCAGCGTCCATGGGCCGTGACAGATCGCCGCGATGGTTTTACCGGCTTGGGCAAAGCCCTTGATCAGGCGCAGCGCCGCCGCGTCCTGGCGCAGGGTATCGGCATTGACGGTACCGCCAGGGATCACAAGGGCGTCAAAGTCGCTGCTGGCCACGTCCGACAGTTGCACGTCGGATTCCACGGTTTTGTCCTTTTCGGTGTCGCCGACAAAGGTCTGGGTGGAGCCGCCTTTGCTGGACGCGTGGGTCACCGTGGCGCCATAGCCGCGCAGTGCTTCCAGGGGCTTGAGCAGTTCGTCGCGCTCGATGCCGGTGTTGGAGGTGATGACCAGAATCTTCTTGCCGTTGAGTTGCGAACTCATGATCGAATGTCTCCTTGAGTCAGGAATGAATTAATGGTCGTGCTTGGCTTGCAGCTCCTTGGCCATTTTCAAATGGGCTTCAAGGGTTGGCAGCGTCTTGGTGGCGAAGGCTTTCAGCTCGGCATTGTCCGAGGAAGCAGCTTCCTTCTTGAACAGCTCGACGGTTTTTTCATGGGCGTCGACCTGGTTGTTGGCGTAGGCCTTGTCAAATGATTCGTCGCGCAGTTCCAGGATGGCTTTCTTGGCCTTGTCAGTCAGGGCCGCGTCATCCGGCACTTCGATGTCGAGTTTTTTTGCCAGGGCCATCAGTTCCTGATTGGCCTTGGTATGGTCGGTGACCATGTGCTGGGCAAACGTCTTCACGTCGGCCGAGCTGCTTTTTTCGAGGGCCAGTTTGCCGGCTTCCACCTCGGTGATACCGCCTTGGGCTGCGTCATCGACGAAGCTGTTGGAGGTGGCGGCCATGGCGTTGGATATTGCGCCCGCAACCAGTACGAAAGTCAGGCCCATTTGTTTCATCAGCAGAGTGGTCATGATGGAGCTCCTTGAAAGTGGCGGGATGCCGTTACCTGACTGTTGAGCCGAGGCCGGGGCAAAAGGTTTAAATTTTTTTGTTCCTGTTTGTCCGCGGCAATTTCCTTGAACTATCGACATTCACAGGCCTCTGCTGCGTAAGTGCCCGCCGCTTTCGCGAGCCTTCAACTGCCAGGAGATTTCACTGTGACTGCCGATAAAACCCCAGACCCGATCAGTTCCGAACAGGCGCAAAAAGGTACTGATAAAGCCGCCAAGGGCCAGCCACTGGAACGCCCGAATCCCAGCACCGAAACCGTCGACAAAGTGCTGACACCCACCTCGATCAAGGACACCGAACGCCAGGCCGACGCCATCAACGAACGGGCGGATGATGCCGAGCGCAAGCTGGGGCACTGAGCATGGCCAAGTCTATTTCAGCGGCTGAACTGGGCATCGATCTCAAGCCTGGGGATGACGCCAGCCTGTTCAAGTGGCTTGTCGCCAGCTTCCTGATGGGCAAGCGCGTCCAGGCGCCGATTGCGGCGCAGGCCTACAAGGTGATCGTTGAGGAAGAGGGGCGCGATACGGCGCGCAAGCTGCAACATTGCACCTCCAAGGAATTGGTGGCGATGTTGGGGCGTGGCCACTACGTGCGGTACGACGAAAGCACCGCACAGCGCCTGCTGGACCTGAGTGCCAAGCTGAACGCCGAGTACGCCGGCAAGATCAGCCACATCCGCAGTGCCAGCGAAAACCGCCAGGCGTTCGAACAGCGCCTGGGTGAATTTGACGGCGTGGGGCCCAAGACCATCGAGATTTTCATGCGCGATGCGGCCAAGGTGCTGTCGTGGTGAGCAGGCTTGTTGTGGCTAGCAGGCTTTTTGTGGTGAGCGGGCTTTTTTTGTGGTGAGCGGGCTTGCCCCGCGCTGGGGCGCGTAGCGGCCCCTCATAAGGCCACCGCCATTATCCTGCCTGCCTGAACGCGGTGACTGGTTTTAGGGCCGCTTCGCAGCCCAGCGCGGGGCAAGCCCGCTCACCACAAAAAAAGCCTGCCAGCCACACCGCCATTTGATGCCCTGTACCTACTCGACCTCGACCCGCAACACCTCCAACCCTAACTGCTCATACGCCTCCACACTCGGCACATGCCACTCCGTGATCAACGTGTGAATACGGTTGCACGGAGCCACCACAAACGGTTCAACCGCACCCAGTTTGTCGGCCATGGTCACCGCCACCACATGGGAGGCGCTGTCGAGCAGGGCCTGCTTGACCGCCACTTCATCAAAATGCAGCGAGCTGATGCCCACTTGCGGATGCAGTGCGCATACCCCGGTAAACAGCAGGTCGGCCTTGATGCCCTGGATCAGGCGCACCGCCTCGTGACCGCTGGTGGACAAGGTGGCCGGGTTGAGTTGGCCGCCGGCAAGTATCACTTTCACATCGCGGTGGTCGGCCAGGGCGATGGCGATCATCGGTGATGGCGTGACCACCGTGAGGCGGATCGAATGCGGCAATGACTGGGCGATCTGCAAGGTGGTGGAGCCGGAATCGAACAGCACGATCTGGCCGTCTTGCACCTGGTCGGCGGCGAGTTGCGCGAGTTGACGCTTGGCTTCATTGGTCTCGCCGACGCGGGTGAAGAAGTCCTTGCCGGTGTCCTTGGGCCGGGGCAGGGCGCCACCGTGCACGCGCTGCAACAGGCCGGCGGCGGCGAGTTCGCCGAGGTCGCGGCGGATGGTGTCCTGGGACACGGCGAAGTGCTCCACCAGCTCCGAGGCAGTGACTTTGCCGTCGCGTTCCAGCAGTAACAGGATCTTTTGTTTGCGCAGGGAAGGCAGGTCGATGGCGTGATGGGTGTTGTGCATGTTTGTGCGCTTTTTTGCGGGTTTGTGCGAGATTAGTCTGCAGTCGATATAAACGCAATGGTTGGTTGCCCACCCGTGGGGCGGTTACTCTCTGCGCTCAGTTCAGGGAGAGGTGACCTAGATGTCGTTGATTACAACCATCGAAGATTTACGCAAGCTGGCGCAAAAGCGGGTGCCACGGATGTTCTACGATTACGCCGATTCCGGGTCCTGGACTGAAAGCACCTACCGCGCCAATGAAAGCGATTTTGCCCGGATCAAATTCCGCCAGCGCGTGGCGCGCAATATCGATGAACGTTCGATCCGCGCCACCATGCTCGGCCAGGACATGGCCATGCCCGTTGCCTTGGCCCCCACCGGTCTGGCGGGCATGCAACATGCCGATGGCGAGATTCTTACCGCCCGGGCCGCCGCCGCGTTTGGCCTGCGCTATACCTTGTCGACCATGAGTATCTGTTCGTTGGAGGACATCGCCGAACAGGTCGGCAAGCCGTTCTGGTTCCAGCTGTATGTGATGCGCGACCGTGGCTTTGTCGAGCAATTGATCGAACGTGCCAAGGCGGCCGGTGTGGACGCACTGGTGCTGACCCTGGACCTGCAGATCCTCGGGCAGCGTCACAAGGATTTGATCAACGGCCTGTCGGCACCGCCCAGGTTGACCTTGCCGAACCTCCTCAACATGGCCACCAGGCCGCGCTGGGTGATGGGTATGCTCGGTACCCGGCGGCGTGGCTTCGGCAATATCGTCGGGCATGTGAAGGGCGTCGCGGACATGGGTTCGCTGTCATCGTGGACCGCCCAGCAATTCGACCCGCGCCTGAGCTGGGACGATGTGGAATGGATCAAGCAGTGCTGGGGCGGCAAGCTGATCATCAAGGGCATCCTCGATGTGGAAGACGCGCGCCTGGCTGCCAATTCCGGGGCGGATGCACTGGTGGTGAGCAACCACGGTGGCCGCCAGTTGGATGGTGCGCCGTCGAGCATCAGCCAGTTGCCGGCGATTGTCGACGCGGTGGGCGAGCGCATTGAGGTGTGGCTGGACGGCGGCATTCGCTCCGGCCAGGACGTGCTCAAGGCGATGGCACTCGGCGCCAAGGGCACCATGATCGGTCGCCCGCATTTGTATGGTCTGGGCGCGATGGGCGAAGCAGGGGTGACCAAGGCGCTCGAGATCATCGCCCGTGAATTGGACGTGTCGATGGCGCTGTGTGGCTATAACGATATACGCGATGTGAATCGCGAGATTCTGCTGCCGGGTACATTTCCAAAAATCGTTTAATCAGCAAAAAAATCGTAAAAAAATAAAAAGAGTTGTCCACGAAAACCGTGGGTATCTCTGTGGATAACTTTGCGAACGCCCGGCAGGGTTGGCGATTTAACCAAAGGTTAATATTTGATCAACTGCCGGCGAGGGCCAGTATGGGCAGGGTTTGCGCTTGACAGCCAAGCGCGAACCCAGTGCCGAAAAACGGATTTATGACTCGTTGTCACGGCCGGTTGCGTGGGTGACAACCTGGGCGGGCATCTTCGCTTGCATCAGGTTGTCGAGTGCCTGGCGATAGCTGCGACCGGCCAGGCTCATGCTGTTGTTGTGGCTGGCACCCGGCACCAATAAGAGGCGTTTGGGTTGCCGGGCCGCTTCAAATAGTTGCTCGCTGAAGCGGGGCGGCACATAGCGATCATCCAGGCCATGCACCACCAGCAATGGCATATGGATATCGGCGATCTTGTCGATGGAGTCGAACTTCTGCGACAGCAACCAACGCACCGGCAGCGAAGTATTGGCCACCGCCGCGGCTACATCGGCCAGGGAGGTGAAGGTGGATTCGATGACCAGCCCACGTACCGGCAGTGGCGTTTGCTTGCCCAGTTCGGCGGCCAGGTCGATGGCTACCGCGCCGCCGAGTGAGTGCCCGTAGATCAGGCGCTTGCCGGGGTCCGGTTGCAGCACCTGGAAGCGTTCCCAGGCGATGCGCGCGTCTTCGTAGACCGTGGTTTCCGAGGGCAGCTCGCCGTGGCTCTGGCCAAAACCGCGATAGTCGATGGCCAGCACCGAGTAACCCAGGGCGTGCAATTGCTCGATGCGAAACAGCTGCCCGGTGAGGTTCCAGCGCACGCCATGCAGGTAGAGGATCGCCGGCGCGTCCTTGTTGGCTGCCGGGTACCACCAGCCATGAATGTTCTGCCCCGATTTGAAACTGGCGGGCTTGAGCTCGAATTCCTGCACCGCCTTGGGTAAGCCGCTGTACCAACTGGCGGTGCCGGGCTCGATGCGAAACACCAACTCGCGCTCCTTGTGTTGCAGCACCGCGCAGCCCACGGGCAGGCCGACGATCAACAGTGCCATGCACAGCAGGGGAAACCAGCGCAGGCTCAGGCGCGATAGAAAACGAGAGGGCATGAAGATTCCAGGGCAAAGGTGAAGTGGGGGTTTTACCAGATGGCCTACACAGGCAGGTATAAATTCGACGGCCGCCCACGGCGATTGCTTGCAAAGTGTTACAGCATTTGACGCCATTGATGCCAGCGCGACATGCTCGCGCTCTTTTGAGCAAAGGACTGACCATGGACAACAGCCCCGTTCGCATCACCGCCGAAGAAACCCTCTCGGACAACTGGTACCTGCTGAAAAAATACAGCTTCGACCTGCGTCGCCGCGACGGCAGTTGGCAAGCCCAGACCCGCGAGGTGTATGACCGCGGCAATGGCGCGACCATCCTGCTGTACAACCGCGAGCAACGCACCGTGTTGCTGATTCGCCAGTTCCGCATGCCCACCTTCGTCAATGACTATCCCGGTTACCTGATTGAAGCGGCGGCGGGGTTGCTGGACAACGCCAGCCCCGAAGAGCGCATTCGCCTGGAGGCGGAGGAGGAAACCGGTTATCGCGTCGGGCATGTGGAGAAGATCTATGCGGCGTTCATGAGCCCCGGGTCGGTCACTGAGCGGATTCACTTTTTCCTCGGCGAGTACCAGCCGGGGGACCGGGTCGGCCATGGCGGCGGCCTGGAAGAGGAGGGCGAGGACATCGAGGTGCTGGAGCTGGGTTTTGAGCGCGCGCTGGCCATGGTGCAGAGCGGCGAGATCGCCGACGGCAAGACCATCATGCTGTTGCAGCACCTGGAGTTGTGCATGCTGAAAGAAGGCTGGTGAGCCCTTTCCAGCCATCCCCCTCAAACAGCACGTACATGCAATTTTCCTGACGCTGTCCTCGGCAAACTCCCCTCATCGCTGAAATTTCAAGGCAGAGGGGCATACCATGGACCCAGCACCACAGACAGGGCCCGACGAAGTCGTCACCCTGGTCGTCAAACACCTGATCAAGGCCGGCCGCGAAGCCGACTACGAAGCCTGGCTACGCCGCACCGTGCGCATCGCCGGCGAGCGTCCCGGCCACCTCGGTGTCGACGTCGTGCGCAGCAAACAGAACGGCCTGGCGCTGTTCACCTGCGTATTGCGCTACCGCTCTACCGATGACCTGGAAACCTGGCTCAATTCACCCGAGCGCAAAACCCTGATCGCCGAAGCCACGCCGATGCTGGCCGACGGCGACAAGACCGAAATCGGTGCACTCAACGAATTCTGGTTCACGCCCCTGGCCGACAGCGCCGCCAAGCCGCCGCGCTGGAAGCAGGCGGTGGTCAGCCTGTTTGTAATTTTGCCGCAGACCTTGCTGTTGCCGTTTATCTGGGGGCCGATCCTGCGTCTGCACCCGTTCCTGTCCAACTACGTGGTCTCCACCTTCCTGGTCACCGTGACCATCGTCCTGCTGGTGGTCTACCTGCTGATGCCGGCGGCCACCCGCCTGTTCGCTCCCTGGCTTGAAGCCTCTGTAAAGGAAACCCTATGAACGCCGATCTGATTCTGTTCAATGGCCAGTTCCACACCGTGGACCGGGAAAACCCGCGGGCAACTGCCGTCGCCATCCGCGAGGGGCGCTTCGTTGCCGTCGGCACCGATGGCGAGGCCATGGCCCTGCGTGGCAGCGGCACCCAGGTCATCGACCTCAAGGGCCGTACCGTGATCCCTGGCCTCAATGACTCGCACCTGCACCTGATCCGTGGCGGGCTGAACTACAACCTCGAGCTGCGCTGGGAAGGCGTGCCGTCCCTGGCCGATGCCCTGCGCATGCTCAAGGAGCAGGCCGACCGAACCCCTACGCCGCAATGGGTGCGGGTGGTCGGTGGCTGGAACGAATTCCAGTTCGCCGAAAAACGCATGCCGACCCTGGAAGAACTCAACCAGGCCGCACCGGATACCCCGGTGTTCGTGCTGCACCTGTATGACCGTGCCTTGCTCAACCGCGCCGCCCTGCGCGTGGCCGGCTACACCAAGGACACGCCGAACCCGCCGGGCGGCGAGATCGTGCGCGACAGCCACGGCAACCCCACCGGCATGCTGGTGGCGCGGCCGAATGCGATGATCCTCTACTCGACCCTGGCCAAAGGCCCGAAACTGCCGCTGGAATACCAGGTCAACTCCACCCGCCAGTTCATGCGTGAACTCAATCGTCTCTGCCTGACCAGCGCCATCGATGCCGGCGGTGGTTTCCAGAACTACCCCGATGACTACGCGGTGATCGAACAACTGGCCAAGGATGAACAGTTGACGGTGCGCATCGCCTACAACCTGTTCACCCAGAAGCCCAAGGAAGAACTCAGCGACTTCAAGAACTGGACCGGCAGCGTCACCCTGCACCAGGGCGATGACTACCTGCGTCACAACGGCGCCGGCGAGATGCTGGTGTTCTCGGCCGCCGACTTCGAAGACTTCCTCGAACCCCGTCCCGACCTGCCGCTGACCATGGAGCAGGAGCTGGAACCGGTGGTGCGCCATCTGGTGGAGCAGCGCTGGCCGTTCCGCCTGCATGCCACCTATGACGAGTCCATCTCGCGCATGCTTGATGTGTTCGAGAAGGTCAACCGCGACATCCCGTTCAATGGCTTGCCGTGGTTCTTCGACCATGCCGAAACCATCACCCCGAAGAATATCGAGCGGGTCCGCGCCCTCGGTGGTGGTATCGCGATCCAGGACCGCATGGCGTTCCAGGGCGAATATTTTGTCGAGCGCTACGGCGCCAAGGCCGCCGAAGCCACGCCACCGATCAAGCGCATGCTGGCCGAAGGCGTGCCGGTAGGGGCGGGCACCGATGCCACGCGGGTCTCGAGCTACAACCCGTGGACTTCGCTGTACTGGATGGTCAGCGGCCGCACCGTCGGTGGCCTGGAGCTGCACGCCGAAGGCCTGCCGCGCCTGACCGCGCTGGAACTGTTCACCCATGGCAGCGCCTGGTTCTCGTCCGAGCAGGGCAAGAAAGGCCAGATCAAGGTCGGCCAATTGGCGGACGTGGCGGCGCTGTCGGCGGACTTTTTCAGCGTCGATGAAGAAGCCATCAAGTGGATCGAATCGGTGCTCACCGTGGTTGGCGGCAAGGTGGTCTACGGCGCCGGCGACTTCGAAGACTTTGCACCGCCGCGGGTGCCCGTGCTGCCGGACTGGTCGCCGGTGGTCAAGGTGCCGGGGCACTGGCGTCCGAGTTCGCCTGTGCAGGCTCAAGTTCACCAATGCAGCGGCCCGTGCGGCGTGCATTCCCACAGCCACGAAAAGGCGCGCCTTTCCAGCGTGCCGGTCAGCGACTTCCAGGGTTTCTGGGGGGCGTTTGGCTGCTCGTGCTTTGCGTTCTGATACCTAAACCCACAAAGGAGTTAACCCATGACTTACAAGCGCTTGAACAAAGATGACGCCGTGGTGCTGTTGGTGGATCACCAGACCGGCCTGATCTCCCTGGTGCAGGATTTCTCCCCCAACGAATTCAAGAACAACGTATTGGCCCTGGCCGACGTGGCGAAGTTCTTCAACCTGCCGACCATCCTGACCACCAGTTTTGAAGGCGGTCCCAACGGCCCACTGGTGCCGGAACTCAAGGCACTGTTCCCGGACGCGCCGTACATTGCCCGTCCTGGCCAGATCAACGCCTGGGACAACGAGGATTTCGTCAAGGCGGTCAAGGCTACCGGTCGTAAGCAGATCATCATTGCCGGTGTGGTGACGGACGTGTGCGTGGCGTTCCCGACCCTGTGCGCCCTCGACGAAGGCTTCGAGGTGTTCGTGGTCACCGACGCCTCCGGTACCTTCAACGAAACCGTGCAACAAGCCGCCTGGGCGCGTATGACCGCCGCCGGTGCGCAACTGGTGAACTGGTTCGCCGTGGCCTGCGAGCTGCAAGTGGACTGGCGCAACGACATGGAAGGCCTGGCCAACCTGCTGTCGCCGCGCATCCCCAACTACCGCAACCTGATGAACAGCTACTCGGCGTTTACGGCCAAGTAAGTTGTTCTCAGCCTGTAGGTGATCAATGTGGGAGGGGGCAAGCCCTAATGCCTAGTCAGTTAAGCGTACATCGCCTCCTGTAGGAGCGAGCTTGCTCGCGAAAAACGTCAACGATAACGCGTGCTTCCTGAATGAACGCGGCGCCTTTGAGTTTTTCGCGAGCAAGCTCGCTCCTACAAAAAGCCTTAACTGACTGGCATTAGGGCAAGCCCCCTTCCACATTTGATTTGTGGTGTTGCGACCATCCAGTTATAAAACAGCCCATCGTCTACCGAGAAGCGACAATGAACCCCTTCGAAGACATGCGCCTGTTCTGCCAGGTCATGGAATCCGGCAGCTTCACCGCCGCCGCTGAACAATTGGGCCTGTCCAAGCAATTCGTCAGCCGCCGCCTGATCCAGCTGGAAGATCGCCTCGGCGTGCGCCTGCTCAACCGCTCCACGCGCCGCCTGGATGTCACGCCCCTGGGCCAGAGTTACTACGAGTCCGCCTTGCGCCTGCTCGGTGAAGTCGAGCAAGTGGAGCAGGGTATCGCCGGCCAGAACAGTGAACCGCGCGGCACCATTCGCCTGAGTGCGCCGTTGTCGTTCGCCATGGCGCACCTGGGTTGCCTGTTGCCGGTGTTCTTGCAGCGCCATCCCCAGGTGTCGGTGGAAGTTGACCTCAGCGACCGCCCGGTGGACCTCATCGGTGAGGGCTACGACCTGGTGCTGCGCATCGGCACCCTGGAAGATTCCACCCTCATCGCTCGCCGTATCGCCAGCATCGAGCGCGTGTATTGCGCCAGCCCCGAGTACCTGGCACTGCGCGGTACGCCGCTTAAACCCGAAGACCTCGCCGAACACGACTGCCTGCCCTACGGCCATGGCCGCCAGGTGCAATGGCGCTTCAAAGGCAAGCTGCAAGCACTGAATGTCACCGGCCGTATGCGCGTGAATAACGGCGAGTTGCTGCGCGATACCGCCGTCGCCGGCCTGGGCGTCACCTACCTGCCGACCTTCATCGTCGGCGACGCCTTGAAGGACGGCCGGCTGGTCACGCTCCTCGATGATTTTGCCCCCGAAGCCCTGACCCTGTCGGCGGTGTATCCCCAGCATCGGCAAAGCTCACGGCCGGTGCAGGCGCTGGTGGAGTTTCTGCGCGAACGCCTGGCTAGCGGCTGTTGAACAGCTGGCGGATCAGGTTCGGGGTGCTGCCGGTCCAGCGCTTGAATGAGCGCCGGAAATTCGCCGCATCGTTGAAGTTCAGGTACGCCGCCACTTCATCATTGCTGTAGCCCTTGACCTGGTACAGGTGCAACGCCACCTGCTTGCGCACTCGGTCCACCTGCTGTTGAAAACCGGTGTCGTGCTTGTGCAACTTGCGCTTGAGGGTCGCCGGGCTCATGGCGAAGGCCTGGGCCGCCTGTTCGAGACTGGGCGGCTGGCGCACCTGGTCGCGCAGGTACTCGTAGAGGCAGTCGAGAAAGCTGCCGGCAAAGCCCAGCTGCTCGATCTGCTCGCGGGCTTGCCGACGTGCAACCTGGCCGGCCGTGGTCGAGGCGCCCGGCCAGGTGCGGGTGAGGTATTCGCGCGGGATCGTCATCATGTCCAGCGGGCGCTCGAAGCGCGTGTCTTCGCCCAGATGCACCCAGTACTGCTCGATATAACGCGGTTCGGCATGGCTGAAACTGCACGCCCACGGCAGGCGCTCGCCGCTGAGCCATTGGCTCATGGCAACCAGCGAGGTCATGCTGGCTTCCAGCAGGAAGCGCCAGTGTTCGCCGGCGCCGCAACTGTCCAGCCAGTACAGGTAGGCGTGGTGCTCATCCAGCTCCAGTTGCAGGGTGGCCAACGGGCTGAGCAGCACCTGTTGCTGGATCAGGATCTCCAGGGCCTGGTGCAGGTTCTGCGCATGCCCAAGGGCGTGGCTGGCGGCGCCGTAATAGCCCGGTAGCAGGCGCTGGCCAAACAGGAAGCTGCTGTCGTCGGCGTCCAGTAACTTGCGGCTGTTGCCGATCAAGCCGAAAAACTGCTGCGGGCTCAGGTGCGCGGTGCCGGCCAGGATGTCCTCGTGAAACAGCCCGGTGCCGCGCAGCAGGCGATGGCTGTCGATGTCGCGGGACAAGGCCAGGTCGATCAGCGTGGCGGGTTGGTAATGCCCTGGGATAAAGCGGCTGTCGGCTTCATACCAGCTGGTTTTCACGGCCATCTCAGGCACTTTTCGCAAGGGGTTGCTTGGCCCTGGCCAATGCCAGGTTCAGGCGCTTGAGCAAGTCCTGGGGCGGTTCTTCAAGGGCCATGACCACGGCGGTGGTCGCCGCCAGTTGCAGGCGTTCGCCCTGTTGCCGGGTCTTGTGGGCCAGGCCGCGCACCGCTTGCTGCAACTCCAGCGCCAGCTCCTTGGCCTGGCGCTCGCCGGTATTGGGCAGCAGCACCACAAAACGGTCGCCGGCCAGGCGGCACAGCAGGTCCTGGCGGCGCAGGTTGAGCAGCAGCAAATGGCTGAGGGCCTGCAACACCGCGTCGCCCTCGGCATGCCCGTAGGCCTGGTTGATGGCGGCGAAGTTGTCCAGGTCCAGGGCCAGCAGCGACAGCGGTTGTTGCTGCTCGCGGCTGTCCTGCAGGCTGTCGGCCAACTGGCGCTTGAGGTAGTCGGCGCCGGCCAGCGGTGTGAGTTTGTCGAACAGTCGATGTTCACGGAACAAGCGCTCGCGCTTTTCCATCTGCGCGCTGATCGCCAGTTGTTCGCGGTGCCAGTGGTAGATGCCGATGGTCAGCAGGATCATGCCCACCGGCATCGGCCCGGACTCGAGCCAATGGTCCCAGGTGATGCTGTCGGGCAGGCGGATAAATTCGTCGAGGCTGTCGATCCACCAGGAGAAAAAGATGCACGACAGGCCCAGCGCCAGGTAATTGGTGACGCGCCCGGCGGGGCGGCTTTTGAGCACCAGGCCCAGCCATACCAGAGCGAGCAGGGCGGAACCGCCTTCGCCGAAGATATCCAGCCACACCCATTCGCTGACGCTTTTCAACTCGCCACAGGCCAGGTGCAGGATCAGCCCGAGGTTGGCCGCGATCAGCAGCAACGAGAGTTTCCAGCGGTGGGGCTTGAGCACGGAAAACATGGCCGCAGGTCCTTGGGCAAATGAGTGGTGGGCGCCAGCACAGCAGATGGATGTGACCGTTGGATGACGGTGGAGGAGGGTCGAATCAGCTCAGCTCAAACACACGGGCGATCAAAAAATGTGGGAGGAGCTTGCTGTGGTGAGCGGGCTTGCCCCGCGCCGGTCTGCGAAGCAGGCCCCCCGTATCCTCAGTGAACCCGTCGGGGGGATAAGCCTCCTCACCACAGCAAGCCCCCTCCCACAGGGGATCTACACAGGTCATATCAGCTCATTTGCACCTGCAGGACTGCTCTAAACCCCGGTTTACAGGCCTTCGCGCCGACCCCTGTCAC
>NZ_JAVAJK010000043.1:0-23358 GCF_052112325.1 Pseudomonas sp. Yb2C2 | reverse complement strand
ACCCCGCCCCTTATACGCCTCCCCGCTGTCCACCCATCCTGCGCCCAGATACAACCCCATCGCCGCCACATTGTGCGTGTCCACCGACAACTCCAGCGCCTTGATCTGCGGCCACGCCTGCAAGGCCGCCGCCGGCAAGGCTTGCAAACAGGCCTTGCCGAATCCACGCCCTTGCTGCTGCCGATCCACCTGCAACGCATGCAGCGTTGCGCTGTGTTCATCGGCCCAGTGGGGCAGGCAGGGCGGGCGTTTAAGCAGGAGGAAGGCTACCGGACTGTCGTCGGCCAGCAGGGCAAAGCCTTTGACGCCGGGGCTGGGCTTGGCCAGGAGCGAATTGAGGGCGCAATACATGTCACCGCAAAACGGCAGCTGTTCAGGGTGAACTTCGATGGCGCTGACATGCTGTTGTTGCACGGTATTCAGCGTTTCGTAGGCGACAAGGCGGGTTTGCATCGGCGTGTCCGAACAGCGGCAAGGAAGGACGCAGTCTATCGGGTTTGTGCTGGACGACATTATTTTTCAACGGGCTGTCGATTTGCCCGAGGGCCGTTCGACTAAGGGTGTCTTCCGTGATTTTCCAACCCGAAGGAGTATCGCCATGAGTACCGCTATCAACACCCTGATCGAGCAATGGAAGCAAGCCGTGCTTTCCCGGAATATCGATAAGATTGTCAGCTATTACGCCGACGATATCGTCTCGTTCGACGCCGTGACCGCCCTGCAGTTCAAAGGCAAGGCGGCCTACCGTGCGCACTGGGAGGCCTGCATGGAGCACTGCCCCGGCCCGGGCATTTTCGAGTTCCACGAACTGCGTATCGTCGAGTCCCAGGACAGCGCATTCGCCCACTGCGGCGGCGCCGGGCCGGACGGTGAAGTGAAGGCCTGCTGGATGCGGGTGACCGCCGGCTACCAACGCTTCAACGGTGACTGGAAGGTGGTGCATGAGCACTGGTCGGCGCCGTTCGACATGGCAAGTGGCACGGCATTGTTCGACCTGAAACCTTGAGCGCCGCGAACTATAGTCAATAGTCCGAAGACGGAGACGCACATGAAATACCTCTGCCTGATCTACAGCAACGAGCAGGTGCTGCACACCTCGCCGGACAGCCCCGCAGACCCGGAGTGTCTTGCCTATGCGCAGTCCATCCAAAAAAGTGGCCGTATGCTCGCCGCCGAGCCGCTGGAGTCGGTAACCACCGCCACCACGGTGCGCATGCGCAATGGCAAGGTGTCGATCACCGACGGGCCGTTTGCCGAAACCAAGGAACAGCTCGCCGGGTTCTACCTGATCGAGGCGCGCGACTTGAATGAAGCGATCCAGGTGGCCGGTGGCATTCCGGCCGCCCGGGTCGGCAGTGTGGAAGTGCGCCCCGTTCGCCAATTGAATCTCTGAGCACAACAACCATAAGACTTGAGGAGGTTTAGCCATGCCTACGCAACCTGCCGAATTTGAACTGTCCATCAGCCGCGTGATCGATGCGCCGCGCAGCCGGGTGTTCCGCGCCTGGACCGAACCCGCGTTGTTGCAACAATGGTGGGGCCCCCATGGCATGACCACCCCCGAGTGCGAAATGAACCTGTGGGTCGGAGGGCTGTTTCGCACCCTGATGCGCGCGCCGGATGGCAGCGAGTACCCGACCCAAGGCGTGTTCCTGGAGATTGTCGCCCCTCGGCGCCTGGTGTTTACCGACGCCTATACGCCGGGCTGGATCCCTTCGGGCAAACCGTTCATGACCGCCGAAGTGACGCTGCAGGAAGTCGAGGGTAGCAAGACCCTCTACACCGCTCGCGCCATGCACTGGAGCGCCGAAGACAAGCAGGCCCACGAAGCCATGGGCTTTCACGACGGCTGGGGTCAGAGCCTGGACCGCCTGGTGACGCTGGTGACCCAGGGCATGCGCGATTGACGCCTCCCATCGAGGCGATCTACCGCAGTGAGTCCCGGCGCGTTCTCGCCACCCTGATCCGCCTGCTGGGGGATTTCGACCTCGCCGAAGAAGCCTTGCACGAGGCGTTCTTCGTCGCGGTCGAGCGCTGGCCGCAAGAGGGCGTGCCGGACAACCCACGGGCCTGGCTGGTGTCGACCGGACGCTTCAAGGCCATCGACCGTTTACGCCGCCAGGCCCGCTTTACCCCGTTATTGCAGGCGCAGGCCGACGCCCTGGAAGCCGCTGACTGGAGCGTTGAGGACGTGGAAGACGACCGCCTGCGCCTGATCTTCACCTGCTGCCACCCAGCGTTGGCTGCCGACGCCCAGGCGGCGCTGACCTTGCGTGAGATCTGCGACCTCACCACCGAAGAAATCGCCCGCGCCTTTCTGGCCACCCCGACCACCATCGCCCAACGCATCGTGCGGGCCAAGGGCAAGATTCGCGAGGCCAAAATCCCTTATCAAGTGCCGTCACTTGCCGAGCTGCCCGAGCGCCTGGACAGCGTGCTGCGCGTGATTTACCTGGTCTTCAACGAAGGCTATTCGGCGTCCATGGGCGCGGACCTCACGCGCGAGGACCTGACCCGCGAAGCGATTCGCCTTGGCCGCCTGCTGCTGGAATTGCTGCCGGAGCCGGAAGTGATGGGCCTGCTGGCGCTGATGCTGTTGCACGAGTCCCGCCGCGCGGCGCGCACCTCGGCCAGCGGCGAGTTGGTGTTGTTGGATGAACAGGATCGTTCGCGGTGGGACGCGTCGCTGATGGCCGAAGGTTGTGGGCTGGTGGAACAGGCCCTGAGCCGTCGCGGCTTTGGCCCGTACTGCCTGCAAGCAGCGATTGCAGCGGTGCATGCCGAAGCGCCCAGCGCCGGGGAAACGGATTGGCTGCAGATTATCGGGCTCTACGATGTGTTGCTCAGTGCCGCGCCGTCGCCGGTGATCGAGTTGAACCGCGCCGTGGCGGTGGCCATGGGCGAAGGGCCGCTGGCAGGGTTGCAGTTGGTGGAAGGTATTCTGGCGCGCGGCGAGTTGCTGGATTACCACCTGGCGCATTCGGCGCGGGGCGAGTTTTGCCGGCAATTGGGGCGGGTGGAAGAGGCCCGGGCAGCCTACGAAAAAGCCTTGTCGCTGACCCAGCAGATCCCGGAAAAACGCTTCCTCAAACACCGCCTGGCCGAACTCAATCTCCCCAAGCAATGAAGATCAAAAATGTGGGAGGGGGCTTGCCCCCGATGAGCATGGGTATCTACACAACTTCCAGTGAATACGGAATCTATGGCAATTAGGCTTCTGTGGTGAGCGGGCTTGACCCGCGCTGGGTTGCGAAGCAGCCCCAAAACCTTCACCTCGATTGATTCTGGCACTCTGCGGTGACCTTATTGGGGCCGCTTCGCAGCCCAGCGCGGGCGGTGCGACGATTCGACAAGCCCGCTCACCACAGAGTTATGTGTCAGCCTTTAAGAGTTGTGTAGATACCTATGCCCCGATAGCAGGGTGTCAGTCGCTGCATTAGGTGACTGACCGACCGTCATCGGGGGCCCCACACATTAATCTCAATTGTCTGAAAAAAATCACTCCAACATCTTCCCCAGCAACCAACTCCCTGCCGGCCCCGGCGGATGATGCCGTGACCACAGTGCATCCACCGCCACCGAGCGCGGCCAACCGCGTGCCTTGAGTTCGACCAACTGCCCCCCACCAAAGCGCTCCACCAGCCAGCGCGGAATCGGTGCCCAGCCAAACCCCAACTGGGCCATCTCCAACAGCATCAGGTAACTGGGGGCCGACCACACACGGCCATTGGCGCGGGTTTCGTTCGGGTTGATGATGCTGGCCAGACGCAATTCGCGGTGCTGTTGCAGGGTGTGCGCGGTGAGGGTACCGACGCCCGCCAGCGGATGTCTGGGTGACACGAACAGGGCAATTTCCGTGCGCTCGTCCACGGGGGCGCGGGTCAGGTCTGGCGGATACTCTTCCTGGTGTTCAATAAACGCAATCTGCGCGCGGCCGCTTTGGACCAGGGCGATCAGGTCTTCGCATTCGGCGATCAGGCATTCCAGCTCCAGGTCCGGGTAGCGCTGTTCAAAGGCGCTGAGGGCGACTTCGAAACGGTCGGACTGGTAGGTATCGGACATGGCGACACTCAGCTTCGGCTCCAACCCCTGGGCCAACTGGCTCGCCGCCAATTCCAGCCGGCTGCTGGCCTCCAGCACCTGCTCGGCGCGTTGCAGCAACACATGGCCCGCCGGCGTCAGCGTCGGCTTGCGGCTGCTGCGATCGAACAGCACCACATCCAGGTCAATCTCCAGGCTCGCCACGGCCGCGCTGACGGTGGACTGGCTCTTGCCGAGCTTGCGCGCCGCCGCCGAAAACGAGCCTTGGGTGGCCGCCTGCACAAACGCCTGCAGCACTTCGTTAGAAGCCATGACTATCGCCTTGATCGATGGTTATTGGTTATGAAGTATCGAGTCAAAGGCTAATGATGACAACCATCGTCACTCACGGAGCCGGCTCATGAACCCTACCAAGTCGATTACTGAACGCGTTTGCCAGGCCATTGGTTTCGAAGCCTTGGCGTTGTTGATCTGCACCCCGTTGCTGGCGTGGATCATGGACAAGCCTGCCTTGGAGATGGGCATGGTCACCCTGGCGATCAGCCTGTTGGCGCTGGCCTGGAACGTGATTTTCAACGGCCTGTTCGACCGCCTCAAGGCGCGCCTGCAACTGGCCAGCAACGGCTGGACCCGCGTGCTGCATGCCTTGATGTTTGAAGGTGGGTTGATCCTGGTGTGTGTGCCGCTGATTGCCGCCTGGCTGAACATCAGCTTGGTGCAGGCGTTTATCCTCGACATAGGCGTACTGCTGTTTTTCCTGCCGTACACCTATGTGTATCACTGGGGGTATGACGTACTGCGTGACAAGCTCCTACAGAAACATGCCGCCCGACGCCTCGATACGTTGGCCGGTGATCCAGGCACTACCGTCGGCGAGCAGGCTGGCAATCGCGCCGCCGATATCGTCCGGTAACCCGGCGCGGCCCAAGGCGGTATTGCTGGCGACCATGGCGTTGAGGTTGGCGTTGTCGCGCACGGCACCACCGCCGAAGTCGGTTTCAATGGCGCCGGGGGCCAGGATGTTGACGCTGATGCCACGGCCGCCCAGCTCTTTGGCCTGGTAGCGGGTCAGCACTTCCATCGCGCCTTTCATGGCGGCGTAAGCGGCGTAGCCGGGCAGGCTGAAGCGCGCCAGGCCACTGGAAATATTGACGATGCGCCCGCCGTCGCGGATCAACGGCAACAGCTGTTGGGTCAGGAAAAACGGACCCTTGAATTGGATCGCCACCAATTGATCGAACTGCGCTTCGGTGGTCTCGGCGAAGCTGGCGTGAATGCCGATACCGGCGTTGTTGATCAGAAAATCGAAGCGGTCCTGTGCGAAAACGTCCTTGAGTACGCCAGCAACCTCACCGACGAAATCAGCGAACGTCGCGCTCTGGCTCACGTCCAGTTTCAGCATCGCGGCACGGCCGCCCAGTTGTTCGATCTGTGCGACCAATGCCTGCGCTTCATCGGCCTTGCTGTGGTAAGTGCCAATGATGTCGACGCCTTGTGCCGCCAGGTGCAGGGCGGTGTTTTTGCCCAGGCCACGGCTGGCACCGGTGATCAATGCGATTTTACGGTTCATGGTGATGTCCTCGGTGATTGAGTGTGGGAAGCAGTGTATTTGTCCGGTCATAACGTGATAAACAGCGCTATGCCGGAATCACTGGCCGAATAAGGCGAACAATCCCATGAACAAACTGGAGCTGCTGCGCACCTTCGTGCGCGTTACCGAGCTGTCGAGTTTCACCGGTGCCGGCGAGAGCCTGGGCCTGCCGCGCTCCACGGTGTCGGAGCATGTGCAGGCGCTGGAAGAGCTGCTCGGCGCCCGCCTGTTGCAGCGCACCACGCGCAAGGTGCAGGCCACCCAGGATGGCCGCGTGCTGTATGAGCGCAGCAAGGATTTGCTCGCACACATGGAGGAATTGGAGGGGCTGTTTCGCCAGGACGAAGCGCAACTGGCCGGGCGGATTCGGGTGGACATGCCCAACGTGATGGCGCGGGACTTGATCCTGCCGCGTCTGCCGCAGTTTATGGACGCACACCCGCTGATCGAACTGGAGATCAGCACCACCGACCGCCAGGTCGACCTGCTCGCCGAAGGCTTCGATTGCGTGCTGCGCGTGGGCGCGCAGCCGGACCAGAGCGTGGTGGCGCGGCTGCTGTGCAGCATGCCGATGATCAACTGCGCGAGCGCCACCTACCTGCAACGCTACGGCGTGCCCCGGACACTGGCCGACCTGGCCGACCATCACCTGGTGCATTACGTGCGGCCGTTGGGTTCACGTTCGGCGGGGTTTGAATACGTGCAGGGCAACAAGGTGCTGCGCGTCCCCATGGCCGGTCGGGTCACGGTCAACAGCACCGATGGCTACAAGTCGGCCTGCCTGGGCGGTTTCGGGATTATTCAGGTGCCGGCCCTGGGCATGGGTGACGAATTGGCCAGCGGGGAGCTGGTGGCGGTCCTGCCGGACTATCCGGCCCCTCCGCTGGATGTGTCCCTGCTCTACGCCGGTCAGCGGCATCTACCCCTGCGGGTGCGGGTGTTCATGGACTGGCTGGCGGCCATTCTGCATTCGCAGCTTTAACGCCGCGCCGACAGCTGTTGCGGCGCCAGGAAGGCGTCGTGGAAGTAATCGCGAAATGCCTGCATTGCCGGGGTAAAGGCGCGTTCGCGGTGCCAGGCCAGGCCGACGCTCATGGGCGTGACGGGGTCGGTGACGGTCAGGGTCTCGATGCGCTTGCCTTCCAGCGACCAGGGCCGGTGCACCAGGTCCGACAGGATCGCCACGCCGCTGCCATTGGCAACCATGCTGCGCACCGCCTCCACCGAGCTGGTGCGCAGCCGCACCTTGGGCGTTTGCCCGGCCTGTTCCCAATAGCGCATGGCGCTGTGTTCGGCTTCATCGACGGTGAGCAGGATGTACGGCTCCTGCGCCACATCCGCCAGGCTCACCGCACCGCGTTCGCACAATGGGTGATGGCTGGGCAGCCATAAACGACGTTCCGAGTTGAACAGGATTTCCGAGACGATCGCCGGGTGAGTGAGGTTCGCGGTGAGGACCACGGCCATGTCGAACTGGCCATCGAGCAGGCCCTGTTCGATGGCCTGGCGCTCCTGCTCGAACACCTCCAGGGTCACATCCGGGTGCCAGTGCTCCATGCGCTGCAGGTGGTGGGGCAGGAAGTAACCCAGCACCGTGTAGCTGGCCGCCAGGCGCAGCACGCCGCTGGCGCGGTAGTCGGGCAACGGGCTGTTCAGCGCATCGTCGACACTGCGCACAATCACGTAGGCGCGGTTGAGAAAATGCCGCCCGGCATCGGTCAGGTTCATGCCCTGGGCCGAGCGCACAAACAGTTGCACGCCGAGCAGGGCTTCCAGCTCCTTGATCGCCGTGGTCACCGCAGACTGGGAGATGTTCAGGTGAATCGCCGCCTGGGAAATCTGGCCGATTTCGGCAGTGGCGACGAAGTAGCGGATTTGGCGCAAGGTCAGGGACATGGCTTTATCTGATTTTCAGAAGATGAGCCATCTGATAATAGATCTTCCCAAGGGGTCAAGCCGCAGCCTACTTTCGAGCATCACCTTTTGGCGGAGCGTCCCCGATGCAGGCAGTGGATTTCAATTCAGACATGGGCGAAGGCTTCGGTCCCTGGACCATCGGCGACGGCGTCGACGCGGAGCTGATGGCCTATATCAGCTCGGCCAATATCGCCACCGGCTTCCATGCCGGCGACCCCGGCACCATGCGCCGCACCGTCGCGCGCGCCAAGCAATTGGGGGTGGCCATCGGCGCACACCCGGGCTTTCGCGACCTGGTGGGCTTCGGTCGTCGGCATATCAATGCGCCGGCCCAGGAACTGGTGGACGACATGCTCTACCAACTGGGCGCCCTGCGCGAAATCGCCCGCGCCCAAGGCATGACCCTGCAACACATCAAGCCTCATGGCGCGCTCTACATGCACCTGGCCCGCGACGAAGAAGCCGCGCGCCTGCTGGTACAGAACCTGCAAATCATCGAGCCGACGCTGTTGCTGTACTGCATGCCCAACTCGGTGATCTGGCGCGTGGCCAAGGAACTCGGGCAACCGGTGGTGCGCGAATTCTATGCCGACCGTGAGTACGATCTGACGGGCTCCATTGTGTTTACCCGCAACGTACGTGCGCTGGATCCGGCCACGGTCGCGGCCCGTGTCCTACGGGCGTGTCAGATGGGGCTGGTGCGTACCGTAGAAGGCGAAGACCTGTTTATTGAATTCGACTCCATCTGCCTGCACAGCGACACCCCCGGCGCGCTGGAGTTGGTGGAGGCCACCCGTGAAGCGTTGGACCAGGCGGGCATCGTGGTGACGAATGGGCTTTCTGTGGCGAGCGGGCTTGCCCCGCGTTGGGGCGCGTAGCGGCCCTGAAATCAGGCGGCGGAGTTATACCTGACACTACGCGGTGTTTGTATTGGGGCCGCTACGCAGCCCAACGCGGGGCAAGCCCGCTCGCCACCTATCACTTTTTGCCTGCCTTTCTATAACGATTCCAAGAGGAACAGACATGGCTGAAACGTCCCCCATCCGCTACAGCTTCGGCGGTGATGAACACCTGTTCGCCGAAGTCAGCGAGAGCATGTCCCTTGAAGCTTTTTTCAAGGGCATGGCCGTGACCCGTGCCGTGGAGCGCCTGGCGCTGGAAGGCGTGCTGGATGTGTGCCTGGCCAATGCCTCGTTCCAGATTCGCTTCGACCCCGACCGCATCGCCCCCCATGTGCTGCTCGACGCTGTGCAAAGCGCCGAAGCCCAGGCTGTGGCCGAACGCACCCTGCACACGCGCATCATCGAAATCCCGGTGCTCTATAACGACCCCTGGACTCATGAAACCCTGATGCGGTTTCGCGACCGGCATCAAGACCCCAGCGCCACCGACCTGGAATACGCCGCGCGCATCAATGGCCTGGCCGATGTCGAAGCGTTTATCGCCGCCCACAGTGGTGCGCCGTGGTTTGTCTCGATGGTGGGTTTTGTCGCGGGCTTGCCGTTCATGTTCCAGATGGTCGAGCGCGAGCGGCAGTTGCAGGTGCCCAAGTACCTGCGCCCGCGCACCGACACGCCGAAGCTGACCCTCGGCCATGGCGGTTGCTTCGGCTGCATCTACTCGGTGCGCGGCGCCGGCGGCTACCAGATGTTTGGCGTGACCCCGGCACCGATCTACGACCCGGCGCAGCAGCTGGCTTACCTCAAGGCGCATATGGTGTTTTTCCGGCCGGGTGACATCGTGCAATTCAAACCCATCGACCGGGACGCCTACGACCTGGCGGTTGCCGAGGTGGAGGCAGGACGTTTCGACCTGCGCATTCGCCCGGTGGAATTTTCCCTCGATGCGTTTCTCGCCGACCCCATCGGCTATCCGAAAACCCTGCAGGAGGCGCTGGCATGATCAAGGTCCTCAAACCCGGCCTCGCCACCTCTGTGCAGGACCTGGGCCGCGAAGGCTATTACCACCTGGGCATTCCGCCATCGGGTGCTTTGGACCAATACGCCTTGAGTGCAGCCAACCATCTGGTGGGCAACCCGGTGGGCGCGGCCGGCCTGGAATGCACTTTGATCGGGCCGGAATTGGAGTTTCAACGCGATACCCTGGTCGCGCTCAGCGGTGCGTTGATGTCGCCGCGCCTGGACGGTGAAGTGGTGCATCAGGACACCGCCTTCGAGGTGCGTGCCGGGCAGGTGCTGCGTTTCGAATTTCCCAAGGCCGGTGCCCGCACTTACCTCGCCGTCGCCGGTGGCATTGACGTGCCGTTGGTGCTTGGCAGCCGTTCCACCTACACCCTCGGCGCCCTTGGTGGTTTCCACGGGCGACGCTTGCAGGCAGGCGATGAGCTGCCCATCGGCGAAGCCAGCGGTCTCGGGCGGGCAGGCAACAGTTTGCCGATGGCATTGCGCCGCTCGGTGGGCGGCGATGTCACCTTGCGCGTGGTGCCAGGACTGTATTACGAGCGATTGACCGCGGGCGCCAAGAGCAGCTTTTTTGCCGAACCGTGGACGGTCGGCTCCGAGGCGGACCGCATCGGCTATCGCTTCAAGGGCGGCAGTGCGCTGAGCTTTCAACCGCGTGAGCAGCCGTTCGGCGCGGGGTCGGATCCGTCGAATATCGTCGACAGTTGCTACCCGATTGGCTCGATACAGGTACCGGCGGGGCTGGAGCCGATTGTGCTGCACCGCGATGCGGTATCCGGCGGTGGCTACGCGATGATTGGCACGGTGATCAGTGCCGACCTGGACTTGATCGGGCAGATGCAGCCTAACCAGCGGGCGGGGTTTGTGGCGGTGACGTTGGAGCAGGCACTGGAGGCGCGGCGGGTGTACAAAAAACGGCTCAAGGCCATGGCGGGACTCTTCAACAACTGACACGACACACATCCAAATGTGGGAGGGGGCTTGCTCCCTCCCACATTTTCAATCTGAGGTTGGTCAGAAGAGTTTGGTGAACAGCCAGTAGAGGCTGCCGGACAGCAGAATCGCCGCCGGCAAGGTGAGCACCCACGCCATCAGCAAATTGCGGATGGTCCGCATCTGCAACCCACCCCCATTGGCCACCATGGTCCCCGCCACCCCCGACGACAACACATGGGTGGTCGACACCGGCAGCCCGAACATATCCGCTGCGCCAATGGTCAGCATCGCCACGGTCTCGGCCGAGGCGCCCTGGGCGTAAGTCAGGTGGGTCTTGCCGATTTTCTCGCCCACGGTGACCACGATGCGCTTCCAACCGACCATAGTGCCAAGCCCCAGGGCGATGGCCACGACAATCTTCACCCACAGCGGAATAAAGCGCGTGGCATCGTCGATCTGTTGCTTGAACAGTTGCAGCTTGCCTTGGGTGTCAGCGTCGAAATTGCCGACCTTGCCTTTGTCCATCAGGCGAATGGTTTC
The DNA here is from genome assembly GCF_052112325.1 of Pseudomonas sp. Yb2C2. Taxonomy (NCBI): domain Bacteria; kingdom Pseudomonadati; phylum Pseudomonadota; class Gammaproteobacteria; order Pseudomonadales; family Pseudomonadaceae; genus Pseudomonas; species Pseudomonas sp. Yb2C2. The sequence continues at coordinate 12,411 of NZ_JAVAJK010000043.1, read as the reverse complement.
GCTGCTCAGGTACATATCGTTACGCACGTTGCCCACGGCTTCGGCGGGGACTTTGGCCAGGGAACCGTAGCCTTTGACCTGGTCACCGATCTGGCCGGCGAGGGCGGCGAGGGCCGGAATCAACTCGGGCGTGGCTTCCTTGGTACGCATGTAGGTCGACAGCACCGGCCGAGGGTCACCCGCCAACGCCAGCGGCGCTGTTTTCATCAGCGCCACCTGGGTCACTTCGGCGACTGCGGCGAACTGCAACGATTGTTCGGCCGGCATGGCGCGGTTCAGCGCATAGGCCATGGGCAGGGTACCCACCAGGATCAGCATGATCAGGCCCATGCCTTTTTGCCCATCGTTGGAGCCGTGGGCAAAGGACACGCCGGTGCAGGTGGCGATCAGCATGCCGCGAATCCACCAGGGCGGCGGGGTGTCGCCCTTGGGGGCCTTGTACAACGCACGGTTTTTCACAAAGGCGCGCAGGGCCAGCAACAGCAAGGCGGCGAAGGCGAAGCCGATCAGCGGCGAGAGCAGCAGCGCATAACCGATCTTGATCGCCTGGCTCCAATCCACACCGCTGGTGCCGTCACGCCCGTGCATCAAGGCATTGGCCACGCCGACGCCGATGATCGAACCGATCAGGGTGTGGGACGACGAGGCCGGCAAACCCAGCCACCAGGTGCCGAGGTTCCATAGGATCGCGGCGATCAGCAACGCGAAGATCATCGCGAAGCCGGCCGATGAACCCACCTGCAGAATCAGCTCCACCGGCAGCAAGGCAATGATGCCGAACGCCACCGCGCCGCTGGACAGCAGCACACCGAGGAAATTGAAGAAGCCCGACCACACCACCGCAAACTGCGGCGGCAGCGAGTTGGTGTAGATCACCGTCGCCACCGCGTTGGCTGTATCGTGGAAACCGTTGACGAACTCGAAACCCAGGGCAATCAACAGCGCCACACCCAGCAGCAGGAACGGCGTCCACGTGGTGAGCTGGGCGCCCATTTCGTGCATGTCGTGCATGAGGCTGTAGGCGGTAAACAACAGGCCCATGGCAAGCACGGCGAAGAAAACGATCACCGTCACCAGGCCGGGTTTCTTGTCCAGGCGCGGTTTTGAATCGACGGAGGATGAGTGCGTTGAGGCAGTCAGGGAAGGGGTGGCCATGCCGGGCATCCGTGTGGGGAGGATGCCGTTCATATTCATTGCAGAATGTTACAGCGATGCTGCCGCAGGTCATTGTTTAGGTAATTGGATCTGCCACTGGTCTACAAAACACCGTAGTACTCATGTGGGAGGGGCGGTGCGACGATTCGACAGTTGATTGCATTTCAATTTGAAAACTTGCGAAACGCCCAGCGTCCGGCGATCAGCGTGAAGGTCGCGACCAATGCCACCAGGATCCAGAACCCCTCGGGGTCCTGTGAAAGGGGCACACCGCCCACGTTCATGCCGAAAAAACCGGCGATGATGTTGATCGGCAACGCCAGCACCGTCACCACGGTAAGGGTGAACAGCGTGCGGCTGCTCTGCTCGTTGAGGTTGGCGGCGATCTCTTCCTGCAGCAGCTTGATCCGTTCGCCCAGCGCCGTCAGGTCGTTGATGATCAGCGCAAACTCCTCGGTGGATTTGCGCAACTCCTTCACGTCTTCCTTTTGCAGCCATTGCGGCGGGCGGTTGAGCAGGCGCAGCAGCGAACCCGGCTCCAACGCGAGCAGGCGTTGCAGGCGCACCAGCACCCGGCGCGCCGCCCCCAGTTCCGCGCGGTTGGTGGACAGGCGCGAGGACAGCAACTGGTCCTCGATGTGGTCGACGCTGATGCTGGTCTTGCGCACGATCTGGGTCAGCACTTCCCCCTGGTCGCGCAGCAGGTGCACCAGCAGTTCCAGCGGTGAGCGAAAGCGTTCGCCGGCCTTGACCGACGAGCGCAACTTGTCCACCGAGTGCAAAGGTTGCAGGCGTGCGCTGATCAACAGCCGGCTGCGGGCGCAGACCCACAGCGTGGAAATATCCGACGAAACCATGCTGCTGAAGTTGAACACCACGTCGTTGACCACCGCCAGCAAGGCTGAGTCGACGTGTTCGATGCGAGTGGAGCGCGAGCCTTCGTGCAGGGCTTCGAAGAATTCTTCGGGTAAATCCAGGTTGGCCAGCATCCAGCGTTCGCAGGCGGCGTGGGCCAGGTTGAGGTGCAGCCACAGGAACTCTTCCGGGTCGGCGGGTTGCTGCAAGGCCGCGAGGGCAGCAGCCGAATCAATCTGTTCGCCCTTTTCACCGGGACGAAAACGAAAACCGTAAAGCAAGCCAAACAGGTCGGAGTCCTGGTGGCTGTGGTCGAGGCTGTGGTTCATGGAGACTCGCAGAGAAAGCGCCTGTAGGACGTTTCACAGGTTCGCGTGGGCGAATCATTGCAAGGAGGTATGACAGTTATATGACGTTTTAACGGTGCGCATAAAAAAACGCGCCACCCGGAGGTGGCGCGTTTTTTCTAGGTTCAACTCAAGTGTCTTGCTTGTTTTCCAGCACCGCGCCGGTCTTGGCGTCGAGCTTCACTTCAAAGCGCTTGCCAGCGGTGTCGGTCAGGTCGACTTCGTAGACCAGTACCCCGTTTTTGTGGTCAAGCTCGGTGTCGGTGATGCTGCTACCGGCGTGTGTGGCCACGGCGGCGGCATTGAGTTTCTCAAACGGCATCACGGCGCCGGACTTGAGCAGGCCTTCAATGTGGTCCGGGCGAACATCGGCCTGGGCCAGGCCGGCGGTCAGGGTCAGGGCGGTGGCGGCGAACAGGGCGGTCAGGGTTTTCATGGTGTGTGTCCTTCTCTGGTGAGCTGTTTAAGTGGCGCCAGATTAACCGGCGCAACTTAACTCATCCTTAATGGCGCACTGACACCAATGCCCGACTCACTCAGTACTTATAGTCGTTCAGCAGGTCTTGCACGCTGGACGACGGCCAGCGCTTGTAGAACTTCAACAGTTCGGCGGCGCGGTTGGTGAAGATGCCGTCGACGCCGGCCTTCATCACTTTGTCGAAGTCGACCGGCTCATCCACGGTGTAGACGTGCACCAGCAGGCCCTTGTCGTGGGTCAGCTTGTTCATTTCAGGCTTCACCAGGTCGGTGTAGCTCTGGTCGCCGTGGTCGGTCAGCTCAGCCGATGGGCCGGTACCGATGGCGCCGAGGCTCTTGGCTTCGTCGACCCACTTTTCGAACTCGGCGGCGTCTTTTGGCTCTTGCTTGGCGTAGTAGGCGGCCTTGGTCGGTTCGCCGGACTCGGCGAAGGTCTGCGTGGATTTCGGCTCGATGCTGCCTGGGCCAACCCACAACAGCAGGATCTTCGGCGTGTTCGGCATTTCTTTCTGCAGCTCTTTCAAGCTGTCTTTTTCAAACGTCTGCAGCACCACACGGCCCTTGCCCTGGCCGACGCCGGTGTTGCTCTTGCCCAGCTTGGAGCCGGCGGAGCTCAACCAGCCTTTATCCAGCAGCTTGTTTTTCAGGTCGGCTTCGATGCCCGGGAATTGCTTGGGCTCCTTGGTTTCGATGTACAGGCCGGGTTTGTGCTGCGGGTTGCCTTCGGCGATCTTGATGATGTCGTCCAGGCTCAGGATCTTCAGGCCAACGAAGCCTGGACGCGCACGATCCGGGTAGGCGGCGTTGAACCAGCTGCCGGCGTCGAGGGTTTGCAGTTCTTTCCAGGTGAACTCATTGGCCGGGGCGTCCTTGCGCTCAGGGAACTTGGTTGCCACGTCGGTGGTGCGCTGCAGGTTGTTGTCGTGCAGGGCGAACAGCACGCCGTCCTTGCTGCGCTGCAGGTCCAGTTCCAGGTAGTCGGCACCCAGGTCGCGCGCGACTTTGTAGGCGGCGGCGGTGGATTCCGGCGCGTCGTAGGACGCGCCACGGTGAGCGATCACGGCGGGGTAGGGAATGCCTTCGTTTGTCGCCAGTTCAGCCGGGCTGATCGGTTCGGCAGCCTGTGCCTGGCCGAGGCCAAGCGCCAGTGCGAGCAGCAGGGCGCTCTTGGAAAACGTGACAGGCATATGCGAAGTCCTTTCGTGGAGGTAGCTTTGAGAAGGCCTCCTTTTTAACAATTGATTGCGAAAGGCGCTATCACCAAACCGACATTAACGTGCGCACGTGCCAATTTTCTCGGTTTTTTTGCGCGGCATTGCAGTACTCTTGCTCGCAGCCGCCCCGCCAGAGGACGGTATTTTCTGCCACGCGTGTAAACCATCTTTCCAGTCCCTGTGGGACTTTTCAGTGAGGTTTACCATGCGCATCACCTCCGAGCTTATCTGCCAGGCCGCCGACCAACTCCGCGGTTTTGTTGGCCTCAACCGCAAGACTGGCCAGTACATCGTGCGTTTCAGCGAAGATTCCTTCGGCATGGACGTGGCCGACGACGGCATTATCCCCACCGCTGAATTTGTCTGGCTGCCGGCCCCCGAGCAGACCATGACCCTGTCCCGCGAGCGTATCCAGTTGCTGCTCGACCAGAATATCGACGACCGCATCAACATCAGCGAGCCGTTGCGCGTGTATATGAAACGGGTGGAAATTCCACAGATCAGTGCGCTGCGCAGTCTGGTGAGCTAGACGGCATAGGCGGTAAGCGAGCGTTCTGTGGCAGGCCGGCTTTTTAGGGCAGCGGGCCTGTTGTGGTGAGCGGGCTTGCCCCGCGCTGGGGCGCGAAGCGGCCCCTGAACCAGACGCTGCGGTTAGTCAGGAGAACCGCGTCAACTGAATTGGGGCTGCTTCGCAGCCCAGCGCGGGGCAAGCCCGCTCACCACAACCGGCCCACTCACCACAACAAACCCGCTCACCACAACAGGCCTGCTCACCACAGCAGGCCTGCTCGCCACAGAGACTCAGCTGATATGAAGGTTACTGGCCTTGGAATGTGTAGGCCCGTTCCACCTTGCACACCCGTGTCTGAAACGCCGAGTACCAGATGGAGCGTCCTTGTTCACGCACTGCCCGATGCTCAGCCTGCTGCTTCCAGGCCAGGATCGCGGCCTCGCTGCTCCAATACGACACGGTAATCCCCAGGCCATCCTCCCGCGCCGATTCCACCCCGAGAAACCCCGGTTGATCGCGAGCCAACTCCAGCATGCGGGCGGCGGCCTGGCCGTAGCCTTGATCGCCGTCGGTGCGCAATGAGCTGAAGATCACTGCGTAGTAGGGTGGGGCGGGAGTCTTGGCGATCATGCGCACTGCTCCTGGCACGCCTTGAGCCAGGCAATCGCCAAAGGCGGCGTGATGCCCTTGAGGGCGGCGCGTTCAGGCTGGAACAGGGTGGCGACGAAAAATGGATGGTCGAGCAACTCCACCGCGCGTAGATCGCCGGCTGCGTCATGCCCGCTGGGAATCATCTCGCGCTCGAGCAGGGCATCGGCGAATTCGGGGTTGATGCCGTAGCGGCAGCGGTAACCTTCCTCGATTTCAAGACGGCCGTAGGCCTCGGCGATGCGCGTGTAGGGTGTCAAGCGCAGGCTGTCGGTGGCTTCAACCAGTGCGCAGCTCAGGGGGGTGATCACTGCGCGTTCAGCGCCCGGCGCCAGCTCGCCATGTTCGGCATCGGCCCAGCCCAGCACGTTGCGGGCGTATTCCAGCACTGCATGTTGAAAACCACCGCATGTGCCGAGGAAAGGTCGCCGCTGTTCGCGGGCAAAACGGATCGCCCGCAAGGCGCCGTCGGTGTCGCGGTAGGGGCTGGCGGGCACGCACCAGAATCCGTCGAAGCCGTGCAGTGCTGTGGTGGGCGTGAGGGTGTCGGTGTCGAGCCATTGCAGATGAACCTGCAAACCGAGGGTTTCGGCGGCCCGTTGCAGCGCGACGGGAATGGCCTGGTGCGCGATGACATCGGGGTTGTAATCGCCGATCAGGGCGAGGTGCAGGGTGGTGGCTTTCATCGTGTGCGTCCCATGGCTTGTGGTGTCCTGACGTGCACTATAGATTGGCGCGCACGCAATCAATATTGGCGTTTACCCACATGCTCAATGCAGCCACGCACTATCAACTCGATTACCCCGACCTGTCGTTGATTCTCGCCCTGGTGCGTGGCGGCACCCTGGCGCGCGCGGCGGCGTTATTGCGGGTGGATGTGTCCACGGTGTTCCGCGCGGTGCGACGGCTGGAGGCCGCATTGGGCCAGACGCTGTTTGAAAAAAGCCGCGCCGGCTACCTGCCCACCAGCCTCGCCAATAGCCTGGCGCAGCAGGCCGAACGTGCCGAACAAGCGCTTGAGGCGGCGCGCATCGGCGTGGAGCAGGGCGGCGAGGTGATCAGCGGCACGGTGCGCCTGACCTGTACCGACTCGGTGCTGCAAGGGTTGTTGCTGCCGGCGCTGGCGCAGTTCATGCCGGACTACCCGGCGCTGACCCTGGAACTGAGCACGTCGAATGATTTCGCCAACCTCAGCCGCCGCGATGCCGACATCGCCCTGCGCCTGACCAGGACTCCGCCGGCGCATCTGGTCGGCCGTTGCCTGGGGGCCGTGGCGTATCAGGTGTGTGCCAGCCCCACGTATGCGCACCAACACGCCGCACGCTCACTGGCGGACCTGGCCTGGATCGCGCCGGACGACTTCCTGCCCGACCACCCCACGGTGACCTGGCGCCGCGAACACCTGCCCGGTGTACGCCCCAGCTATCGCTGCAACAGCATGTTGTCGGTGACCGAACTGGTGCGGGCAGGGTTGGGCGTGGCGGCGCTGCCGGACTTTCTGCTGGATGACGGCCTGCAACCCCTGGGCCCCGCGTTGGCTGGGCACGACACCGCGTTATGGCTGCTGACGCGCCCCGATTGCCGCGCATTGCGCTCGGTGGTGACGCTGTTTGATGAGTTGGGCCGGCATGTGCAGATGAAACCCTGACTCACCGCGATCGGGAGTCAGCCCCCTCTCACATGGCATTCGCGTTGTTATTGAGGTTTTCGCACATAGTGCTCATGCATTTCGCACGTCAGGGTTTCGATGTGTTCGGTCAGTTGCTTGGTCATTTCCGTCAGCCGGGTGTTTTGCTCCAGCAATTCGAGCAACTGTCTGGTGGTTTGCGCGGCCTGGGCCTGGCGTTCGGTATTGGCGATGGCCAGGGCTTCACGGTGTTGCGCGTCGGCGTCGGACTGGGCTTTGTCGCGGGCGGCCTGGCGCGTCTGGGCCAGCAGGATCAGCGGCGCGGCATAGGCGGATTGCAGGCTGAAGGCCAGGTTGAGGAGGATGAACGGGTACACGTCGAAGTGGGTGATGCCGGTTACGTTCAGCACCACCCACAAGATCACGATCGCGGTTTGCGCACCGAGGAAGGTCGGTGTACCAAAGAAGCGCGCAAAGGCCTCGGCCTTGAGGGCAAAGGTATCGTTGCCGAAGGTCGGCGCCAGGTGGGCGTGGCGGCGGTGAAAACGCAGGTGATCGACGGGGGCGGTTTCGGGCTTGTCGGGGGTCATGGTGGGCTCGGGTCATCAACGTTAAGACAGTGAATCACTATAGTCCTGGCGACCTGTCTTACACATGAATAACCCGTGGCCTACTTAGTGGACACCCCGCTCATTGGCAAACGCACTCACCGCGTGCACCGCCTCGCTGGTACCTTCGCGAATCTGCAGGATCACCGTACCGGCCTGGTTGGCCAACTCCACGCCCAGGGCCGCACGGTCGCGGGTTGCGTCCATGCTGTCGATGGCTTGGCGGGTTTCAGCCTGGATCACCGCGATCATGCTGGATATTTCTGTGGTGGACCCGCTGGTGCGCGCCGCCAACTGCCGCACTTCATCGGCCACCACGGCAAAACCACGGCCTTGTTCACCCGCGCGCGCCGCTTCGATAGCGGCATTGAGTGCCAGCAGGTTGGTTTGTTCGGCAATGCCGCGAATGGTGTTGACGATGGTGGTGATCTGCTGCGAACGCTCGCCCAGCTTGGCGATCAGTTGCGAGGAGTTGTCGATGTCCGAGGAGATTTCACGCATGCCGCTGGCTGTTTTCTGGATCACGTCGGCACCCTTTTCCGCCATGTCCTGGGTGTGCAGGGACAAGTGATACGCCTGGGCGGCACTCTGTGCGTCAGCGGCGTGTTGTTGCACGCGCGCGGTGATATCCGAGGCGAATTTCACCACTTTGCACAGGCGTCCGCTGGCGTCGTACACCGGGTTGTAGCTGGCTTCGAGCCAAACGGGCCGGCCGTTTTTATCCACGCGCTCGAACTGGCCGCTGAACAATTCACCCTGGTTCAGGCGTCGCCAGAACTCGCTGTAGGCTGAGCTCGCGGCGGTCTGCGGGGTGCAGAACAGACGATGATGCTGGCCCTGGATCTGCGCCAGGCTGTAGCCCATGCGTTGCAGGAAGTTGGCGTTGGCGGTGATGATCGTGCCGTCGAGGTTGAACTCGATGACGGCCATGGCCCGGCCGATGGCTTCCAACTTGGCGTTGGCCTCGCTTTCGGCCTGCAGGCGCGGGGTAACGTCCAGGGCGTACTTCACCACTTTGATCACACGGCCCGCGTTATCACGTACCGGGGTGTAGCTGGCTTCCAGCCACACCGACTGACCATTGCCGCCCACCCGTTCAAAGGTACCTGATTGGAACTGACCCTTTTGCAGGTTGGCCCAGAGTTGCTGGTACTCGGCGCTGCGGGCGAAGGCGGGCGTGCAGAACATCCGGTGGGATTGGCCTTCGATCTGCTCGGCGCGGTAGCCCAGGGTACTGAGGAAGTTGTCATTGGCCCGCAGCACGAGGCCTTGCGGATCGAATTCGATCACCGCCATGGAGCGTTCGATGGCGTCCAGCAGGCTGGCCTGGTGAGCCACGGTGTGTTGCAGGGTATCGATGGTTTTCTTATGGGCGTTGAATAACATGTTCGGGGGCTCGGGCAAGCACGCGTCTGGGAGTATCCATGTATAGGCGCCTGCCTCCGTAAGGCATTTGCCCTACGGTTGACCTGCTCATTGTCAGCTCCCTTGTGCTGACAGCGGGGGGTGGAACAACGGGTTAAGAGTCATCAGCCTGACAAGAAGTTCGCCCCATGGGCAGGACCATTTTTGGGTAGGCGACCAATGGAGGCATTACGCCATCTCCCGCGGCGTTGCACGGAAGATCAAGACCAGGTGTCGTAGGACAACGTCAGGCGGAGCAGGCTATCCGGTCGTCGTTGACACTGACTCGATTACGCCCGGTGTCCTTGGCGGCATAAAGTGCTCGGTCCGCCGCGTTCAGCCACATGGCTGCGTCGGTGAAGCGCGGCTGGAAGTCCGCCAGGCCGATGCTCAGGCTGACGCGCAATTCCGGTATGTGCGGGGTGCGGTAGTTGCCGAATGTTTCGCGCATCTGCTCCATGATCTGCGCTGCTTGCTCCAGAGGCATTTGCGGAAGAATCACACAGAACTCATCGCCACCATAACGTCCGGCCAGGTCGTTTTCCCGCAGGTTGCGCCGCAGTTCCAGGCTCAGTTGCCGCAGCACCGTGTCGCCGACGATATGGCCATGGGTATCGTTGATCTGCTTGAAGTGGTCAATATCGATCAATGCGATGGTGGCGTGGCTTTGCTGCTGCTGGCACTTGTGGAACTTGAGGTGCAGCAGGTCTTTCCACGAGCCGTGGTTGAGCAGGCCGGTGAGGCTGTCGGTGCGGCTCAGGGCACTGAGGGCGCGTTTATGTTCCGAGAGCTTGATCGCCAGTTGATAACAGACCATGCCGATGGCCATGGGGTAGAGGGTCAGCATCGGCAGGCAGGAGTAGACCTGAAGCAGGCTGACGTCGGGGTTGAACTGGATACCGAACAGCGCCCATGCCACGCCGATCCCCAGCACCTGGGCGAGCAGGCCACGCAGGAACAGGCGCCGGCCGCCGGCGGCGACGTTGTTCATGGTCATCATCGACAGGATGGTCACCGCTGTCAGCGGCGTGAACTGTGTGGCCGCCGCCCAGAACCCGCCGAGTACCGAGTCATACAGGAAGTTGCGCTGTTCAGCCTGGTAAGGAAACGGTGAACGGGTGGATAGCTGATACGCCAGGTGCGCCCAGGCAAACCCATTGAACAGCAGTAACGCCCAGACCCAGCCCGGCATGGCAAGCGGGTACAGGGCGCCGGTAACGCTGATGCTGCCGACACCCAGGCCGATGATCCTTGGCTGGTAGATACGCCGGGCAAATGAGAGCCCTTTGCCTCGTCTGTTTTCCATAAATTCCTGGTTCAGCTGTTTTTCACATTTACCGCGGCGCGCGGACACCGGATCGACCGTTGATCGCATAAGGCCTGTGAATATTGTCAGTTATTCCCATGGGAATAATCAGTGGCCTTCCAGGCCATTTGCGCAAAACAGAGGGCGAATGCGTCAAAAACGACCAGGAATGTCGCTCCTGCAACGGTTTTTACTCGGGGCAGGGGGCGCTGACTTCGTAGCCGGCCAGGAACAGGTCGATGGCCGACTCAATGACACGCGCCTGGTGAGCGGCATCCAGGGTCGGCTGGCCCAACGTGATCTGCGGCCAGAACGCGAAAGCCTTGAGCAGGCTTTGAATCTGGTGGGCGGCAAACGCCGGATCGGTGCAAGAGAGGCGGCCGTCTTCCTGGGCGGCGCGTACCCACTGGGTAAAACCTTCTTCGCGCTGGCTCAGGCGGGTGACCATGTCTTGCGCACGTTCCGGCGAGTGGATGGTGGCGGCGATGGCTACCCGGGCCAGATCGAGGAAATTGGTGTCCGACATCATCTTCATCTTGGCTTCCAGCAAACCACGCAGTTGTTCGCGCAGGGGGCGCTCGCTGGTGTAGCTGACGTCGAGTTGGGCGACGCTGCTGGCCCAGAGCTGGTGAAGGATTTCGGCGAACAGTTCTTCCTTGCTGGGGAAATGGTTATACACCGTGCGCTTGGAAACCCCAGCGGTGGCGGCGACCTTGTCCATGCTGGTGACCTCGAAGCCGTTATCGCGAAACTCAGCGATGGCCGCTGCCACGATGGCTTGGCGTTTGCGGTCGGTGAGGCGTTGAGGGGCAGTCATGGGTGGCGTTCGGCTCTTGAGGGTAAATTACACTGGGTAGTTTACTTGCTGCGGATTTTGTTGCAATCTTGAAACTACACTGTTCAGTGTAACTTATGCGCGGACCGTAGGAGTCACTCTGTAATGGCCACCATCTCAACCCGCCTCAAGTCTTCACCTGCGGCGCCCAAGCCTGCCGATCTGGACCTGGGGCGCTTCAGCAACGAGGCCCCCGTGCAGCACGGTGGCTTTGGCAAGACCTTGCGTATCTTCTGGAACATGCTGTTTAACAAACCACGCAGCACGCGCCCGGTGGGGCAGATCCCGGTGCAACCGCTGACCCGCGAGCAATTGTTGGCGGCGCCTGATCACAGCGTGTTCCGCCTGGGGCATTCCACCGTATTGCTGAAAATGCGCGGCAAGTTCTGGCTGACCGACCCGGTGTTCGCCGAGCGTGCCTCGCCATTCAGTTGGGCTGGCCCCAAGCGTTTCCACCAGCCGCCTATCCGTCTTGAAGAGCTGCCGCCCCTGGAGGCGGTGATTCTTTCCCACAACCACTACGATCATCTTGACCATAAGGCTGTCGTCCAACTGGCCGACAAGACCCGTTACTTTCTCGCGCCGCTGGGCGTGGGCGACATCCTGGTCAAGTGGGGTGTCGACGCCAGCAAGGTGCGGCAGCTGGATTGGTGGCAAGGCACCGAGGTGGATGGCATTCGCTTTGTCGCCACGCCGGCGCAGCACTTTTCCGGGCGCGGCCTGTTTGATGCCAATCAGACCCTTTGGTGTTCCTGGGTGATGATCGACGGCACGCGCCGTATCTTTTTCAGCGGTGACACCGGCTACTTCGATGGCTTTAAACGCATCGGCGAACAGTACGGCCCGTTCGATCTGACGTTGATGGAAACCGGTGCTTACAACGTCGACTGGCCCCATGTACACATGCAGCCGGAGCAAACCCTGCAAGCGCATATCGACCTCAGGGGCCGTTGGCTGCTGCCGATCCACAACGGCACTTTCGACCTGGCGTTCCATGCCTGGCACGAACCTTTCGACCGCATCATGGCGCTGGCGTGGGAGCGCAATGTGTCGATTACCACACCGCCGATGGGCCAGGCGTTCAGCTTGAACCAGCCGGAGCGTGGGTATGCATGGTGGCTGGAAGTGGAAACCCAAGGTGCACAAGAGCACCTTGTGGGCTGAGGGCGCAGAGGCGCCGAAAAAGGAGTTTTCAAGCTGTTTCGGGTCTGCGACAGGCGCCGGCGAAGGATGCGATGATCCCTGGAAAGTGTTTTCAGGGGAGGCGTACCGATGGACAGCATACGCAGATGGTTTTTGCGAGCAGATGCGGTTTGCCAGGTTGGCCAGCCGTTGTCTGCGCTCTTGGGCATGACCGACTCGGCATCTCCATGCCGCCGTCCTTCCCCCGATCAAGTGCCCCCCCGCAGTATCGAGTTTGATGT
>NZ_JAVAJK010000042.1:0-23928 GCF_052112325.1 Pseudomonas sp. Yb2C2 | reverse complement strand
GGTTGTGGGCGATGATCGAACGCAAGTTGCCGGGCGCACAGGCCCGGCCCCGGCATTGCGGGGTTATCGCTTGGGCAGGTCGAAGTGGGTCCAGGGCACAGTCGGCAGGTAGTGTTGCGCAGCTACGATCAGCACCACCATCACCACCAGGAACACCCCTTGCAGAGGGCTCCAGAAGGCCCAGTGCAGGCCGTTCAGCCAGGGGTAGCCTTCGGCGAACTTCTGGCTCATATGACCGATGCGTTTTTTGTGCAGCAGGTTGATCAGCAGCGCGCCGGCGTAGGTCACCGCACCCAGTACACCGAGCATCAAGCCGCAGGCCACCAGCATGATCGCCTGCGGTACGCCGTGGCGAATCACCAGCCAGTAGTCGTTGGGGTTGATTCGCTTGGGGATCAGGTACTGGCTCAGCCACACATCCAGCACCCGATAGGTTGAACTCATCCCGGCCCACATTTGGGTGACGCGAAAGCCAACGGCCGCCGGCACGAACGCCATCAGCATGAAAATGACCAGCGACATCCCGTCCATTCTGTCTGGCTTATCGTGGGCGATGCTCAGGCCAAGCCCCAGGGCGAAGACGGCCCATAGCCGGATAAACACCTGGGTGTAGATCGGCCGGGGCACGAATTTGCGCCAAAAGAACAGGTCTGTTTGAGGCAGGCGCTCGACCAGTTGCGGATAGCGCCAGGTCAGTGTTTGCGCCAGGTGCTGGCAGGCGTTCCACTCGTTCTCGCCAAACCCATCGATCAGGCGTTTGTGTTGCGTGGCGGACATCGGCGTCAGCAGCAGGCGCGCGGCCAGGGCATCGGCTGATGTGCGCCGCGTGTCCTGGGCCTTGTCCTGCAAGTTGGCGTAGAAACTTTCCTGCTCGCAACGCGACACCAATTCGCGCCACATCCACGCCGGTTCCGGGTAGACGCCTTTCTGGTCGTCCCAGCCGAATGCCTGGCACACCCGCTCGAACAGCGGCACGCTCCACTGGGTGTCATGCAGCAGGTGCAGGACGATGCGCTGCCACTGCTGTTGCAGGTCGAACACCCGGAGCCAGGGTTGGTCGTTGTACTGCGTGAGCTGGGTGATGAACTCGCGCTCGGCCTTTTGCTCCAGCAGTTCCTGCAGGGTGCGGCGGTAGTCTTGCAGCAGCTCGCCGGTCAGCGCTTCGTATTGCCAGGACGTCATCGCCACCTGCTGCCAGGGGGTCAGCCATTCCAGGTGTTGCGCGGCCCAAGCGGCGATGGCGCTGCGTTCGCCCGGTGCTTCGAAACAATGGCGCAACAGGCCGGCCTGGAACGCATCGGTGCAGCCCTGTTGCCGAGCCTGGGCCCAGCGCTCGTCGAGGTTACGCGCGTTAAGGCCGTCGAGCAGTGCCTGGGCCGGGTCCGGTGTGGGGGCGTCGAAGGGCGCCGGGCTGACGGGGCTGATGTCCAGCAGTTCGGCCAGGTCATTCAGGTTGGCGTAGGCCGCTTCGGCCACGGGCGCCTGGACGGGTTCTGCCTCTTCGTTATCCGCTCGCCAGCGTGCTTCATTCAGCGCGTGTTCATAGGCCTCGCGCAGGCGTTGGAAGCCTTGGGCGTCGTCGTCCGGGCGGCAGTTTTTCAGCAGACGCGCATAGCTGCGCTTGATGCTGCGCTCGTCGGCGTCCTCCGGCAGTTGCAGTACGGTCCAGCAATCCATCGGTGTGCCCTCAGCGCCAGAACCCGTTGTCGAGTTGCTCAAGTTGACGGCTCAGTTCGCTGCGGGCGTCGCGGATGCGGCGTTCGTCCTGGGTGTCGAGTACCTGCTGGAACTGCGCCGCCCAATGGCCGAACTGTTCGCGCAGCTCGCCGAGGTTTTCCTGGTAGAGCCGTTCGAGGCGGGCGACGAGCACGGTATTGACCTGCTGGTCGCGTGGGTGGACCTTCAATTGCGCCAGGGCCTGCAGGCGTTGCTGGATCTCCTGCGGGTTGAGCACGCCGGGGTTGTTCTCGATCACCAGCGAATGCTGCTCGCCGGTCAGCGGGATATTCACCTGGGCTTCCAGCAGGCCGTTGTTGTCGTAGGTGAAACGCACGTCCAGGGAGACTTCACCGGCCTTGCGCTTGGGCACCGGAATATCCAGTTGGCCCAGCTCGATGTTGTCTTTGACCAGGCGGCTTTCGCCCTGGTAGATCTTCAGCAGTACGTGGGCCTGGTCGTCGTGCAGGGTGACCACGCTTTTGACCCGGCTGACCGGCACGCTGCTGTTGCGTTCGATCAACGGCAGGTAATGGCCGCTTTCGATATGGCCGCCGTATTGGTTGGAGGTTTCGATGCCCAGGGTGTAGGGGCAGACGTCGGTCAGCACCACTTCTTCGAGGGCCGCGGAACGGGCCTTGAGGGCGGCCTGGATCGCCGCACCGTGGGCGACCACCTGGTCGGGATCGAGGCTGATGGAGGGAAAGCGCCCGAACAGGCCGGCGGCGAGTTTGCGCACCAGCGGCATGCGTGTGGTACCGCCCACCAGCAGGATTTCATCCAGGTCGCCGACCCGAATCCGTGCATCGCGCAGGGCGCGTTCGATCGGCGCGCGCAGGCGTTCCAGCAGCGGCGTGTAGAGCTTGGCCAGTTCCTGTTGGGTGATGGTTTTCAGCCATTGCTGGCCGTCGACACGCAGGGCGAACTCGGCGCTGTCGTCCTGGCCCAGGGCTTTGCGTACGCGCTCGGCTTCGCGGCGCAGGGCTTGCAGCACCGTGCTGGTGGGCGGGAAACCCGTGGCGTTACGTTGGCTGTCGACAAAGTGTTCGAGCAACAGGGTGTCGAAGTCTTCGCCACCGAGAAAGTTGTCGCCGGCGCTGGCACGCACTTCCATTACCCCATCGAACAGCTCGATGATCGACACGTCGAAGGTGCCGCCGCCAAGGTCGAAGACCAGGAATGAGGTTTCTTTATCCCGCTGATGCAGGCCGTAGGCCAAGGCCGCGGCGGTCGGTTCGTTGATCAGTTTCTCAACGCTGAGCCCCGCCAGTTCACCGGCGATGCGTGTGGCCTTGCGTTGGCCGTCGCTGAAATAGGCGGGCACGCTGATCACCGCGTCGGTGACGGTTTGACCGTAGGTACGCTCGATGTCCTCCTTGAGGCTCTTGAGCACCAGGGCAGAGAGTTCTTCGGGGCGGAACGAGCGGTCGCCCAGGCGCACTTCGGTGGCGCTGCCCATGTAGCGCTTGAACAGCGAGGTGGTCAGGTGCGGGTGGGTGTGCAGGCGCTCCTTGGCGGCCTGGCCTACCAGGACACGGCCTTGGTCATCCAGCCCGACCACGCTGGGGGTCAGCAACTGGCCCAGGGCATTGGGCACCATTTCGGCGGCATCGCCGCGCCAGACGGCTGCGAGACTGTTGGTGGTCCCCAGGTCGATTCCTACGATCATTACGACAAGCTCCCTCTGTGGTCTGTAAGAATCTGTTACCAATTTTACCCTGAAAGCTTGAGCGGAAAGCAAGGCGGGAGACTGTTCTTACAAGCGGGCTTATTGTAGTTGGCAGGCTTGTTGTGGTGAGCGGGGCAAGCCCGCTCACCACAACAAGCCCGCTCGCCACGGAGAGTGTCCAACCTGTCAGCCTTATGCTTAACCGCTTCTGCGTCTACTGTCAGGGTTGACAGTAGATGACCCGTTTTTGAAAGCCTATGTTCAAGGCGGTGGCAGTATTTTTGCTGGTGCTCAAGGGAGAAGTGCTCATGAGCTTTGGAACAGAAATGGGTGAGTTTTTAACCTCGTCGAATACGTTCAACGCGGACCTGATCTTTGGGAATAAAAAGAAGATCCCGATTACATTCGACACATTCGAGTTGATCTATATCGAGGGTTCTCAGTTTTTCATTCGTTTAGGGTTTGAGGGCAATCCGGGGTCCAGAAATGAACTGACTCTTGAGGCTAAAGAGTTGAAAGCAGGCCAGACCTACCCGATCCGGCCGCAAGACCCTGGAATCAGGGCAACCTTTGCCTTCGGAGCACGCATCGAGTATTTCCCGGCGGAATATTCGGGGTTCCTGACCGTTGACCGTCTTGAATACAAGGACGGCCATCTAGCGCTGAGCATGCAGTTCTCCATCTACTTCGAGCCACAGGGCAAGGGCGATATGGAAGTTGTTTGCCATGCCCTTCAAATCACCTGCGCGTTAGCAAACCACCGCGCAACGGGTAAGTTTGTACCCAAGCACCGAGCGCAAGCGAAGGTTCCAGTTTTTTGTGAGATCGACGCCAGTGTCGATGGTAGTTATGACCCCATCGACCTGGGTGATGTATTTTTCGTGATCTACTCAGACTCGAGTTATTTTATTCAGTGCTTGCCCCGTCATGGAGGTGATCGTGCGTCCCTTGAGTTTGCAGGGAGTGCCTTGAAAACCTTTACTGATTATCCAATCACAGCGCCTGGGGGGGCGCCAGAAAGTGTTGATACGCTTCTTATTATGCGGCCTGAATTCTCATACGGGTTTTCTGATCCGACGGGTACATTCCGCGTAAGGCGCACTGAAGATTCAGAGGAAGGGTTCTGGTTTATCGCTGAGTTTAATTTCTCACTCACTGCCCGCAATGCCGATGGAAGAGAAATCGAATATAAAATTACGAGCCTTAGGTTTCAGGTGCAAGTCAGTGAATTGAGAACTTAACCTTGGCACCCAGCCTTTAAAATATCGCGGGCCATAAAAAACCGCCTCCTGATAAGGGAGGCGGTTTTTGTTTATTGCGGCGCTATCAGAACAACTTCAACGCCGGTGCTTCTTCTTTCAACGGCTCGTTCTTCGCGGTCTGCTCGTTCCAGCCGCCGCCGAGGGCCTTGTACAGGTTGACCTCGCTGGTCAGCTGCGCCAGGCGGTCGGTGATCAGCGATTGCTGGGCACTGAACAGTTGGCGCTGGGCGTCGAGGAAGGTCAGGTTGCTGTCAACACCGATGCGGTAGCGACGCTCGGCCAGGCGGTAGTAATCCTGGTTGGCCGCGACGAAGCCACGCTGGGCCTCCAACTGCTGCTTGTAGGTCTCACGCGCGGCGAGGCCGTCGGAGACTTCCTGGAAGCCGGTCTGGATCGCCTTCTCGTAGTTCGCCACGTTGATCTCTTTCTGGATCTTCGAATAGTCCAGGCTGGCGCGCAGGCTGCCGGCGTTGAAGATCGGGATGTTGATCTGCGGGGCGAACGACCAGGTGCCCGAACCGCCTTTGAACAGGCCGCCCAGGGTAGGGCTGGCGGTACCGGCGCTGGCGGTCAGGCTGATGCTCGGGAAGAACGCTGCACGGGCCGCACCGATGTTGGCGTTCGCGGCCTTGAGGTTGTACTCGGCCTGCACGATGTCTGGACGACGTTGCAGCAGGTCGGAGGGCAACCCGGCTGGTACGTCGCTGAGCAGGTCATCCGACAGCGGCTTGCTGGCGATATTCGCCGGCAGGCCGGTGCCCAGCAGCAGGGTCAGGTTGTTTTCGTCCTGGGCCACCTGGCGGGTGTAGCGTGCCAGTGCCACGCGGGCATTTTCCACCGAGGTGCGCGCCTGGCTGAGGTCGAGGGCCGAAGCCACGCCGACTTCATTGCTGCGCGAGGTCAGCTTGAAGCTCTGCTCGTACGCGCCGAGGGTGTCCTGGGTCAGCTTGAGCAGTTCCTTGTCGGCCTGCCAGGTCAGGTAGGCATTCGCCACGCTGGCCACCAGGCTGATCTGGGTGCTGCGCCGTGCTTCTTCAGTGGCGAAGTACTTTTGCAGCGCTTCTTCACTCAGGCTGCGCACACGACCGAACAGGTCCAGTTCATAAGAACTGATCCCGAGGCCGGCCGAGTACTGGCTGGTGATGGTCGATTCGCCGGTCTGTGACAGCTTGGCCGGGGTGCGCGAACGGCTGCCGCTGCCCGTGGCCGATACGGCCGGGAACAGGTCGGCACGCTGGATCTGGTACTGCGCCGCATACGCGTCGATGTTCAGCGCCGCGACACGCAGGTCACGGTTGTTCACCAGCGCGGTCTGGATCAGCTGTTGCAGGGCAGGGTCATGGAAAAACTGCTTCCAGCCCTGCTCGGCAGCGGCCTGGCCCGGCGCCTGGGCCGACGAATACGCCGGCCCCTGTGGGAACTGAGCTGCCACCGGCGCTTCAGGGCGCTGGTAGTCAGGGATCAGCGAGCAGCCACTGAGCACGAATGCGGTGACGGCTAAGGAAAGTAGCGACTTGCTCATTGGCCAGCCTCTTGAGGAGTTTGCTTAGGTTCAGTCTTGTTACGTTCGCCCATGGCGGACACGCTCGCGAAGAACAGTGGCACCCAGAAGATCGCCAGCACCGTGGCCGTGATCATACCGCCAATTACACCGGTACCGATTGCGTGCTGGCTGCCTGAGCCGGCGCCCGAGGAGATCGCCAGCGGCAACACGCCGAGGACGAACGCCATGGAGGTCATGATGATTGGCCGCAGGCGCATCCGCGAGGCCTCGATGGCCGCCTCGACGATGCCTTTGCCTTGCTCGTGGAGTTCCTTGGCGAACTCCACGATCAGGATGGCGTTCTTCGCCGCCAGGCCCACCGTCACCAGCAAGCCCACCTGGAAGAACACGTCGTTGGACAAGCCGCGCATGCTGGTGGCGATCAACGCACCCACCACGCCCAGTGGAACCACCAGGATCACTGCGATCGGGATCGACCAGCTTTCGTACAGCGCCGCGAGGCACAGGAACACCACCAGCAGCGACAGCGCATACAGTGCCGGCGCCTGGGAGCCGGACAGGCGTTCTTCATACGACAGGCCCGTCCAGGCGTAGCCCACACCCGCCGGCAGCTCCTTGGCGATGCGTTCGACTTCGGCCATGGCGTCACCGGTACTGTAGCCCGGTGCCGGGGTACCGAGGATTTCCATCGCCGCTACACCGTTATAACGCGAGAGCTTCGGCGAGCCGTAGATCCACTTGCCAGAGGCGATGGCCGACAACGGCACCATCTTCCCGGAGTCGCTGCGCACGTACCATTTGTTCAGGTCTTCCGGGGACATCCGGCTGGCGGCTTCACCTTGCACGTAAACCTTCTTCACCCGACCACGGTCGATGAAGTCGTTGACGTAGCTGCCACCCAAGGCAATCGCCAGGGTCTGGTTGATGTTGGACAGCGTGATGCCCTGGGCGCTGGCCTTCTCGTCGTCGACGGTGAGCTCGTATTGCGGCTCATCGTTCACGCCGTTGGGGCGCACACCGGCCAGGATCTTGCTCTGGGCAGCCATGCCCAGGAACTGGTTACGCGCCGCCATCAGCTTTTCATGACCGACACCGCCCTGGTCTTGCAGGAACACGTCGAAACCGGTGGCGTTACCGAGTTCCAGTACAGACGGCGGCACAATGGCAAACACCATGGCGTCCTGGAAGGTCTGCATGAAGTAACCCTGGGCACGCTTGGCAATCTCGAACACCGAGGTGGACGAGTCGCGCTCATCCCACGGCTTGA
This sequence comes from Pseudomonas sp. Yb2C2, assembly GCF_052112325.1. NCBI lineage: Bacteria > Pseudomonadati > Pseudomonadota > Gammaproteobacteria > Pseudomonadales > Pseudomonadaceae > Pseudomonas > Pseudomonas sp. Yb2C2. Next base: position 16,510 of record NZ_JAVAJK010000042.1, on the reverse strand, counting down.
GCATCACGAAGGCCAGGCCCGAACTCTGGCCACGACCGGCGAAGTTGAAGCCGTTCACGGTAAACACCGATTTCACGCCTTTGCCTTCGCCTGGTTCGCCTTCCTTGTCATTGAGCAGATAGGCGCGCATGTCGTCGATGACTTTTTGCGTGCGTTCAGCCGAAGAACCTACCGGGGTCTGCACCTGGGCAAAGATCACGCCCTGGTCTTCATCGGGCAGGAACGCAGCCGGGATGCGCATGAACAGCCAGATCATGCCGGCGATGATCAGGGCGTACACCAGGAACGCCGGGATCTTGTGCTTGATCATGTTACCCACGCCGCGCTCGTAGCTCAGTACGCCACGGTCGAAGGTGCGGTTGAACCAGCCGAAGAAACCACGCTTGGGTTGGCCGTGTTTTTCCGGGTCGATCGGCTTGAGCATGGTGGCGCACAGGGCCGGGGTGAAGATCAGGGCAACCAGTACCGACAACGCCATGGCCGAAACGATGGTGATGGAGAACTGTTTGTAGATCACACCGGTGGAGCCGCCGAAGAACGCCATCGGCAACAGTACCGCCGACAGTACCAGGGCAATACCCACCAGGGCGCCCTGGATCTGGCCCATGGACTTGACCGTCGCCTCTTTCGGCGACAGGTGCTCCTCGGCCATTACCCGCTCGACGTTTTCCACCACGACGATGGCGTCATCCACCAGCAGGCCGATGGCGAGGATCATGCCGAACATGGTCAATGTGTTGATGGTGAAACCGAACGCCGCGAGGATCCCGAAGGTACCCAGCAGTACCACCGGTACGGTCATGGTGGTGATGATGGTGGCGCGGAAGTTCTGCAGGAACAGGAACATCACCAGGAACACCAGCACGATCGCTTCGATCAGGGTGTGCACCACACCGGAGATCGATTCGGTCACGACCGGGGTGGTGTCATACGGCACCACCGCCTTCATGCCAGGCGGGAAGAACGGTTCCAGGGACGCCACGGTGGCACGGATGGCCTTGGCGGTGTCCAGGGCGTTGGCGCCCGACGCGAGCTTGATCGCCATGCCGGAAGCCGGGTTGCCGTTGAACTGCGCGCTGATGCTGTAGTTCTGGCCGCCGAGTTCGATACGCGCCACGTCACGCAGGCGAACCTGGGAACCGTCGGCATTGACCTTCATCAGGATGTTGCCGAACTGCTCAGCCGTCTGCAGGCGGGTCTTGCCGATGATGGTGGCGTTCAGCTGGTTGCCGGGCAGGGCAGGCAGGCCGCCCAATTGACCGGTGGCCACCTGGACGTTCTGTGCCGAGATGGCCGTGCTGACATCCACCGGCGTGAGCTGGAAGTTGTTCAGCTTGGCCGGGTCCAGCCAGATACGCATGGCGTACTGCGAACCGAACACCTGGAAGTCACCGACACCTGCGGTCCGGGAAATCGGGTCCTGGATGTTGGAAACGATGTAGTTGGACAAGTCATCCTTGGTCATGCTGCCGTCTTCCGACACCAGACCGATCACCATCAGGAAGTTCTTTACCGACTTGGTTACGCGGATACCCTGCTGCTGCACTTCCTGCGGCAGCAGTGGGGTCGCCAGGTTCAGCTTGTTCTGCACCTGCACCTGGGCGATGTCCGGGTTGGTACCCTGGTTGAACGTCGCGGTGATGGTCATGCTGCCGTCGGAGTTACTGTCCGAGGCCACATAACGCAGGTTGTCGATACCGTTGAGCTGTTGCTCGATGACCTGCACCACGGTGTCCTGCACGGTTTGTGCGGACGCGCCTGGGTAGGTTACCTGGATGTCGATGGCGGTTGGCGCGATGGCCGGGTATTGGTTGATGGGCAACTTCAGGATCGACAGTGCCCCGACCAGCATGATCACCAGGGCAATTACCCAGGCGAAAATGGGACGGTCGATAAAAAATTTCGACATGGATTACTCCCCTTGGCCAGGCGCGGCAGCAGGAGCAGCGGCGGAACCGGCGGGCTTGGCGTTGTCAGCCTCCTTGACCTTGACCTCCACACCCGGCTTGACGTACTGCAGGCCTTCGGTGATCACGCGGTCACCGGCGTTCAGGCCTTTCTCCACCAGCCAATAGGCGCCGGCGGTGCGGTTGGCCACCAGTACACGCTGCTCGACCTTGTTGTCGGCGTTGACCACCAGCGCCGTCGGGATGCCCTTGAGGTCGCGGGTCACGCCTTGCTGTGGCGCGAGGATCGCCTTGCTGTTCACGCCGGCTTGCAGTTGGGCGTGTACGAACATGCCCGGCAGCAGGGTGTGGTCAGGGTTGGGGAACACTGCGCGCAGGGTCACGGAGCCGGTGGTCTGGTCGACCGAGACTTCGGAGAATTCCAGCTTGCCGTCATGGCCGTAGTCGCTGCCGTCTTCCAGGGTCAGCTTGACCTTGGCGGCATTGGCGCCGGCTTTTTCCAGTTGGCCGCTTTCCAGGTCGCGGCGCAGTTTCAGCATTTCAGCCGAAGACTGCGTGACGTCGACGTAGATCGGGTCCAGTTGCTGGATTACCGCCATGGCATCGGTCTGGCCATTGCTGACCAGCGCGCCTTCGGTCACCGAAGAACGACCGATACGCCCGGAGATCGGCGCGAACACCTTGGTGTAGCGCACGTTGATCTGGGCGGTTTGCACGTTTGCTTCCGCAGTCATGCGGTTGGCCACGGCGGTGTCGTATTCCTGGCGGCTGACGGCTTGCTCATCGACCAACTGCTTGTAGCGGTCGGAGATGGACTTGGTCTGGGTCAGGCTGGCTTGTGCGCTTTTCAGCGTGGCTTCATAGACCGACGGATCGATCTGATAGAGCTGCTGGCCTTCCTTCACATCCGCGCCTTCCTTGAACAGGCGCTTGAGGATGATGCCGTTGACCTGCGGGCGAACTTCCGCGATGCGGTAGGCGGTGGTGCGGCCTGGCAGCTCGGACGTCAGGGTATAGGCTTGCGGTTGAATGGTGACCACGCCGACCTGAGGGGCTTGAGCGGGCGGAGCCGCTTCTTCCTTTTTACATCCGCTGAGCAGCGATGCCAGGGCGACGGCAGTGACCAGAGCGGTAACAGCTGGCTTAAGTTGCATGAAGATCCTCGGGTCAGGCGCGCAGGGTGCGCACAAGAAGTGTGGAAGGGTAAAAAACAAGCTGTGAGTGGATAAGTAGCTTGCTACGCAATATACTTACGTTCATGGTTGTTTGTAAACTCTTGACAGGCTTCGCGGATTGTTGACAACGCAGGCCAAAAGTCTCGATTCCATTACGTTCGGCGCCCATGACGGTGTCGTCCCACAAATATTCGGATGATCGTTAACATCTATTAACACTGCGTTAACGATAGTCTCAGGTGTCCTGATTGAGGTTGTACTGCCATGGTTCGTCGCACTAAAGAGGAAGCTCAGGAAACGCGCAGCCAAATTCTCGAAGCCGCCGAGCAAGCCTTTTATGAGCGCGGCGTTGCACGGACTACGCTGGCGGATATCGCTGCGCTGGCCGGTGTCACGCGGGGCGCGATTTATTGGCACTTCAGTAATAAATCCGATCTGTTGCAGGCACTGCTGGACACGCTGCATGAGCCACTGGACGAATTGGCCAGGGCCAGTGAAAGCGAGGACGAGGTCGACCCGTTGGGGTGCATGCGCAAGCTGCTGATTCATTTGTTTCATCAGGTGGCCCTGGACCCGAAAACCCGGCGCATCAATGAGATTTTGTTTCATAAGTGCGAATTCACCGATGAAATGTGCGACATGCGCCGTCAGCGCCAGACCCACAGCCTGGAATGCAACCTGCGCATCGGCCTGACACTGCGCAACGCGGTCCATCGCGGGCAACTTCCGGAAAACCTCGACACCACCCGTGGCGCAGTGTGCATCCATGCCTACATCAACGGGCTGATTGGCCAGTGGCTGCTGGTACCCGACAGCTTCCAGCTACATCAGGAAGCCGAACGCTGGGTGGATGCAGGGCTCGATATGCTGCGCCTGAGCCCCAGCCTGCGCAATTGAGACAAAATGCGTAATTGCATCAGGTTGTGTCAACAGTAAAGCCTAAGGACCGTCAATCGTCCTTCTGCCTGATGGGTGGGGTGACTTTATATACGGGCTGGCGGGCGGTTGATACATAGCCGCCTAAGTATTTTGTAGGGATTTTGTTGCAAGGCTGTTAAGGAGTGTTTCCCAGGGCAACAATGTGGGAGGGGGCTTGCCCCGATGGCAGTGGTTCAGTCAACACATACAGTGACTGACGCACCGCCATCGGGAGCAAGCCCCCTCCCACATTTGGTTTCGCGTGTCGGGCGATTACAGCGGCAGCGTCGGGTAATCGATGTAGCCCACCGGGCCCTGGCCGTAGAAGGTTTCCGGATGCGCTTCGTTCAGTGGCGCATCGGCTTTCAGGCGTGCTGGCAGGTCCGGGTTGGCAATGAACGGCACACCCCAGGCCACGGCGTCCGCTTTGCCTTCGGCCAGCCAGGCATTGGCACTGTCCTTGGTGAAACGTTCGTTGGCGATGTACACGCCGCCAAAGGCTTTTTTCAATTGAGGACCGAGGCTGTCCGCACCTGCCTTTTCACGGGAGCAGATGAAGGCGATACCACGCTTGCCCAGCTCGCTGGCGACGTAGGTGAAGGTCTCCTTCAGGTTGTCGTCGCCCATGTCGTGGGCATCGGCGCGCGGTGCCAAATGCACACCCACACGGCCAGGGCCCCAGACCTCGATGGCCGCATCGGTCACTTCCAACAGCAGGCGTGCACGGTTTTCCAGGGAGCCACCATAGTTGTCGGTGCGCTTATTGGTGCTGCTTTGCAGGAACTGGTCGAGCAGGTAGCCGTTGGCGCCGTGGATCTCCACGCCATCAAAGCCTGCGGCCTTGGCGTTCTCGGCACCGGTGCGGTAAGCGTCGACGATGTCGGCGATTTCAGCGGTTTCCAGGGCGCGCGGCGTCGGGTAGTCGGCCAATGGGCGCACCAGGCTGACGTGGCCTTTAGCCTGGATCGCGCTCGGCGCCACCGGGGTTTCGCCGTTCAGGTAGGACGCGTGGGAAATGCGGCCGACGTGCCACAGTTGCAGGAAGATCTTGCCCCCTGCGCCATGCACGGCCTTGGTGATATTGGCCCATCCGCGCACCTGGTCGTTGGACCAGATGCCCGGCGTGTCCGGGTAGCCCACGCCCAGCGGTGTCACCGAAGTGGCTTCGCTGAGGATCAGCCCGGCGGAAGCGCGTTGCACGTAGTACTCGGCCATCAGCGCGTTGGGTACGCGGCCGGCATCGGCACGGCAGCGGGTCAGCGGTGCCATGATGATGCGGTTCGACAGCTCCAGGTCGCCCAGTTTGATCGGATCGAAAATAGTCGTCATGGGAAAACACCCTTCTCTTTGAAGTTGATCAGTGGGTCGCAGGGGCCAGGTCGGCATCGCCGCCCTGACGGAAAGTAATCAGGGTTACCAGCAGCGCCAGGATCGCCAGGGCCGCTGCCGCCAGAGGCACGCTGCTCAGGCCGAAACCGTGGGCAATCACGCTGCCGCCCACCCAGGCGCCGAGGGCGTTGCCGATGTTGAAGGCGCCGATGTTCAGGGTGGACACCAGGTTCGGCGCGGCCTTGCCGAAGGTCACCACGTTGATCTGCAGCGCAGGTACGGCGGCAAATGAAGCGGTGGCCCAGAGGAACAGGGTGATCTCGGTCGGGATCACGGCGACGCTGGTCCAGGTCAGCGCGGTGGACACCACCGCCATACTGATAAACACGCCGATCAGGGTGGCTGCCAGGCGTTTGTCCGCCAGCTTGCCGCCGATGATATTGCCCACGGTGAGGCCCAGGCCGATCAGCAGCAGGGTCCAGGTCACGCCTTTGGGCGACACGCCGGTGACATCGCCGAGCAGCGGCGCAACATAGGTGAAGAGGGTGAACATGGACGCGGCGAACAGGGCGGTCATGCTCAGCGACAACCAGATGCCGGCACCCTTGAGGGCGGCCAGTTCGGCGCGCATGTCGAGTTTTTCTTCGTCACGCTTGGCTGGCAGGAAGCGGATCAGGCCGATCAACGCCACCACCCCAATCACCGTCACTGCCCAGAAGGTCGAGCGCCAGCCGGCTTCCTGGCCCAGCGCGGTGCCCAGTGGCACACCAAGCACGTTGGCCAGGGTCAAACCGGTGAACATCAGGGCCACGGCCGAAGCGCGCTTGTTGGCCGGCACCAGGTTGGCGGCGACCACCGAACCGATGCCGAAGAACGCGCCGTGGCACAACGCGGTGACCACACGGGCAAGCATCAGCACGTTGTAGTCACTGGCCAGGGCGCAGAGCAGATTGCCGATAATGAAGATGCCCATCAACGCTACCAGGGCCGCCTTGCGGGGCAACCTGGCGGTGGCCAGTGCCATAAATGGCGCACCGATGGCCACGCCCAGGGCATAGCCGGTGACCAGCCAGCCGGCGCCGGGAATCGACACGCCGAGGTCCGCCGCCACATCGGGCAGCAGGCCCATGATCACGAACTCGGTAGTGCCGATGGCGAAGGCGCTCAGGGCCAGGATGAGTAGCGAGAGGGGCATTATCGTTTCCTTGTTACAACGTCGCGCTGATTTCAGCGCTGAGTTCAGTGGTAAGCGCCGCGAGGAAGGCTTGGATCACTTCCTCATTGCGCTTGAAAAAGTGCCACTGCCCGGCCTTCTGGCTGCTGATCAATCCCGCCCGTTGCAAGGTGGCCAGGTGGGCCGACACGGTCGACTGGGACAAGCCGCAGCGCTGGTCGATCTGCCCGGCACAGATGCCGTATTCGTGGTTGTGCACTTGCTCGGGGAACTGCACTTTCGGGTCTTTCAGCCAGGTGAGGATGTCTCGTCGTACTGGGTGCGCCAGGGCTTTTATTATTTCGTCGAGGTCGATGGACATGGCAGGTGCTCGGTGTCGTAAAGCGTTATATCGCGATGAGGCGAACTTTAAATCGTTATATCCCGATATACCAATATGAATTTGCTCTGAGCTCAGGCTGAATCGGTATATCGGGTTATAACGATACGTTGGCGCCAGTGCTAGACTGCGCGGCATGAATTATCTCGCACATCTGCACCTGGGCGGCCAACTTCCTGCGCAACTGCTGGGCAGCCTGTACGGCGACTTTGTCAAAGGCCGCCTGCTGGGCCAGTTCAGCCCGCCAATCGAAGCGGCGATCCAGTTGCATCGCTCGATCGACCGCTTCACCGACAGCCACCCGTTGGTGGGCAAGGCGTTGTCGCGCTTCAGCCTGACCCGCCGGCGCTATGCCGGGATTGTCCTTGATGTGTTCTTCGATCACTGCCTGGCGCGGGATTGGGCGCTGTACGCCGACCAGCCCCTGGAGCACTTCACCTCGCAGGTGTACCGCGTGCTGGCGGCCGAACCACAGTTGCCGGGGCGGCTGGCGCAGATAGCGCCGTATATGGCGGCGGATGACTGGTTGGGGTCGTACCGCGAGTTTGCGGTGATGGAGCCGGTGTTGCGCGGGATTTCGCGGCGGCTGACGCAGCCTGAGGCATTGGGGTATGCGATGCAGGAGTTGCGGGTGTTGTATGAGCCGCTGAGTGAGGACTTCCGGATCTTCTACCCCGAACTGCAAGCCTTCGCGCATAACCACCTGACAACACAAAGCTAAAATGTGGGAGGGGCGGTGCGACCCTCCCACATTTGAACTGTGTTCACATCTCAGGCTGCAAAAGCCGGTCGAGCATGCACTTGTTCAGTCTCCGGCACCGGCCCAAACAACGCCTTCTGCACCGCCTGCTGCGCCTGGAACGCCAGCGCCGCACGCTCCTGCCCGGCGCAGGCAATCGGCTTGAGCACATGGATTTCCACATCGCCCTGGTCATTGCCGAACAGGCGCATCAGGTGCGAGAGCAAATCGTCATCGCCAATGAACGGTGCCAGCGGGTCGACCTGCCCATTGCGCAGATAACGGATGGCCACCGGTTGCAGCGACACATCCGCATCAATCGCACTGGCCAGCAAGCGCCCGTGGAAGGTGCGCAGGCTGCGGCCGTCGGTGGTGGTGCCTTCGGGGAACATCAGCAGCGGGTGCTGTTGTTCCAGGTGGCGGGTCATCTGCTTGCGGATCAACTGGCTGTCGCCCGAACCGCGACGGATAAACAAGCTACCGGCCTTGGCCGCCAACCAGCCGGCCACCGGCCAGGTGCGCACTTCGGCCTTGGACAAAAACGACATCGGCGCCACTGCGCCCAGCAACGGAATATCGGTCCAGGACACGTGGTTGCTCACCCACAGCATGGGCTGGGTCGGCAACTCGCCGTGCACTGTCACGCGAAAGGGCAGGGCGTTGGTCAGCCGCGCCATGAAGAACCGCGACCAGCGTTGGCGCCGCACCATCGAGTTGGCCACGCCCAAGCGTTCGAACACGCCAAACACACTGGCCATGCTCAAGCCCAGCGCCACTACCACCAGCACCCGGGCGATGCGCCCGTACACGCGCAGGCGGCTCATCACATGGCCGCCTTGAAGTGGCGCGCATAGCGCGGGCATAGCTCATCGCGCTTAAGCAGGATGAACACGTCGGCGACCTGGAAATCCTCATCCCAGCACGGTTCGCCGCAGATCTTCGCACCCAGGCGCATATAGGCCTTGAGCAGTGGCGGCATCTCGGCGATTACGTTGGTCGGCAAGTCCAGCGCCGGCAGCGGTTTTTTCGGTTCGGCGCGCAGGTGTTCGTTGCACAGGTAGCGTTCGCGCAGGCGCTGCATGATCGCGTGGGCCTGGATGCCGCCGTCGTGCATCGGGATGCTCGCGCAGCCCATCAGGTAGCTGTAGCCGCCCTGGTTGAGCACTTCGGCCAACTCGCCCCACAACACGGCGATGGTGCCGCCGTTGCGGTAGGCCGGGTCGACGCAGGTGCGGCCGATTTCCAGGATCGGGCCCTGCAGATGCAGCAGGCCATGCAGGCTGAATTCTTCTTCGCTGTAGAACCGGCCTAGGGTGCTGGCTGCCTGGTGGTCGAGCAAACGGGTGGTGGCGACGAGTCGACCGCTGTTCAAGTCCCGCACGCCGATGTGGCTGCAGTGAACATCATAGTCATCCATGTCCAGGCCGTGTTCCGCGCCTTTCAGCTTGGCGTTGAACTCGCCGCTGAAGACGTTGAAACGCAGGGCCTGGGCTTCCTGCAAAGCCTTGGCGCCAACCAGGCGTTCGGCTTGCAGACGGCGTTCATTGCCGGTGTCGCTGATGCGGGCGATCTGAGTCATGGCGAATCTCCGAGTGCCAGCCACGTTTCGGCCGGTCGACTTTGTTGTCCAAAGTCAGGCTATGTAGCCCCGGTGTCATCTCCATGAAGTTATGGTGACGCTTGGATGACAGGGTCTCTGTAGCAAATCTGTCATTGCCCTCGGCTAGGCTCGCGGGCTTGAATGCTCCCTTGAGTGTGTGTCCATGGTCAGAGGCCTGCTGTGCGTTTCCCTGCTGTTCGTCACCGTTACCGCCTGCGCTGAAACCTGGCCCGACAAGGAGTGGGCCAAGGGCCCGCCACTCGCAGGGCCCGCCGTCGAAGCCCTTGACGCCTATGCATTCCCGCCCCGTGACGACACTGCCCGCCAAGGCATTCGCACCGACGCGCTGCTGGTGATCCGCGACGGTGTGGTCATCTATGAACGCTACGCCGCACCGACCACGGCCAGCACGCCACACTTGACCTGGTCCATCAGCAAAAGCCTGATGGCCACGGTGCTCGGCGTGGCCTACGGCGAAAACCGTTTCAAACTGACCGACCCCGCAGCACGCTTTTATCCGCCGATGAAACAACACCCCAAGGTGACCATGGCCGACCTGCTGCACTGGGCCTCGGGCCTGGACTGGCAGGAAGACTATGAATACGCGCCGCTGAAGTCCTCGGTGGTGGCGATGCTTTACACCCGTGGTCGCGCCGATATGGCCGAGTTCGCCGCCAGCACTGAGTCCTTCAGCGCACCGGGCCAGGCCTTTCGTTATTCCAGCGGCGACAGCAATATCCTGTCCGCCGCGCTCAAGGGCATGCTCGGGCACAAGGCGTACATGAGTTACCCCTGGGACGCGCTGTTCAAGCCGCTGGGCATTCACAACGCCACCTGGGAAACCGATGCCGACGAAACCTTTGTCGCCTCGTCCTATGCGTTCCTCACCGCGCGTGACCTGGCGCGTGTCGGCCTGCTGATGGCCCGCGACGGGCGCTGGGGGGATCAACAATTGCTGCCCAAGGACTGGGTCGTGTTCAACCGCCAACCCTTCGACAAATACACCGTCGGCCAGGACGAAGCGGTCCCCGGTGGCCAATGGTGGCTCAACCAAGGCGCCCCGAGGCCCTGGCCCGACGCCCCCGCCGACACCTTCGCCGCCCTCGGTCATTGGGGACAGGCGCTGTACGTGATGCCCGACGAACACCTGGTGATCGTGCGCTATGGCGATGACCGCGACGGCAGCTACCGCCACAACGAACTGCTCAAGCGCGTGCTTGCGGCGGTGCAACCATGATGCGTCGTCGGCCGTTTACCAGCCTTTTTCTGGTGCTGTTGCTCGCCCTGTCAGGCTGGGTTTGGCACGAGCGCGTCAACCTGCAAGCCTTCCCCGGCATCATCGCGGCGTACACGGCCAAGGAGTATTGCTCGTGCCGCTATGTGGCGAACAATCCAGCCGAGTATTGCCGGGGGTATGTGAAGCAGTACGTGCCCACCAGTGGGTTCAGCGATAACCCGGAACGCAGTGAAGTGACGGCGAGTGGCTTGGGGCGTACGCACAGCGCGCGGTGGTTGGGGGATCGACAGGGCTGTCGTCTGAATCCCTGACACAGCGCAAGCCACCCCGCACATTGGATTTGCGCCGTTCGTGACATTGCGCTTAAGGTTCGTGCAGGTTTTTCGCCCCACGAGTCCTTAATGTTCAACGCGTCTGTTATCAAACCCCTGGCCTTCGCCCTGCTGGCCGCTGCCGTGGTGCCCGCCCATGCTGACTGGTACCTGGACAACGAGTCCTCGCGCCTGTCGTTCGTTACCACCAAAAACACCGAGATCGCTGAAGTCCATCGCTTCCTGGTGCTGCACGGCAAGGTCGACAGCAAGGGCGCGGCGCAATTGGAAGTAGAGCTGGAGTCGGTCAACAGCGGCATCCCGCTGCGCGACGAGCGCATGCGCAACCAGCTGTTCGAGATCAAGACCTTCCCCGAGGCGCTGATCAGCGCACAGATCAACCTGCAACCCATCAATGACCTGGCTCCTGGCGCGCAACTGGAACTGCGCTTGCCCCTGAGCGTCACCCTGCATGGCAAGACCCAGACCTACAGCGCCGAGTTGTTGGCCACGCGCCTGGATGACCGGCGTTTCCAGGTGGTGACCCTGGAACCGGTGGTTTTGCATGCCGAGGATTTCGACCTGGCGCCGGGGGGGGCGATGTTGCGCAAAGCGGCCGGGCTCAAGTCGATCAGTTTGTCGGTGCCGGTGGGTGCGGTGCTGATCTTTACGGCGCGTTGACGTGAGCGGCGCAGTGTTCCCGTGGCGCAGCGCCAACCGTTTCGAGTTGTTGATCGACGGCCCGCAATTTTTTCCGCAGATGCTGGTGGGCATTGCCCGGGCCGAGCGGCAAGTGGAGTTGGAATTGTATCTGGTGGAGGCTGGTGCCTGCGCCGAAGCGATGGTGCAGGCGCTGGTGCTGGCCGCCGAGCGCGGCGTGCGGGTGCGTTGTCTGTTTGATGACTACGGTAGCCTGGCATTTACCCTGGGGCTGCGTAAGCGCCTGACCGACGCCGGTGTGGAGCTGCGTTTCTACAATCGCCTCAGCTGGCGCCGCTGGATGCGCAACCTGTACCGCGACCACCGCAAGCTGTTGCTGATCGATCAGGAAATCGCCGTGGTCGGCGGCACGGGCGTCACCGATGAGTTCTGGACGCCGGGGCAAGACACCGCTGAGTGGCATGAGGTGATGGTGCAGATCCGCGGCCCGCTGGTGCTGGACTGGCAGGCGCTGTTCGAACGGCAATGGCACGCCAATGTCGCGCGCCGGGCGTGGAAGCCCGCCACCCATTTCGGTTTGCCGCGTTTGCCCAAGGTGCCGGCGACTGGGCCAGGCCTGGGCCGAGTGGCCTATGCAGACGCCCGACAGCACCGCGATATCCTGCAATCGCTGATCCGCGCGCTGAACAGCAGCCAGCAACGTATCTGGTTTGCCACGCCGTATTTCCTGCCCACCTGGGGCGTGCGCCGCGCATTGCGTCGGGCCGCAGGGCGTGGGGTGGATGTGCGACTGCTGCTCACCGGCCCGCGCACCGATCACCCGTCCGTGCGCTACGCCGGGCACCGTTATTACCCGCGCTTGCTGCGCGCAGGCGTGCAGATCTTTGAATACCAGCCGTGCTTTTTGCACCTGAAGATGGCGCTGGTGGACGATTGGGTGAGTATCGGCTCGTGCAACTTCGATCACTGGAATCTGCGCTTCAACCTGGAAGCCAACCTGGAAGCGTTGGACCCTGGGCTGACGCAGGCGGTGGCGGCGAGCTTTACCGCGGATTTTGCCCAGAGCCTGGTGGTCAGCCTGGAAGCGTGGAAGGCGCGGCCGTTGTGGCGACGGGTGAAGCAGCGGGTGTGGGGATGGATTGATCGGTTGGTGGTGAACCTTCTTGACAGAAGGAGCTAGGAACAGCTGCAAGCTGCAAGCTGCAAGTTAAAAGCAGAACTGCTCTTCCTTGCCGCTTGTAGCTTGCAACTTGAAGCTGCCTCCTATAGCAATTCGAACGTCTGCTGCTGTACGTCCTGGGAGTCCAGCCCGATCTGCACATTGAACTCACCCGGTTCGGCGGCGAACTTGAGCTGGGTGTTGTAGAACTTCAAGTCGTCCTCGGTGATGGTGAAGTGCAGCGTGCGCTCTTCGCCAGCCTTGAGCATGACCTTCTGGAAGTTCTTCAGCTCCTTGATCGGACGGATCATCGAACCCGCCACGTCCTGGATATACAACTGCACCACGGTTTCGCCATCGACCTTGCCGGTGTTCTGCACCGTGACGCTGGCGTCGAGCTTGCCGGTCTTGTTCAGGGTGGTGGACGACAGCGCCATGTCCGACAGGCTGAACGTGGTGTAGCTCAGGCCATAGCCAAACGGGAACAGCGGCCCGGTGGTGTCATCGAAGTACTGTGAGGTGTAGTTGCCCGGCTTGCCTGGGGTGAATGGCCGGCCGATGGTCAGGTGGTTGTAGTAGGTCGGAATCTGCCCCACGGAGCGTGGGAAGGTGATCGGCAGCTTGCCCGATGGGTTGTAGTCACCGAACAGCACGTCGGCGATGGCGTTGCCGCCTTCGGTACCGGCGAACCAGGTTTCCAGGATCGCGTCGGCTTGTTGTTTCTCTTCCAGGATCGACAGCGGGCGGCCGTTCATCAGTACCAGCACCAGCGGTTTGCCGGTGGCTTTCAGGGCCTTGATCAGGTCGCGCTGGCTTTGCGGGATATTCAGGTCGGTGCGGCTGGAGGATTCGTGGGACATGCCACGGGATTCACCCACGGCGGCCACCACCACGTCGGCATCCTTGGCGGCCTTGACCGCTTCATCGATCATCACCTGGGCCGGGCGGGTGTCATCCACCACTTCCGGGGCATCGAAGTTGAGGAAGTTGAGGTAGTCGACCACCGCCTTGTCGTTGGTGATGTTGGCGCCACGGGCGTAGATGATCTTGCCTTTTTCGCCGATAACCGCGTTCATGCCGTCAAGCAGCGTGACCGATTGTTCCGGCTTGCCGGCCGCCGCCCAACTGCCCATCATGTCGATCGGCGCCTTGGCCAGTGGGCCCACGAGCGCGATGGTCGCGGACTTTTTCAGCGGCAGGGCGTCGTTCTGGTTCTTCAGCAGCACCAGGCTGCGGCGCGCCACATCACGGGCCTCGGCACGGTGCAGACGGCTTTCGGCGTAAGTGTCGGCCGGGTCATCCTCGGCCTTGCCGATGCGCAGGTACGGGTCTTTGAACAGGCCCATGTCGTACTTGGCGCCGAGCACTTCACGCACGGCGTTGTCGATGTCGCTCTGTTCGATCTCGCCGGACTTGAGCAGCCCCGGCAATTCCTTGCCGTACAACGAGTCGTTCATGCTCATGTCGATGCCGGCCTTGATCGCCAGCTTGGCGGCTTCGCGCCCGTCCTTGGCCACGCCGTGCTTGATCAGCTCGAATATCGCGCCGTGGTCGCTGACGGCCAGGCCCTTGAAGCCCCAGTCCTTGCGCAAGAGGTCGTTCATCAGCCAGGTGTTGGCGGTGGCGGGCACGCCATTGATCGAGTTCAGCGCCACCATCACGCCGCCGGAACCGGCCTTGATCGCCGCGTGGTACGGCGGCAGGTAGTCCTGGTACATCTTGACCGGGCTCATGTCGACCACGTTGTAGTCACGCCCGCCTTCCACTGCGCCGTAGAGGGCGAAGTGCTTGACGCTGGCCATGATGCTGTCGGCATTCGCGGGGCTGGCGCCCTGGAAGGCCTTGACCATCACCTCGGCAATGCGCGAGACCAGATAGGTGTCTTCACCGAAGCCTTCGGACGTGCGACCCCAGCGCGGGTCGCGGGAGATATCGACCATCGGTGCAAAGGTGATGTCGAGGCTGTCGGCGGCGGCTTCGTGGGCGGCGATGCGTCCGGAGCGGCCGATGGCGTCCATGTCCCAGCTGGAGGCCAGGGCCAGGCTGATCGGGAAGATCGTGCGGTGGCCGTGGATCACGTCATAGGCGAAGAACATCGGGATCTTCAAGCGGCTGCGCATGGCCGCGTCCTGCATCGGACGGTTTTCCGGGCGGGTGATGGAATTGAACGTGCCACCGATGCGGCCAGCGGCGATTTCCTTGCGGATCAGCTCACGGGGCATTTCCGGGCCGATGCTGATCAGGCGCAACTGGCCGATCTTTTCGTCCAGGGTCATCTGCTTGAGCAGGTCGCTGACGAAAGCGTCCTTGTCCTTAAGCGCAGCAGGCTTTGTTTCTGCCCAGACGGGGTGGGTGGCCAGCGTGGCAACAAGGCCGAGCAAACACAGCTTCTTCATGAATATCCTTTTTCGGCTCACTGCACAGCGCTTGGGCTGATCGGCCAAAATGTGGGGAGCGTCTATTGTTGTTCGGGTGTTGTTCAGATAAATGCAGCACACTCTGAACTCTTTATCGCGCTGGGCATCTTTGTAGCTGATTGACTCGATGCATTCCAGTGGTGGCGGATTATGCCCCAAGCGTGTGGTTTTTAGGGTTAGTCGTCATATTCCATCCAGTTTGGGCAGGAGAAACACCATGCAAGCAGCACAACATTCCCGCTGGGGCCTCAAGGCCGCGGCTTTGCTATTGATCAGCACAGTATTGAGCGGCTGCGGCATCAATAACATCCCGACCCTGGACGAACAGGCCAAGGCGGCCTGGGGCCAGGTGCAGAACCAGTACCAGCGCCGCGCCGACCTGATCCCCAACCTGGTGGAAGTGGTCAAGGGTTACGCCGCCCATGAGCAAGACACCCTGACCGCCGTGATCGAGGCGCGTGCCAAGGCCACCTCGATCCAGGTGGATGCCAGCACCCTGGACAACCCGGAAAAACTCAAGCAGTTCCAGCAGGCCCAGGACGGTTTGAGCGGTGCCCTCAGCCGCTTGATGGTGGTGTCCGAGCGCTACCCGGACCTGAAGGCCAACCAGAACTTCCTGGCCCTGCAATCCCAGCTCGAGGGCACCGAAAATCGCATCGCCGTGGCCCGTCGCGATTTCATCCAGGCCGTGCAGGCGTACAACACCGAGATCCGCACCTTCCCTGGTCGCCTGTGGCACAGCGTGATGTACAGCGACCTGCCGATCCGCGCCACCTTTGAAGCCACCAGTGCCGATGCCGATAAAGCGCCGCAAGTGAAGTTCAAATAAGGCTGCACTGAGGTGTCGATGCGTTTATTACGGATAGGCCTGGCGCTATGGATGCTGGCCTGCGTGGGTGTGGCCCAGGCGGCGCTGACGTTCCCGGCGTTGAGCGGACGGGTGGTGGACACCGCCCAGATGATCGACCCGGCCACGCGCGAGCACATCACCCAGCAGTTGCAGGCGCTGGAGCAGAGCCGTGGCGACCAGATCGTGGTGGTCACGGTGCCCGACCTGCAGGGCGTGCCCATCGAGGACTACGGTTACCAGCTGGGTCGCCAGTGGGGCATCGGCCAGAAGGGCAAGGACAACGGCGCGTTGCTGATCGTCGCCCGTGACGAGCGCACGTTGCGCATCGAAGTCGGCTATGGCCTTGAAGGCGTGCTTACCGATGCGCAGTCCTGGGTGATCATCAACCAGGTGATTGCCCCCAAGTTCAAGGCCGGCAATTTCAGCCAGGGCATCAGCGACGGCGTGGCGGCGATGGTGCAGGTGGTCGGCGGTGAACCGCTGGCGGTGCCGGCGCATGTGGCGGATGCCAACTTTGCCAAGGATAATCCCGGCTTTTCCATCGGCCTGTTCATCCTGCTGATCGGCGTGTTGTGGCTGTGCAATCGCATGGGCCTGCCGGTGGGCGCGATCCTTTTGGCGATCCTCGGCAGCAGTGGACGCGGCGGCGGTGGCG
>NZ_JAVAJK010000041.1:0-23975 GCF_052112325.1 Pseudomonas sp. Yb2C2 | reverse complement strand
GGGGGGGGGGGGCAGTCAGCATTGATACCGGCTGATACACCGCCATCGGGAGCAAGCCCCCTCCCACACTGATCGCATTTATTCGGCTGGAGGGGTCAACCGCGCTTCCAGTTCTGCGACTTTCGCTTCCAGGCTCTCCAGCCGCGCACGGGTGCGGGCGAGCACCACCATCTGGCTATCAAACTCTTCCCGGCTCACCAGGTCGAGCTTGCTGAAACCGCTTTGCAGCAAGGCCTTGAACTGGCTTTCGATTTCATTGCGGGGCAGCGGGGTGTCGCCGCTGAACAGGCGAGAGGCGTGGCCGCTCAGGGCGTCGAGGAGGTCTTTGGGCGCGAGCATGGGAAATATTCCGGAAAACTGTTGGCGGGCAGTGTATCACGCAGCGTCTATAGTCTTTTTCACGGCCTGGGTCGCACGCTTTTCGCGCATCAGGCTGGGCGGCTATGCACCGTTTTCGTGCGCATTGCAGGCGCCGGATGGCCCCGTTGGTGGGCCTAGGTGAGCAAAGGACTGATTTCAGTGATTTTTACGGAGCTGGCAAGGTTTCTGCTTAGACGATCATGACCCATGCACTGATGCAGTCGCTGTGACGAATGCAGTGCGCCGACGGATCAGGGGTACAGGTTTCGTCACCAGTGGTTCGCTGGCGTCGCAATGGCAACTGCCCTTGCGACGATGCGTTACAAAGCCAGGCACTGCGCTTAGACTTGAGACGGGTTTGTTTTCCTGGGGCAAGTCCACC
This sequence comes from Pseudomonas sp. Yb2C2, assembly GCF_052112325.1. NCBI lineage: Bacteria > Pseudomonadati > Pseudomonadota > Gammaproteobacteria > Pseudomonadales > Pseudomonadaceae > Pseudomonas > Pseudomonas sp. Yb2C2. Next base: position 23,233 of record NZ_JAVAJK010000041.1, on the reverse strand, counting down.
AATTCGGGAGAGAGTTTTCATGAAGCTAGTCACTGCCATCATCAAGCCGTTCAAGTTGGACGATGTACGCGAGTCGTTGTCCGAGATCGGCGTGCAGGGCATTACCGTTACTGAGGTCAAGGGCTTCGGTCGGCAGAAGGGTCACACCGAGCTGTATCGCGGCGCGGAATATGTAGTGGATTTCCTGCCGAAGGTGAAGATTGATGTCGCCATTGACGACAAGGATCTTGACCGGGTTATCGAGGCGATAACCAAGGCCGCCAACACCGGCAAGATCGGTGACGGCAAGATCTTCGTGGTCAATCTGGAACAGGCTATTCGCATCCGTACCGGCGAAACCGATACCGACGCAATCTAAGCCGCCAAACCCCAACGCCCCAGGAGAAAACAATATGACTCTGCGTAAATTCGCAGGGCTCGGAGCCCTGTTGTCCATCGTAATGCCAAGCCTGGCCATGGCGGCAGACGAAGTGGCTGCTCCAGTCCTCAACTCCGGTGACACCGCCTGGATGCTCACATCCACCGCGCTGGTGCTGTTCATGACCATTCCAGGCCTGGCGCTGTTCTACGGCGGCATGGTGCGCTCCAAAAATATTCTGTCGGTGATGATGCAGTGCTTCGCCATCACCGGCCTGATCAGCATCCTGTGGGTTGTCTACGGCTACAGCATCGCGTTCGATACCACCGGTATGGAACAGGGTGTGGTCAACTTCAACTCCTTCTTCGGCGGCATGGGCAAGGCGTTCCTGGCGGGTGTGACCCCGGCCAGCATCACCGGGCCGGCTGCGCTGTTCCCGGAAGCCGTGTTCATCACCTTCCAGATGACCTTCGCCATCATCACCCCGGCGCTGATCGTCGGTGCGTTCGCCGAACGCATGAAGTTCTCCGCCATGCTGATCTTCATGGCTATCTGGTTCACTCTGGTCTATGCGCCAATCGCCCACATGGTGTGGAGCGGCAACGGTGGCCTGCTGTGGGACTGGGGCGTGCTGGACTTCGCCGGCGGCACCGTGGTGCACATCAATGCCGGTGTCGCTGGCCTGGTGGCGTGCATCGTGCTCGGCAAGCGTAAAGGCTTCCCGACCACTCCAATGGCGCCTCACAACCTGGGTTACACCCTGGTGGGTGCGGCCATGCTGTGGGTCGGCTGGTTCGGCTTCAACGCCGGCTCTGCGGCTGCGGCCAACGGCACCGCCGGCATGGCGATGCTGGTGACTCAGATTGCTACCGCTGCTGCAGCCCTGGGCTGGATGTTCGCCGAGTGGATTACTCACGGTAAGCCAAGCGCACTGGGCATCGCCTCGGGTGTAGTGGCTGGCCTGGTCGCCGTTACACCGGCCGCCGGCACTGTTGGTCCGATGGGCGCCCTGGTGATCGGCCTGGTGGCCGGTGTGATCTGCTTTTTCTGCGCCACCAGCCTCAAGCGCAAGCTGGGCTACGACGACTCCCTGGACGCATTCGGCGTGCACGGTATCGGCGGTATCGTTGGTGCGATCCTCACCGGTGTGTTTGCAGCCCCTGCATTGGGCGGCTTCGGCACCGTGACTGACATCGCAGCTCAAGTCTGGATCCAGTGCAAAGGTGTCGGCTTCACCGTGATCTATACCGCCATCGTCACCTTCATCATCCTCAAGGTGCTGGACGCGGTCATGGGCCTGCGGGTTACCGAAGAGGAAGAGGCTGTCGGCCTCGACCTGGCGCAACACAACGAACGCGGCTACAACCTGTAAGTACGCGAAAAAAAGATGCCCGGCTTGCCGGGCATTTTTTTGCCTGGCGTTTGTCAGTCATAACAAGCTGTGCCGGTTTTTGCGCAGAGTTTGTCATGCACTTTCCAGCGTGCGAATGTCTTACAGGCACGTAGGCGTATTCGGCACTTTGTTTTTTCCCAGAGCGCGCTAGAATGCGCGCCGATGGGCGGAGAACTGTATGTGGCAACAGACCCTGATTACCCTGCGGGCCAAGCCCCGGGGCTTTCACCTGGTGACTGACGAGTTGCTTGCCGGCTTGCCTGAGCTGAAGGCCTGCCGCGTGGGCCTGTTGCACCTGTGGCTGCAGCACACCTCGGCCTCGTTGACGGTCAACGAGAATGCCGATCCGGCGGTTCGTCGTGACTTCGAGCGTTTTTTCAACTCGCTGGTGCCGCAAGGTTACGCCGGGTTCGAACACAACGACGAAGGTCCGGATGATCTGCCGGCGCACTTCAAGGCCAGTCTCCTGGGCTGCCAGCTGAGTTTGCCGGTCAAGGCCGGCCGCTTGGCGATGGGGACCTGGCAAGGTGTTTATCTGGGCGAGCACCGTGATCATGGCGGTGCTCGTAAAGTCCTCGCCACCTTGCACGGTGATGGGGCATAAGCCACTGGTTATCCGGTGGATGTGATTTTTTTCCGGCAACCTCGACAGAGGGCGAAGCTGGGCTATAACTAATCTGCTTTTCGCAAGTCATGAGGTAGAACATGAGCGACGATGATCTGGAAAACGACGAACTCGAAGTAGGTGACGAAGACGACACCGAAGAAGGTCTTGAAGCGGCGGCGGAAGACGTTGCTGAGGACGACGGTGGTGATGACGCTCCTGTTCCAGCTGCCAAGGGCAAAGCCAAGGCTGCTGTTTCGGTAGATGAATTGCCGAGCGTTGAGGCCAAGAACAAAGAGCGCGATGCCCTGGCCCGTGCGATGGAAGAGTTTCTTGCCAAAGGCGGCAAAGTGGTCGAAGTCGAGCCCAATGTGGTTGCTGACCCGCCCAAGAAGCCGGATAACAAGTACGGCAGCCGACCTATCTAAGGTCAGCCACCTGCTTGTAAGAAAAAGCCCGCCGTCGCTGCGGGTTTTTTCATGCCTGTAATAACCGGCTACAGGTTACCCCCAATCAAGTGTGGGAGGGGGCTTGCTCCCGATTACAGTAGGTCAGTCAATACATCTGGAGACTGATACACCGCTATCGGGAGCAAGCCCCCTCCCACATTTTTCTCACCCGTGTTACTGCCAGCTGCGAAGTAACTCCGGCAACTCCGTCAGGCTGCGAATCTGTGCATCCGGGAGTTTATCCCCTTCCCACAACTTGCCCGACGGGTTGAACCACACTGCCCGCAGCCCCGCCTGCTGAGCCCCGGCAATGTCGTCCCCGGGGTGGTCGCCAACATGCACCGCCGCACTGGCATCTACTCCGCCGCGCTGCAGCGCTTCCTGGAACAGCCGCGCATCCGGCTTGGCGATGCCAATATCTTCAGCGCGTAGCGCAAAGTGAAAGTAGTCCGCCAGGCCAACACGCTGCACATCGGCATTGCCATTGGTGATCACACCCAGCAGAAAGTGCTGGCGCAGCGCTTGCAGCATCGGCTCGGCCTCAGGGAAAGGCGTGAGCTGATGGCGGGCGTGAATGAACGCTTCGAAACACACATCGGCCATTTCCGTGGCCTCAGGCTGTGGATAACCGGCCTCTTCAAACGCATGTATCAACACCCGATGGCGCAGGATACTGATGCGGTGTTTGAGTTCGGGATGCCGTTGCAGCACCTGTTGGCGCAGGCTGGCGAAATGCTCCAGGGGCAGGTCGCCCACCTTGGCGGCATGGGTGGCCAGCCATTCGCGCATCGACGCTTCGGCGCTGATGATGACGGGTACGTTGTCCCAGAGCGTGTCGTCCAGGTCGAAGGTGATCAGCTTGATGTTCATGAGTCGCCGTCCTTGATGCGTTTGGCCCGTGGATGGGCGCTGTCGTAGACCGTTGCCAGGTGCTGGAAGTCCAGATGGGTATAGATCTGCGTGGTCTTGATGTCGGAATGGCCAAGCAGTTCCTGCACGGCGCGCAGGTCCTGGGACGATTCCAGCATATGGCTGGCAAAGGAGTGCCGCAGCATATGTGGATGCAGGTTCTGCCCCAGCTCGCGCTCGCCGGCAGCCTTGACCCGTACCTGGATGGCGCGCGGCCCCAGGCGCCGCCCTTGCTGGCTGATAAACACCGCGTCGTCCACCGGGTTGGCCAGGGCGCGCAGCGGCAGCCACAGTTGCAGGGCTTCGCGGGCTTTCCTGCCTACCGGCAGCACCCGAGTCTTGCTGCCTTTGCCGAGCACTTGCACCAGGCCGTCGGCCAGGTCCAGTTGATCGAGGTTCAGGCCCGTCAGCTCCGATAGGCGCAGGCCTGAAGAGTAGAACAGTTCGAGGATCGCCTGGTCGCGATGGGCGAGGAAATCATCCTCCACGGCGCCATCGAGCAATTGCAGGGCACGGTCGGTGTCCAGGGTCTTGGGCAGGCGTCGTTCGCCTTTCGGCGGGGACAGGCCGCTGGCCGGGTCGTGGTCGCAGAGGCCTTCGCGATTGAGGTAGTGATACAGGCCACGCACCGCCGACAGCAGGCGCGACAGACTGCGCGAGGACTGGCCCGCCTGGTGCAGCCGTGCGATCAGGCTGCGCAGGCCCTGGATATCCAGGGTCTTCCAGCTGGTGACCTGCTGTTTTTCGCAATACGCCAGGACCTTGTTCAAGTCCCGTCGGTAAGCCTCCAGGGTATGGGGTGACACCTGGCGCTCGTTACGCAGGTGAGCGCAGTAAGCGTCCAGTTGCCGTTCCATGGCTAGCGCACCGCGCGCAGGGCGGTGGTGTGGCGCGGAAGGACGCGGCCCAGTACTTCGGCGATATAGGTGAGGAACAAAGTGCCCACCGAGCTCTTGTAGTGCGCGGGATCGCGGCTGGCGATGGCCAGGACGCCGTGCAGGCCTTGATGGCTGAGAGCGACGACGGCGGTAGAGCCGATCTGCTTGCGTTGTTCGGCGCCGAACAGGAAGTCCAGCTCGTGCTCGCGCAGCGTGCCGCTGATGGTCTTGCCTTCGGAAAGCAGGCCGCCGATCGCGGTTTGCGCGTCGCCGCCACTGACCCAGCGACCCACCGGCATCGGGTTGTCGCTGAACAGGATCAGGCTGACAAACGGCACCTGGAAGTCCTGGCGCAGGCTGTCTTCCACGGCAATCACCGTTTCTTCCAGGCTGCCGGCGTCCATCAGGGTAAGAATCAGGCGGCGGGTTTTCTCGAACAGACGGTCGTTGTCGCGGGCGACATCCATCAGGTGCGAGAGCTTGTGGCGCATTTCGATATTGCGCTCGCGCAGCATCTTCATCTGTCGCTCCACCAACGACACGGTGTCGCCGCGCTGGTGGGGGATGCGCAGGGCCGGGAGCAGTTCTTCGTGTTCGACGAAGAAGTCCGGATTAGCCTCAAGGTACGCCGCGACGGCAGCGGCCTCCAGACTTTCGCTCGGGGTAGTTGCTTGTGCGGGTACTTGAGGCTTATCGGTCATTGGCTTGGCTCACTCATAGACGGACCTGTCCTTCGTATACGCGCGAGGCCGGCCCGGTCATCATCACCGGGTGGCCAGGGCCTGCCCACTCGATGGACAGGCGTCCACCGGGCAGGTCGATCAACAGGGGCGAATCCATCCACCCCTGGCTGATCGCGGCCACGGCAGCGGCGCAAGCACCGGTACCGCAGGCCTGGGTTTCGCCGGCGCCGCGTTCCCACACGCGCAATTGCGCGCGGGAACGGTCGATCACCTGCAGGAAACCCACATTGACCCGCGCCGGAAAGCGCGGGTGGTGTTCGATCTTCGGCCCCAGTTCATGCACGGGGGCAGTGTTGATGTCGTTGACCCGTAGCACCGCATGGGGGTTGCCCATGGACACGGCAGCGATGTCGACGGTCTGGCCGTCAACGTCCAGCGGGTAGCTGGCGGCCTGCTCGGTCGCCTGGAACGGAATATCCGCCGGCACCAGGCGCGGCGCGCCCATGTTGACGCTGATCTGGCCGTCGCTGCGGATATCCAGCTCGATCACGCCGCTCTTGGTCTCGACGCGAATCTGCCGCTTGGCGGTCAGGCGCTTGTCCAGCACAAAGCGTGCAAAGCAGCGCGCACCGTTGCCGCACTGTTCCACTTCGGAGCCGTCGGAGTTGAAGATCCGATAACGGAAATCCACCTCCGGGTTGCTTGGCGCCTCGACGATCAGCAATTGGTCGAAGCCAATCCCGGTATGCCGGTCGCCCCACTGTTTAGCGTGCTTGGGCAGGATGTGCGCGTGCTGGCTGACCAGGTCGAGGACCATGAAATCATTGCCCAGCCCGTGCATCTTGGTAAAACGCAGCAGCATGGCTTACTCCGGCAGCAGGCTTTCGCCAGCATACAACTCGGCTACCGTCTCGCGGCGACGCACTTCCAACGCTTGATCACCGTCCACCAACACCTCGGCGGTACGTCCGCGGGTGTTGTAGTTGGAACTCATGACAAACCCGTAGGCACCGGCCGAATGCACGGCCAGCAGGTCGCCTTCTTCCAGGGCCAGTTGACGATCCTTGGCCAGGAAGTCGCCGGTCTCGCAGATCGGGCCGACGATGTCATAGGCGCGTGCTTCGCTGTTGCGAGGCGTCACCGCGGTGACATTCATCCAGGCCTGGTACAGCGCCGGGCGGATCAGGTCGTTCATCGCCGCATCGACGATGGCGAAGTCCTTGTGCTCGGTGTGCTTGAGGTACTCGACCTGGGTCAGCAGCACGCCGGCATTGGCGACGATATAGCGGCCCGGCTCGAACATCAGCGTCAGGTCGCGGCCTTCGATGCGCTCGCGCACGGCCTGGATATAGTCGGCGATCGCCGGTGGCTCTTCATCGCGATAACGCACGCCCACGCCACCACCGAGGTCGATGTGGTGCAGGTAGATGCCGCATTCGCCCAGGCGGTCGATCAATGCCAGCAGGCGGTCGAGGGCATCCAGGAACGGCGGCAGTGTGGTCAGTTGCGAGCCGATATGGCAGTCGACACCCAGCACTTCCAGGTTCGGCAGCTGGGCGGCACGGATGTACACGTCTTCGGCGTCGGCAATGGCGATGCCGAACTTGTTCTCTTTGAGACCGGTGGAAATGTACGGGTGGGTGCCGGCATCGACGTCCGGGTTGACGCGCAGTGAGATCGGCGCACGAACACCCATCTCGGCGGCGACGACTTGCAGGCGTTCCAGCTCGTCGGTGGACTCTACGTTGAAGCAATGTACGCCGACTTCCAGGGCTCGGCGCATGTCTTCGCGGCTCTTGCCTACGCCGGAGAACACGATCTTGTCAGCCTGGCCGCCGGCGGCCAGGACCCGTTCCAGCTCGCCACGGGAGACGATGTCGAAACCGGCGCCCAGACGCGCCAGGACATTCAGTACACCCAGGTTGGAGTTGGCCTTGACTGCGTAGCACACCAGGTGCGGTACGCCATCGAGCGGGTCGGTGAACGAGCGGTATTGGGCTTCGATATGCGCACGGGAGTACACGTAGGTCGGGGTACCAAAGCGCTGGGCAATCGCGGACAACGCCACGCCTTCCGCGAACAGCTCGCCGTCCCGGTAGTTAAAAGCGTCCATGGAGCTCCCTTATTCGTAGGTGTCGTGCTTATGCGCTTTGGAGGGCTTTTGCGACGATTGCGCCTGTTCATTCGGGTCTTTGCTGTCATCGGGCAGGTACAGCGGGCCTTTTTGACCACAGGCACTAACGAGGCAAGCGACCGCGACGAGCGCAGCAAGGGAAGAGATCAGGCGCTTCATGGCGAAATCCTTGAATATGCATTAATTGCGCCCGAGTATACCGACCACCCGCCAGCTTGCCTATGCGCTGAAATACCCGTCCGGCGGGGGTTTGCCGAGATGGTCGGGAAGCGGACTACGCTGGTTGAGGATATTTCACGCCGTCAATCGTGTTGAAATCGGTATCCTTTGCAATCGGCGGGGCTCGCCCGTATCGTGCGGCGCTTGAGCAAAACCAGACACTTTCGAGGTTGCCACAATGAGTTTGACCGAAGCCCGTTTTCACGACCTGGTGGATGCCACCCAAGAGAAGCTGGAAGATATTTTCGACGACAGCGACCTGGATGTGGATCTGGAAAACTCGGCCGGTGTGCTGACCGTCAAGTTCGAGAGTGGCCAGCAACTGATCTTCAGCCGCCAGGAGCCGCTGCGTCAGCTGTGGCTGGCGGCGCGCTCCGGTGGCGTCCACTTCGACTACGACGAAGAAAGCGGCAAATGGCAGTGTGACAAGAGTGAAGAGTTGCTGGGCGAGATGCTCGCGCGCCTGGTCCACGAATATACCGGCGCCGAGCTGGATTTCGACGAGATCTGACCGTGACCCAGCCTGCGCCTGTACGCCCGCCCAAGCCGCTGTTCAGTAATGTCAGCCCGGCGGTGCCGTCACCTTGTATCAGTTTGTGTCGCCTGGACGAGCAAAAAGTCTGCCTCGGCTGCTTCCGCCATGTGGAAGACATCCGTGAATGGCGCTCCGCCGATGATCAGCGGCGCCGAGTGATCGTGGCCCAGGCCGAGCAACGCAAGGCCGCGCCTTGAGCCCGTCTTGTTTATTTACGGTGCTGTGGTAGTGTCCGGATACGCCTCAACTCATCGAGGCCCGTGAGAACCCCGCCTTTTCCTGGCGGGGTTTTGCTTTTTTGTGCAGAAAAAAGGAGTCTGCCTGAATCATGACCGCACCTTCCATCATCCTCACCCGTCTTGATGTGCAGCGTCTTGAGCAATTGATCGACCGTATGGACGAGACGCAGCCGGGCGTTATTGCACTGCAAGCCGAACTCGACCGCGCCGAAGAAGTGGTTGGCCACGATGAAGTGCCTGCAACGGTCGTGACCATGAACTCCAGTGTGCATTGCCGTGAGCAAGGCAGCGGCAAGGACTACCACCTGACCCTGGTCTACCCGAAAGATGCGAATGCCGATGAAGGCAAGATTTCGGTCCTGGCCCCGGTGGGCAGTGCCTTGCTTGGCCTGCAGGTAGGGCAGCACATCGATTGGCCGGCACCGGGCGGCAAGACCCTCAAGCTTGAGCTGCTCAGTGTTGATGGTCAGCCCAAGGATGGCGGCGCCTTCCCTCTCTAGACCTGGCTCAGCGCCTCATTCAGCGCGAGCTCCAGCTCGGCCTTGTAGCGCAGGTACAAATTGCTTGGGCTTTGCACATCACCGAGCAGCCCCGACAGGTCGAGGTCGGTGATGTAGCAGCGGTAGCGCTCGGTTTCCCGGCGTTGCCCGACGATTTCCTGGGCGACCACTGCAAACAGTTGGTCGCCAAACTCCAGCTCGGAAAACTCCCGCTGATTGCAGTACAGGGTTATGCCCACCTGGCCCGGCGCCGCCTTGCCGATAATCGCCTGCACGTCATAAAACGGTTTGTTCGCGGGGTTCTGCGGGGCTGGCCGCGGCTCCACCCCACGCGCGCGCGTGCTGCCTGACGGCAGCAGTTGGTAGTACAAGATTTGCACCTCACCCAACGGTTGTTGCGTGTCCAGGGGCGACAGTGCTTCCCGGCGATAGATGATCGACTGCAAAAAGCGCTGCAACGGCGCCAACAGGCTCTGCTCATCATGAAACGGCAAGCGTTGCTGCCAGAGCGCGTTGAATTCATCCAGCACATACAGCTCGGCGAAGCCTTCGTTGACCCGGTAGAACACCTGCACGCAATCGGCCATGCCCATGGGCAGCAACAGCGCCAGGTCGTGGTCTTCCAGGGCCATGGCATCCAGGTGCAGCGGGCTGTAGCTGGCCAATTCTTCGCTGAGGTAGGCGACCAGCGCATCCTGGGTCGCCAGTGATACGTGGGAGGCCTGGCCGGGCATCAACTCCATCACGTGATAGTGCTGCTGTACCTGGAGCAAGTAGCGGTGATTGCCCTGACCCAGCAGCAGGTTCTGTGCGGTGTCGAAGATTTCTTCCACTCGCTGGGCAATGAACTGCGCGCGGTTGTGACAGAAGCAGCGCACCCGCAGCCGAGGCAGATGATCCGACGGCAGTTGATTGAGGTAGTCGCGCAGGCAATCGAGCAGGGCGTGGGGGCCGTCGTAGCGGCTGACCATCACCTCGTTCCAGCTGTTGAGCGTGACCTGATCGAGGGTCAGTACCAGGTTGTCTCGCACACCGGCATAGCTCAGGGAGTCGGTGCGCTCGGTGGTCATCAGGATATTCAGGTCGCGATGATGCTTGAGCGGGTCGACGCCGACGTTGATCAGCAGCAACACTTCCTCGGGCACCGCCGAGCGCAGCAGGCGCGCTTCATCAACGCTGGCCAGGGGCAGGGCGATAGCCTGCTGCAGGCTGCCCAGCAGGTTGAACAGCTCGAATTCGGTCATGTCGCTGGTGCCGGGGTGCAGCGCCAGGCGCGTGCTGCTGTCGATGACGCCGTTGCGGTGGCACCAGGTGAGCATTTCCAACAGGTCGCGGCTGCGCTTGATCGGCGCGAAGTGCTCCCATTCCAGGGCCGTGAGATTACCGTTGTACAGGCCCCAGTGGTGCTGGCCGGGCTCCTTGCGGTTGGGCGATTGCACCAGGGTCAGGGTGTCTTCGGCCAGGTCCGGGGCGATGCCGGGGTTGATGAATTCAACCTTGCCGGCCTTGCGTTCAAAGGCGGCATACAGGCGCCGTCCCAGCACATTGAGGTCGCGCTTGTTGATCAGGCTGACGGTCTGTTCGGTACGAGCGAACTGGGTCAGGAAGCGATAGCTGTAGTTCAGCTCGCTGACCAGGGCACGGCGCTCGGAGGCCACCTGGCGTACTTTCCACTGGCTGCGGCTGTCCAGCAGCGCCAGTTGGCGTTGGTCCCAGCCCCACTCGTGGGCCAGGCGCTCCAGCAACAGCCGCTGCCAACTGGTGCTGCGCTGACCGGCGCTGAGCTTGCGGTTGACCTTCAGGTACAGGGCGCGACGCACCAGCTCCAGGCGCTCCGGCTCGTTGCGTGCCTTGAGATATTCCTCGATACGGCGGTACACCACGATGTACGGGTCCAGCTCATCCAGGTCCATCTGGTTGGCGAACACCGCGCGCTTGAAGCGCAGGCTCAGGCAGTGCACGTTCGGGTGCTCGCTGGCGTAGACCTCGGTCAATAGCAGCTTGAGCACCGACTTGTAGGGCGACTCGATGCCCTTGAACAGTTGCCACAGCCCGGCACCGATGAATTCACCGGGAGGGATACGCGCCAAGTGGCCGAGGTCGAGGGTTTCATCGGCGCGGATGAAGCGCTTGGAGATCAGTGTGTGGGTGAATTCCGCATAGCGGGTCTCTTCATACACCGGCACCAGCCACCAGATCGGCGTACGCCCGGCCAGCCAGATGGCTGTGCGGTAAAACTCGTCCAGCAACAGGTAATGCTGGGTCGTGCCGCAGTCGTCGGAGCTGAGTTGGGTGTCGCGCTCGCCGAGTACAAAGCGCGTCGGCTCAATCAGGAAGAAGTGCGCTTCTGCGCCCATGCCCAGGGCCCAGGCTTCCAGCAGTTGGCATTTTTTACGCAGCTCCGCGAGCTCGTTTTCGCCCAGGTCGGGTGCGTGGCACACCCACACATCCATGTCGCTCTGGTCGGCCTGGGCGAGGGTGCCGAGGCTGCCCATCAGGAACAGACCGTGGATCGGTTTGGGTTGATTGACCGGACGCGGCTTGTAAGAGAACGAGCGGGTCAGGCGCTGGGCTTCCGTGAGTGCCTGGGCGTCGGGCTCGAAGTTCGACAGCCCGGCCGGCGTGCTGCCTGAGACATACCCCGGCAACAGTGGGTGATTGACGTGAAAAAACAGCGGCAGTAGGGTCAGCACGCTTTGCTGGCGCGGCGTCAGCCCTTCGACGGCACGAGCCATGCGACCTTCATTGAGGGCCATGAAGCGCGCACGCAATTGGGCCAGCACCTTGCGGTCGATGCCTTCGTCCAGGTCAGGGCGGATTTCATGGGTGCGGGTCATGTCGAACTCGGTGGCTCGCAGGGCCCGACGCGGGCGGCCATGCAGGAGTTTACAGCCAGTCGCGTAGGAGGTTTAGAGGGAAATGGTTTTTGACGTCAAAAACCGGGCCGTTGCACAGCAGTGCCCTCGGAGTCCGCAAGAGCCGGACTCCATGGGCGGTATACGGATCAGGCGGCTTCTTTGGTGTTGGCGGTGCTCAGGATGGTCAGCAGGGTTTGGGCCTGCTCTGCAGCGTCCCGGCCAAGGCTGGTCAGGTAGCCTCCGTCCGGTTGATCGATAAGTCCTTTCGCATGGAGGCGCTTGGCAGCGGCGATGGCAGAGGGAGCGGCGGTCTGATGGACTTTCAGACCTTCCTTGGTGCTGTCCAAGGGGAAGAGTACAAGGATTTCCAGTTCGGCAACCAACTCAGGGGTATACGACATAAGGACTCCAGACTTTCTAAAATTTATTAGAGGCTAGCAGGCCATAAGGTGAACGCACTTTGCCGAACTGTCCAGCGTGTTGCGGTGTGCCGGGATTATTCCTTTTCGGGCGGCAGCTCAGGCAGTGCCCGCAGCGCTGTTTCATACCATTCGGTATTGAATGCGCGGTCATCATCCAGCATCGCGTCGATCTCGAAAGCCAGCACATGGGCCATGAGATTCAGGATCTCTTCACGTTCATAGCCCACCAGGGTCAGTTTATTGAAAGTGGCCTTGGCAGCGGGCGGATTGTCGCTTTCGATCTGGTTTTCGATCGCTTCGATCAAGGTGTTTTCGGTGAACTCTTCTTCGTCGCTGTCGATATCGGTCGGCTCGCTCATGGCAGGCTCCTCAAGGAAAGGGCGCCAGTCTACCCCCATTCAGGCAGGTGATGCTGCTGGTCAGGCGGGGCCCTGGGATCTATAACTCCTGCAGCCAACCCCGCACACGGCCTGGAGGCTTTGCGATGCTCAAGCTTTACGGATTCTCGGTCAGCAACTACTACAACATGGTGAAACTGGCACTGCTGGAGAAAGGCCTGGCTTTTGAGGAGGTGCCCTTTTATGCCGGGCAAACCCCTGAAGCCCTGGCGGTCAGCCCGCGTGGCAAGGTGCCGGTGCTGGGCGTGAAGCAGGGGTTTATCAACGAAACCAGTGTGATCCTCGAATACATCGAGCACTCCCAGGAAGGCCCGTCGCTGTTGCCGGCCGACCCGTTCCAGCGTGCCCAAGTGCTGGCGTTGTGCAGGGAAATCGAGCTGTACATCGAATTGCCCGCCCGCGCGTGTTTTGCCGAGGCGTTTTTCGGTATGCCGGTGCCGGAGGCGATCAAGGCGAAATCCAGGGCTGAGTTGCTGCTGGGGATCGGCTCTTTAGGCCGTCACGGCAAGTTCGCGCCTTTTGTGGCGGGGGAGGGCTTTACGATTGCGGATCTGTATTTCATGTACAGCGTGAACCTCGCCTGTGCGGTGGGCGAGAAGCTGTTTGGCCTGGACCTGTTGGCTGAATTGCCGGCGGCCAGAGCGTTGCTGGAGCGACTGCATGCCATGCCTAATGCGCAGAAGGTGGCGGCGGACAGGGAGGCCGCGATGCCGGCGTTCATGGCGATGGTTGCGGCCAAAAAATGATCAAATGTGGGAGGGGGTTGCCCCCTCCCACCTTTTTCAGCGGCTGGCGAGCAGGGCCTGGCCGCGAGCGACTGCAGCCTTCACCTGTGCCGGCGCGGTACCGCCCACGTGGTTACGGGCATTCACCGAGCCTTCCAGGGTCAACACGGCAAACACGTCCTGTTCGATCTGGTCACTGAACTGGCGCAGCTCTTCCAGGCTCATTTCCGCCAGGTCCTTGCCGGTGTCGACGCCGTATTTCACCGCATGGCCAACGATCTCGTGACAGTCGCGGAACGGCAGGCCACGGCGTACCAGGTAGTCCGCCAGGTCAGTCGCCGTGGAGAAACCGCGCAGGGCCGCTTCACGCATGATCGCGTGCTTGGGCTTGATCGCCGGGATCATGTCGGCAAACGCGCGCAGCGAGTCGCGCAGGGTGTCGGCGGCATCGAACAGCGGTTCCTTGTCTTCCTGGTTGTCCTTGTTGTAGGCCAGGGGCTGGCCTTTCATCAGGGTCAGCAGGCCCATCAGTGCGCCGAATACACGGCCGCTCTTGCCCCGCACCAGCTCGGGCACGTCGGGGTTTTTCTTTTGCGGCATGATCGAGCTGCCGGTGCAGAAGCGATCCGGCAGGTCGATGAACTGGAATTGCGCACTGGTCCACAGCACCAGCTCTTCGGAGAAACGCGACAGGTGCATCATCGCGATGCTGGCGGCGGCGCAGAATTCGATGGCGAAGTCGCGGTCGGACACGCCGTCCAGGGAATTGCCGCCGACGGCGTCGAAACCCAGCAGTTGTGCGGTGTACTCACGGTCGATCGGGTAGGTGGTGCCGGCCAGGGCTGCGCTGCCGAGCGGCATGCGGTTGGCGCGCTTGCGGCAATCCACCAGGCGCTCGTAGTCGCGGCTGAGCATCTCGAACCAGGCCAGCAGGTGGTGGCCGAAGGTCACGGGTTGTGCGGTTTGCAGGTGGGTGAAGCCAGGCATGATGGTGTCCGCCTCACGCTCGGCCTGCTCCAGCAAGCCTTTCTGCAAGCGGGTGATTTCGGCCAGGATCAGGTCGATTTCATCGCGCAGCCACAGGCGGATGTCGGTGGCCACCTGGTCATTACGGCTACGACCGGTGTGCAGTTTCTTGCCGGTCACACCGATACGGTCGGTGAGACGGGCCTCGATGTTCATGTGCACGTCTTCCAGGTCGACACGCCAGTCGAACGTACCGGCTTCGATCTCACCACGGATGGTGGTCAGGCCATCGATGATGCTGTCGCGCTCTGCGTCGGTCAGCACGCCGACCTTGGCCAGCATCGTCGCGTGGGCTATGGAGCCCATGATGTCGTGGCGGTACAGGCGCTGGTCAAAGGTGACGGAGGCGGTGAAGCGGGCGACGAAGGCGTCGACGGGTTCACTGAAGCGGCCGCCCCAGGACTGGTTGGTCTTGTCGGTGCTCATGGGTTCGCTCGTGGTCTGCTTATTAAGAGGCATGAAAGTGTGCCGGCGATAATAACAGGGTTGCCCTTGGAGGCGGTGCCGCGGGTCGTCGGCATTTTTATTTGTGCAAAGGATGGCTAAGTGCCTTGCCGCCGACCGCGTCCGGGACGAGACTGGAGACAGGTGCTTATTGATACGATATTTGACGATTGAGCAATATCGTCTCGGCGAGCGTCTACAGTTGGACTGATAGTGTGTGAATGCACCAAAGTCGGGTAATGCGGTCAGAGCCTGACTATCCATTTAAAAGGGGGGTATTCGGATTGTGTATCAGCAAACCCTACGACGATGCCCGAAGGCAGCAGGTCTTGGGCGCTATTGAACAGGTCCGGGTAAATATGGGTGCCGCTGTCAGGGCACTTTTTGCCGCTCGCGCTAGTCTTAGCGTGGATCGCTGTGACGCAAGTCACCGCACCTGTCTACGCTATCCTTGTGCGAGACTCACGCAGGAATCCAGCGCTATATGAATGTCCTGATCGTTGATGACGAACCCCAAGCCCGCGAGCGACTGAGCCGTTTGGTCAGTGAACTCGAGGGTTATACAGTCCTTGAACCGAGTGCCACCAGCGGCGAGGAGGCGTTGACGTTGATCGACAGCCTCAAGCCGGACGTGGTGTTGCTCGATATCCGCATGCCGGGCCTCGATGGCCTGCAAGTTGCTGCCCGCCTGAGTGAGCGCGAATCGCCACCTGCCGTGGTGTTGTGTGCCGCGCAAGAAGAGTTTGCCGCGCAGACACTGGAAGCCAGTGGTGTCAGCTTCGTAGTCAAGCCAGTGACTGCCGAGGCCTTGCTCAGGGCCCTGAAGAAAGCCGAACGTCCCAATCGCGCCCAACTCGCTGCCCTGACCCAGCCAGCCGCCCAAAGCGGCAACGGGCCGCGCAGCCATATCAGCGCCCGCACACGCAAAGGCATCGAGTTGATCCCCTTGGACCAGGTGGTCTACTTCATTGCCGATCACAAGTACGTGACCCTGCGGCATGAGGCTGGCGAAGTGTTGCTCGATGAGCCGCTCAAGGCCCTTGAGGATGAGTTCGGTGACCGCTTCGTGCGAATCCACCGGAACGCGCTGGTGGCCCGTGAGCGAATCGAGCGCCTGCAGCGCACGCCCCTCGGGCACTTTCAGTTATTCCTCAAAGGGCTTAACGGGGATGCGTTGATCGTCAGCCGGCGCCATGTCGCCGGCGTGCGCAAGATGATGCAGCAGCTTTAGCCCGAGGGTTTTGGCAAGCCTGCATTCATTATCCCGGTGCGACGTGGCCAGGGAGGCCCCGCACTTGCTGATTCAAATCAAAGCGTATTTGCCTGAGCTGTTATTATCTGCCGTATCTATTCAGTACGGATTGATCCATGTCCTCTCGCGAAATCCGCATCGCCACCCGTAAAAGCGCCCTGGCCTTGTGGCAGGCCGAATACGTCAAAGCACGCCTTGAGCAGGCCCATCCCGGCCTCAAGGTGACCCTGGTGCCCATGGTCAGTCGCGGCGACAAGCTGCTCGACTCGCCGCTGTCGAAGATCGGCGGCAAGGGCCTGTTCGTCAAGGAACTGGAAACCGCGCTGCTGGAAAACGAAGCCGACATCGCTGTGCACTCAATGAAAGACGTGCCCATGGACTTCCCAGAAGGCCTGGGCCTGTTTTGCATCTGTGAGCGTGAAGACCCGCGTGACGCCTTCGTTTCCAATACCTTTGCGTCTTTGGATGACCTGCCCCTGGGCAGCATTGTCGGTACCTCCAGCCTGCGTCGCCAGGCACAGCTGTTGACCCGTCGTCCGGACCTGCAGATTCGCTTCCTGCGCGGCAACGTCAACACCCGCCTGGCCAAGCTCGATGCCGGTGAGTATGACGCGATCATCCTCGCCGCCGCCGGCCTGATCCGTTTGGGCTTCGAAGACCGCATCACCTCGGCCATCAGCGTCGAAGACAGCCTGCCTGCTGGCGGGCAAGGCGCCGTGGGCATCGAATGCCGCACTGCCGACCGTGAAATCCACGCGTTGCTCAACCCCCTGGATCACTACGAGACCGAAGTGCGTGTCACGGCCGAACGCGCCCTGAACAAGCACCTCAACGGTGGCTGCCAGGTGCCGATCGCCTGCTACGCCGTGCTCGAAGGTGAAAACCTGTGGCTGCGTGGCCTGGTTGGGGATCCGGATGGGGGCACTCTGCTGACTGCTGAAATCCGTGGTCCGCAGCGTGACGCCATCGCCCTGGGTGTCCAGGTGGCTGAAGAGCTGCTGGACAAGGGCGCTGGCGCCATTCTGCAAAAAGTCTACGGCGAGGCCGGCCCGCAGTGACCGGTTGGCGCGTGCTGCTGACACGGCCTGCCGAGGAGTCGGCGGCCCTGGCGGCGGCGTTGTCCGAAGCCGGTATCTTCAGCAGCAGCTTGCCTTTGCTGGACATCGAACCGTTACCCGTTACCCCCGAACAACAGGCCGTCTTCGGTGATCTTGGCCGCTACTGTGCAGTGATCGTGGTGAGCAAACCGGCCGCGCGGCTTGCCGTGCAGCAGTTGGATCAAGCCTGGCCGCAACTGCCGTGGTTCAGCGTCGGTGCGGCCACCGCGCAGGTCCTGGCTGATCACGGCCTTCCCGTTCACTATCCCCAAACCGGCGACGACAGCGAGGCCTTGCTTCAATTGCCTGCGTTGCGCGAGGCTATCGCACGGCCCGGTGCGCGGGTGTTGATCCTGCGCGGCGAGGGGGGGCGGGAGCTGCTGGCTGAGCGTTTGCGCGAGCAAGGTGCTAGTGTCGACTACTTGGAGTTGTATCGTCGTTTCCTTCCGGCCTACGACACCGGTGTACTGACCCGGCACATCCAGTTGGAACGCTTGAACGGCCTGGTGGTCAGCAGTGGGCAGGGTTTTTTGCACCTGCAGGTCCTGGCCGGATCCGATTGGCCACAGGTGGCGCAGCTGCCGTTGTTCGTGCCCAGCCCGCGAGTCGCCGAGATGGCGCGGGCCGCTGGCGCAGAAAAAGTTGTGGATTGTCGCGGCGCGAGTGCCGCGGCTTTGTTAGTGGCGTTACGGAGTCATGCCGTTCCCACTCTCTGATACGCAAAGGACGGATACGTGAGCGAAACAGCCTTGCCTAAAGATGAAACCCAACCCGCACTTGATGCGCCGGTTGAGTCACCGGTCACCGCGCCGCGCCGCGGCAATGGCCTGGCAGTTGTCGCCCTGCTGCTTGGCGCTGCGGGTGTTGCCGCCGGCGGTTGGGGTCTCTGGCAGGTTCGTGCCCTGCAAGCCAGCAGCCAGCACCAACTGGGTCAAGTGCAGACCCTGGATGACCAATCCCAGGCCCTCAAGCAAAGCCAGCAACAACTGGCTGCACGCCTGGCGCAACTGCCGGGTGCGGATGAGCTTGAGGAGCGCCGTCGGCTGGTGGCCCAGTTGCAGGGTGACCAGCAGCGCTTGAGCCAGCGCCTGGAAACCGTGCTGGGTGCCAGCCGCAAGGATTGGCGCCTGGCTGAGGCCGAGCACCTGATTCGCCTGGCGAGTTTGCGCTTGTCTGCCTTGCAAGACATCAACAGCGCCCAGGCCCTCGTCCAGGGCGCCGACGAGATTCTTCGCGAGCAAAGCGATCCGGGCTCCTACGCTGCCCGCGAGCAGCTGGCCAAGAGCCTTGCCGCGTTGCGCAGTACTGAGCAGCCGGATCGCACCGGGCTGTATCTGCAATTGGCGGCCTTGCGTGACCAGGTCGTGCAACTGGCGGCCATTGCCCCTGAGTATCAACTGACCGAGCCCGCATCCCAGGGGCGTCCGAGCACCGATACGGACAGCCGTTGGAGCCAGTGGTGGGAGCAGATTTCCCGTTACTTCCGCATCGACTTCAACCCCGACGACAACATTCGTCCACTGCTCGCCGGTCAAGGCCTGAACCAGGTACGCCTGGCCCTCAGCCTGGCCCTGGAGCAAGCACAATGGGCGGCGCTCAATGGTGAATCGGCGGTGTACAGCCGCTCCCTGGGTGAGGCTCGCAGCGTGTTGCAGGACAACTTCAACCAGGACAACCCGCAGAGCAAGGCGATGCTGGCGCGTATCGCCGAGCTTGAGCCCAAGGCTGTCTCGGTGGTGACCCCGGACCTGGCGGCGAGCCTGGCTGCGGTGCAGGCGTACCTCGAACGTCGTCATCTGTCTGCTGACGAAGCCAAGGCGGCATCCACGCCGGCGGCCACGTCGGCGAAGCAGGAGTAGAGCCGATGAAGCGTTTCTATGTGATCCTGGTGCTGGCGATTGCAATCGCCCTGGCACTGGCCGTGGGCATTTCGAAACACACCGGCTACGTGCTGATTACCTATCCTCATGTGCTGCACTACGAGTCGAGCCTATGGGCTACCGTGGTGGCGGTGTTTGTCTTCGCCCTGGCTATCTACTTGATCCGCGTATTGCTGAGCCTGGTCACCACCTCGGGTGGCGTGGTCAACCCGTGGTCACGACGTAACCGCAGTCGCCGCGTGCAGATCGCCATTGAACAGGGCCAGATGGACCTCGCCGAAGGCCGTTGGGCCAGTGCCGAACGTCACCTGCACCGTGCCGCCGAAGCCGAGCGCCAGCCATTGCTGTACTACCTGGGCGCGGCCCGGGCGGCGAATGAGCAGGGCCGTTATGAAGAGTCGGACGGTTTGCTCGAGCGCGCCCTGGAGCGTCAGCCCCAGGCCGAGCTGGCGGTTGCCTTGAGCCATGCGCAGTTGCAATTGGACCGTGGCGATACTGACGGCGCGCTCACCACCTTGCAGGCCATGCACGAGCGTCATCCCCACAACGGCCAAGTGCTGCGCCAATTGCAGCGTCTGCACCAGCAGCGTGGCGACTGGTCGTCGGTAATCCGCCTGTTGCCGGAGCTGCGCAAGGATAAGGTACTGCCCGCCGGCGAATTGGCCGAATTGGAGCGGCGTGCCTGGGGGGAGAACCTGAGCCTGGCGGCCCAGCGCGAAGAGCAGGGCGAAGCCGGCCTGCAGTCTCTTGAGCGGGCCTGGCAACAGCTCACTTCCGCCCAGCGCCAGGAGCCGCAACTGGTCCTGGCCTATGCCGAGCAACTGCGTCAATTGGGCGCCGATGCCAAGGCGGAGGAGGCGTTGCGCGGTGCCATCAAGCGCGGCTACGACAGCCACCTGATTCGTCTCTACGGCCTGCTGCGCGGCAGTGATCCTGCCCGGCAATTGAAGTTTGCCGAGGGCTGGCTAAAGGACCACCCGGGCGATGCCAGCCTGTTGTTGACATTGGGTCGTCTGTGCCTGCAAAACAGCCTGTGGGGCAAGGCGCGTGATTACCTGGAAAGCAGCCTGCAGGTGCAACGTAATCCCGAGGCCTGTGCCGAACTGGCGCGGCTGTTGGCGCAGTTGGGCGACACCGAGCGCAGCAACCAGTTGTTCCAGGAAGGCCTGGGCTTATTGGATAACCGCTTGCTGGCGTCTCCGCTGCCAGTTCCTGCCCGAGTTTGATGCAGGAAGAAGTCTAGGGTTGGCTCAGATATTTCTGATGACCAGCCCTTCAATGCTGCGCATATGCCGGCCCTGAGGGGCTTTGAAGCAAACTCCTACGTTCATGCGCTTCAAGTCTTCCATTCTCTGACGGGATGTCCCTACGTTCTCACGGAATCGTCTGCTCTGGCGCGTATTGAAAGGGGTCAGGCCTTTCCTCTAACGTAACGACCTATCTCTCGCGATGCGGATAAAGCATGTCTTTGGCCCCTTCACGCTCCTTGTTTTTCCTTGCGTTCATGGCGGGTGCGCTGACGTTGGGTGCGTCCTTCTATCTTGAGTTCGGTGCCTCGTTACGCCCTTGTTTCCTGTGCCAGATGCAACGGGCCTTTCTGGCTGCCTTCACGCTGATCAATCTGGTCGCCGCTATCCACAACCCCAGGCGTTCCACTTTTTACTTGTACGGGTTTACGAGCATGGTCTGTGCGTTGCTGGGTGCCATCACCGCCGTACGCCAGGTGCTGCTGCAAAATGCCGCAGCGGATCAGGCCGCCGATTGCTGGCCCAGTCTCAGTCACATGCTCGAGAACCTGTCGCTGTGGCAGGCGTTGCAATTGACGGTCGAAGGCACGGTCGATTGTATGGAAATAAGCTGGACGCTATTTGACCTGAGCCTTCCCGAGTGGAGCCTGTTGTTCTTCCTGGGCATGTTGATCCTCGGTGTCATGCAATTTTCCCGACTGTTCTTGAGCCGTCCGTTGCGCTCAGCGGGCCACTGATCGGAGGCCGCAGTTTGTAGGACGGGATTAAACACTTGTATGAACTTTCTCTCCTGCGTACCTTGAAGCCATAGTCATGGGGGCATAATCTGGCCCGCACGCGTTATTGAAACCGTTTGTCAGACGCGGCCTTGTCCCGCTGCTGTTTTATCCTTGAAGTGTTGCGCGGGCATCAGGCGGCAGCGCCCCTATAGGGAAGAGAGATCATCATGCTGGAAAGTTGTCAGAATGCTCAGGAACGCTGGGGTGGGGTGCACAAGCTGATCGACAGCTGGTTGAAGGCACGTCACGAACTGGTTCGGGCCTTTGATGCTCTTGGCGCCAAGCCTGAGGCACTGGCTGAGAATCGCAAGCCGTTGCAGGAGTTCTGTGAAGTGTTGGTGGACTATGTGTCTGCTGGCCATTTCGGTGTCTACGAGCAACTGACCAAGGAGGCGCAAGCCTTTGATGATCAGCGTGGTCTTGACTTGGCCGAGACTATTTATCCGCGCATCGATGTCATTACCGAGAAGCTGCTGGCGTTCACCGACCTGTGTGATGCCGGCCAGTGCGTTGCTGAGAAATTCAAGGAGTTGGGTGGCCTGCTCCATGAGCGTTTCGAACTGGAAGATTGCCTGATCGAAGTGCTCCACAACGCCCATAAGGAAGAAGCTGTCCCCCAGGCCTGACCTTTGCGGGCGAGATAAGAACGGTGCGCATGGCGCACCGTTTTTTATTGGCTCAATGACGGGTGCCGAGTAATTCGATCTCGAATACCAGTGGCGTATACGGCGGGATCAGCTCGCCGGCACCGTCACCTCCATAAGCTTGGGCCGACGGGATCACGAGGCGCCATTTGGCCCCGACCGGCATCTGCTGCAACGCGCTGCTCCAACCGCTGATCACACTGTCCAGGCGAAACCACTGGGGTTGTGTGCTCTGATCGAAGACCGTGCCATCGGGCAATCGTCCAACGTAGTTCACCTGGACCTGATCATTCGCGCCAGGCTTGTTACCCGTGCCGGGTGTCAGTTCCGTGAGCAGGATGCCATCGGCCAACTCGCGCACCCCTTTCACGGCTTTTTCCTTGGTTAAAAACTGCTGCTCGGCGGCGAGCGCCTTTTCACTTTTAGGCGCTTGGGCGTCGGCTTCGGCCTGCGCTTCGTGCTCGGCAAGAATCTGTTCGATGCGCGTGTTATCCAACGCCAGCGGCTTGCCTTGATAGGCTTGCTTGAGGCCGTCGATCAAGGCCTGGATCTGCAGGTCCGGGACTTCCTGGCGCAGGCGCTCACCGAGGCTGGCGCCCAGGCTGTAGGCGAGGTCGTGCTGGTCTTGGGGCGTGGTTTTTGACGGTGATTGCTCGCTCGCATTGGCCGTGGAAATCGCCAGGCCCAGCACAAGGAAAAGGTAACGCGACATGGGCATTCTCCTGCCGAAAGTGCGACGGATTATGCCAGTGCGAGTGCGTAAAAAGTGCCGCGTGTTTTCGTTATATCGATAAGAATTTTCGCACGTTGCAACGCAACGCAAACGATACTGTCAACATGCCCTAGCGGCGGTAAGAGCAGAGGGCTAGTATGAGCCGCACCCACGTCAGCCAGGAGGTAAACCATGTCGGCCAAACAGAAGCCTGTAAATACCCCGTTGCATTTACTCCAACAATTGTCGGGCAGCTTGCTCGAACATCTGGAAAGCGCATGTTCCCAAGCGTTGGCCGATGCAGAAAAACTGCTCGCCAAGCTGGAAAAACAACGCGGTAAAGCGCAAGAAAAGCTGCACAAATCCCGCACCAAACTGCAAGACGCCGCCACTGCCGGCAAGGCCAAGGCACAAGCCAAAGCCAAAGACGCGGTAAAAGAACTCGAAGACCTGCTGGATGCTCTCAAGGATCGTCAAGCTGAAACCCGCACCTACATTTCCCAACTCAAAAAAGATGCTCAAGAAAGCCTGAAACTGGCCCAGGGTGTTGGTCGTGTGAAGGAAGCCGTAGCTAAAGTGCTGGGTGCCCGTGCTCCGGCTAAAGCGCCAGCCAAGCCAGCGGCTAAAACCGCTGTTGCAAAACCAGCCGTGAAGCCAGCGACCAAAACTGCTGCTGCAAAGCCAGCCGCGAAGCCAGTTGCTAAAACCGCTGCTGCGAAATCAGCCGCGAAGCCAGTTGCTAAAACCGCTGCTGCGAAACCAGCCGCGAAGCCAGTTGCTAAAACCGCTGCTGCGAAACCAGCCGCGAAGCCAGTTGCTAAAACCGCTGCTGCGAAACCAGCCGCGAA
>NZ_JAVAJK010000040.1:0-29855 GCF_052112325.1 Pseudomonas sp. Yb2C2 | reverse complement strand
GGGCGGAGGTGCCGTTCGGGCGGATGGGGACGGCCGAGGATTTGACCGGGATGGCGATTTTCCTTGCGTCGAAGGAGGCTGATTATGTGGTGGCCCAGACCTACAACGTCGACGGCGGCAACTGGATGAGCTGAAGTCATTCCCCAATCAAAACTGTGGGAGGGGGCTTGCCCCGGTACAGACCGCAGACACCTTTACATGTATGAATCATGGCCAGGAGGTAACTGGCCATGTCATGGAATCGAGAGTCCCCGATGGATCAAAAAGTCATCTGCTTGATTGCCTGCTCGACATACTGGCTAGCTCAAATCATGCAGGTCTCGCCCGATGGGCTGACTCAAAGACCATTCAGAAAACTTTACCCTCAACCCTTGCCGTTCCGGTGTGCAGCACATAGGGCCAACCGTATAGTTTTCCGCCTCTGGAAAGGGTGCAAGCCTGAGCAATGGCCAAGTCACGCCGTCCGTTGAGTACTGCAAGCGTAGTGCTCCATCGGAAATGGTTAAACGAAGCCAGAAATCATTTGGGTTACCGGTGAAGCAGCTAGGCGCCCAATCCGACCGGCCTTGGGTCAGCACGCTGCTGATCATTGGCATTCCATCGTTATATTCTATCCCCGCCTTGAGCCAAGTCTCCTCATTGAGCCTGACCATAATTCCGGCTTGATCATAGAGCTCGCGAAAATCGGCGTTAACTCTGACCTGAGCAGTAAAGCTTCCTGAGGTTGAAAACCCTAAGAAATGTCCGCTGTCGCGTATGAATCCGTAGTGCGTTTCACGCCAGAAGTCGGTTTGGGCGTCGGTAACCATCTCCAAGGTGCCGTCAGTAAAGACTTGGCAAAGGCTCGGTTTATTCAGCCAATTAGCAGTTCGCCAAATTGACGCTTCAATGTCCTGATTGACCTCTGCAGTCTGCTTTCTGTCCATCCTGTTACCTCCACAGTTTATTGGGTGGATCTGCGTTGCAAGCCAGTGCCAACGCTGCGCTTTCTTCCCTGAGTCGATTAGAAATTGCATGGTAAGCCAGTTTTGCACATCAACATGACCTTGGAGTACGAACGTCAACGTTAGCGTAGCGTGCTGCTCTGTGATGGCAGGGGAGTCAAACCAAGTCCTGTTGTCGCTTGGAGGCAGATCTTCATATGATGATCCTGGAACGCTTAGGATTACTCACTCAATTCAGTAACAGCCTGGAGGAGGCCACGGTTTATGGATATCGAATTTCGCGGTAATGGCATGCGTGATAATCCGTCTGTAGGTACATGCGATGAGTACGGCGTGAGCGCAATTACCAGCGTTGACGATCTGACCGAAGCTCGTCGTAAGATTGCTGTGGCGCACCCAGGCTTTAAACCTCTGTTCTCGCTCGATGATCTGCACCAAGCCCGCTACACCTCGGGGCATGCGCGCAACAATTTAGGGATGGACGATGCATCGGAGCAGGACATAGCGGGCTTACCTCCAGAGTGCTTCGAGAATGGTGAATACATAGGCTATCCGACTACGAAAGCGGAGTTTGCAATCTGCTATCGCAATTTCATGAACTTGGCTGCAGTCACATCTTTCGAAGATGCTTGCGCTCATGGTTTGACACTCGATGAGCAGGCCCTGCAAGAGTGGATCGCTTACCAGAACGACCCTGTCTCTCTTCTAGAGCAGCCTCTTTCAGCGCTCCTGGTGCCCGTTCAGCAGTCTTGCCAGGCACTCGCGGCTTTCCCGAATGGCTATTTCACGTCCGACCTGGATCCTGCGAAAAACTTTGCGGTTGCGCGTCACTTTTCAGAAGCACATGGCTATGAGTTGATGGGCGTAGGTGCTTCTTACATCGGCTTCATTCGTGCTGAACCGCCTGATACATCCCTTGCTAACGTCGTAGCCAAAGACTTCTGTGCGCTCTACAACACCAGCGATGAAGACCTACAGACACGCATTTGTGCAGTCGCACAGGCGATCTCCGGCCGGACGCATTTGTGGCTCCGTTACGTGGAATGAGCTCCGTGCGTATGGGTGCATCACTTTCCCCATACCACGAGGATCGACCGCAATGACTCGATAAGCAGCGTCCACCAGTTGGGGCATTACATAGCGCCCTGCATACCAGCTCTGCGGCCAGCCAGGAATCAGCAAGATAGGCGGGCCCCCTCCCACATTTGAACGTCATCGTCCTTGAAAAGGGTGCCTAGTCGGCAAAACTGCGATCAAAGAAGTAAACCGCCCCAGGCTTCAGGTTCTCCACCGTCGCCTGGGGCCTGCCGCCTTCACCCTGCTTCTTGCGCCCCGTCTCGCGCAAATATCCCGCTTCCGTCAGCTTCAACAAGCGCTGGCGAATACTGGTCTTGAGCACCGGCCGCTCCAGCACCAGGGAAAAGATCGTGGTCGCCTCCGGCGCGCTGAACTCATTGCCCAGGAACATCAGCGGCAAGCTGCTGTACAGCGACTTGGAAAACAGGCGTTCCTGCACGGCCGCGACGATGCTGTTGTGATCGAACGGCAACTTGATGCTGCCATCGGCCACCGCCTGCAGCGGGAACCAGCCTTGATGCTCACTCGGCGCCACCTCATCCGCGACGATCGCCAGGTAGTACGTTGACGACGACCAGCAACGCGGATCGCGAAACGCATCGCCCACCGTGCCCACTTGCTCGCTCCAGGCCAGCTCCAGGCCGACCTTGCTGCTGGCGCGTAAGCGTTCCACCGCATCCTGGAGGCTCAGATCTTGCACGCCGCCATTCACCACCACCCCCGGCAACGCCCAATGCCCGGCGAAGGGCTCGGCTTCGCGCTTGTTCAGCAACAACTGGAGTTCCCCGGCGGCGCGGCAGTAGCACAGCACGCACAGGTCGACGGTATGGAGGTAGGGGCTAAGGGGCATGTGACGTCCTTCTGAACAGCGGTGGGGCACAGTCTAACGGATCGAACAGATATGTCATGTACCTGCGTCAGGATAGATAAATAAATGTTTCTTGCAATGAAAGTACATGACGTGTACTTTTGTTTCCAGGCCATAGGAGAACCGCCATGACCCTTGCGAAAACTGCCATTGCTTCATTCGACGTCGATGCCCAGAAGAGCTTCACGCCGCTGTGCCCCAACGAGTTGCCGGTGGCCGGCGGTGACCGGATCGGTGCCGAACTCAACTACATGGCCAGCCTCGCCGGCCACCGCGTCGGCAGCAAGGACGCCCACACCCCGCATGCACCCTGGGTGGTCGCCCAGCACAGCGAGATGCTCCAGCCCACCGGCCTGGTACACGCCGATGTGACCTGGGTCAGCCACTGCGTGCCGGGCACCGAAGGCTTTACCTTGCTCGACGAGCTGCCCACGCCCTATGACTACGACTACTTCATCTGGAAGGGCGTCGAACCCGACCTGCACCCCTATGGCGCCTGCTATCACGACCTGCACGACAAACTCTCCACTGGCGTGATCGAGTACCTCAAGGCCCAGGGCGTCACTCGCGTGATCGTCGGCGGCCTGGCCCTGGACTACTGCGTCAAGACCACCGCCTTGCAACTGCTCAAGGCCGGCCTGGAGGTGGTCCTGCACCTGCCGGCGTGCCGGGGGATCAGTGAGGAGGGCGGTGTACAGGCCGTCAATGAGTTGCTCAAGGCCGGTGCCGTCATCAGCAGCACCCGCGAAGAACTGGCCGCGATGGCCACGCGTTAAGGAGATACACCATGGAAAGTGCCTACGACTACGAAGCCCCGGTGATCCAGGGCTTGCTCGACACCGACTACTACACCTTCACCATGATGCAGGCGGTGTTGCACCAGCACCCGAATGTCGATGTGGAATACAACTTCATCGTGCGCGCCAAGGAAAAGCTCGGTCACCTGATCCCCGAGTTGCGCGCCGAGCTTGAGAACATGGCCGGCCTGCAGATGCGCGAGGGCGAATTGCGCTTTCTGTTCAACCCACGCTTTCGCGAATACCTGACCCCCGACTACGAGCGCTTCCTCGGCCTGTTCCGTTTCAACCTGCGCTATATCCACGTCAGCGAAGTCGACGGCCAACTGAACATCCGTGTGGTCGGGCCGATGCTGCACTGCATCATGTTCGAACAACCGGTACTGGCGCTGGTCAGCGAGCTGCGCAACCGCGCCAAATACCCCGACGTGACCCTGGAAGACGTCACCCGCAAGCTCTACCAGAAGTTCGACTGGCTGGAGAAAAACCTCAGCCGCGAGGAGTTGGCCGACCTGCGCGTCTCCGATTTCTCCACGCGCCGGCGCCTGTCGTTCAAGGCCCAGCGCGAAGTGGTGGACATCATGCGCCGCGACTTCCCCGGCCAGTTCGTCGGCACCAGCAATGCGCACCTGGCTTACGAATTCGACCTGCCGCTGATCGGCACCATGGCTCACCAGTGGATGATGGTGCATCAGCAACTGGGGCGGTTGCGCGAAAGCCAGAACGCCGGCCTGGAAAACTGGGTGCGTGAATACCGCGGCCGCCTGGGCATTGCCTTGACCGACACCATCAGCACCGATTTTTTCCTCAAGGATTTCGACCTGTACTTCGCCAAGCTCTATGACGGCCTGCGCCAGGACTCCGGTGATCCCATCGCCTGGGCCGACAAGGTGCTGGCCCGCTACAAACAGCTGGGTATCGACCCGATGACCAAGGACCTGATGTTCTCCGACGGCCTGAACTTCGAAAAGTGCCTGCCGATCCTGCGGCACATCCGTGGCAAGGCCAGGTTCGGTTTCGGCATGGGCACCAGTCTGGCTTGCGATGTGGAAGGCGTCGAGCCGCTGAGCATCGTCATGAAGCTGGTGCGCGTACACGGCGAACCGGTGGTGAAGTTCTCCGATGACCCGGTGAAGAACGTCTGCGAAGACCCCTCGTTTTTGCAGTACGCAGCGAAGGTATTCAATGTCGGCAACGTGGAGGTGTGACATGCAGGAACGTATCGCGCAGGAACTCAACATCGATCGCACATTGGTGAAGGGCGGTGAAGCCCAGGAAATCCAACGGCGCCTTGACTTCATCAAGACCACCTTGCGCCATTCAGGCTGCAAGGCCCTGGTACTGGGCATCAGCGGTGGCGTCGACTCCCTCACCGCTGGGCGCCTGTGCCAACTGGCGGTGGAGCAACTGCGGGCCGAGGACTACGCCGCGCGCTTTATCGCCATGCGCCTGCCCTACAAGACCCAGGCCGATGAGAGCGATGCCCAGGCCTCGCTGGATTTCATCACCCCGGACCACATCGACACCCTGAACATCGCCGCCAGCGTCGACGGCCTGATGGCCAGCCTCAGCGCCACCGAAGCCAGCGCCGCCGAGGTGGATTTCATCAAGGGCAACGTCAAGGCCCGCACCCGCATGATCGCCCAGTACGCCGTGGCCAACCTGCACAACGGCCTGGTCGTCGGTACCGACCATGGCGCCGAAGCGCTGATGGGGTTCTTCACCAAATTCGGCGACGGCGCCTGCGACCTGGCGCCACTGTCGGGCCTGACCAAGACCCAGGTGCGCCTGCTGGCCAGTGCCCTTGGCGCCCCGGCGAACCTGGTGCACAAGCAGCCCACGGCCGACCTCGAAGAGCTGGCGCCGGGCAAGCTGGATGAACAGGCCTATGGCTGCACGTACGAGGAGATCGATGCGTACCTGATGGGTGAGCCGGTGAGTGAGCGGGTGAGGGACATCGTGGAACGCGCCTACCTGAAGACCGCCCACAAACGTGCGTTACCCATCGCCCCATGATCGTTCCACGTAGCGTGGGAATGATCAACTCGCCGTCTGCAAGTAACTGTGCATCGCGTCCACCCGTGCTCGGGTCTTGTCGGTGGTCGGCGTAGTCGGGCTCGACGGAATCTGGTCGCCTTCTTCCAATGCCGGTGCCTGAGCCTCGGCGGCCAGAAACAAGGCGTTGAGTTTCTGCGCCCGTTCCGGCTGGTCATTGCGTGCGGCCATGTTGAGCAGCACCGCGCCTTCCTTGGACTGTGCATATTCCATCGGCACGCCGAGCCGTTTTTGAGTGGCGACCTGAGTCGGGGTGACGCTGAAGATCCAATGTGGGCATCGGAACCCGCGCCTGATGGCGATCCACACATCATGCAAAGCACAGGAAGATCGGATCCAATTACGGTATAACCCTCGGACGCTTTAGTTCTCCGAGGCCCCGTTTTTCATGCAAAGCCCTGTGCAACGCCCGCTGTGGCAGGTCTACCTGATCTTTCTGGCACCGATGGTGCTGTCCAATTTCCTGCAAAGCTTTTCCGGCACCCTCAACGGTATTTATGTCGGGCAGATGCTCGGCACCCAGGCGCTGGCGGCGGTGTCGGGGATGTTCCCCATCGTGTTCTTCTTCATTGCCCTGGTGATCGGCCTGGGGGCCGGCGCTTCGGTGCTGATTGGCCAGGCCTGGGGCGCCCAGGAAACCGGGATGGTCAAGGCGATTACCGGTGCCACCCTGACCCTCGGCGCGCTGGTGGGCCTGATCGCAGCGGTGCTGGGCAGCCTGTTTGCGCGCCCGGCGTTGCAGGCATTGGGTACGCCTGCGGATGTGCTCGACGATGCCGTGGGCTATGCCCAGATGATGATGCTGATCATGCCGCTGTTGCTGGTATTTATCCTCTATACCCAGTTGCTGCGGGGTGTCAGCGACACGATTTCGCCGTTGCTGGCACTGATGGTCTCGACCCTGGTCGGCCTGCTGCTGACTCCGGCGCTGATTCGCGGCTGGATCGGCCTGCCGCCCTTGGGCATACAGAGCGCGGTGTACGCCGGCCTGGTGGGGAATGCCTCGGCGATGCTGTTTCTGATCCTGCGCCTGCGTCATAAAAACCATGTGATGGCGCCGGATCGTGAACTGCTCGCGGCCTTGCGCCTGGACCGCGTGATCCTCGGCAAAGTCCTGCGCATCGGCTTGCCTACAGGCTTGCAGATGGTGGTGTTGTCGCTGTCGGAGTTGGTCATCCTTGCCTTGGTCAATGGCCATGGGTCCCAGGCCACGGCGGCCTATGGGGCGGTGACGCAGATCGTCAACTACGTGCAGTTTCCGGCCCTGTCGATTGCCATCACTGCTTCGATCCTCGGGGCCCAGGCGATTGGGGCCGGGCGGCTGGAGCGTATCGGGCCGATCCTGCGTACCGGGCTGTTGATCAATACGTGCCTGACCGGTGGCCTGATCGTGCTGGGCTATCTGTTGTCGCACTGGTTGCTCGGGTTGTTCATCACCGATGACGCCGCACGCGTGAATGCCGAGCACCTGCTGCACATCATGTTGTGGAGCATCCTCGTGTTCGGCTTCCAGGCCGTGATCGGCGGGATCATGCGCGCCAGCGGCGTGGTGCTGATGCCGGTGGCGTTCTCGATCTTCTGCGTGCTGTGTGTCGAGTTACCGATGGCGTACCTGTTGAATGCGCACTTCGGCCTGGAAGGCGTCTGGATGGCGTTCCCGGTAACGTACCTGGCGATGCTGGGGTTGCAGGCCGTGTACTACCGGCTGGTGTGGCGGCATAAGCAGATCAAGCGGTTGGTGTGAGTTTCAGGCCGCGCAGCAGGAGTTCCAGGCCCTGCAAACCTTGCTCCAGACGCTCATCCGGATGTTCTGACCGGGCGATCCACAGGGCGGTGTTGACCAGGCTGCCATTGATCAACTGCGCCAGCGCCAGGCTCGGTGCGCCAGGGACGATGCCCGCCTGCATCAGGGCTTCCAGCAGTTGGCGCAACGACTCGACACAGTGTTGCTGGGAGCCGGTATCGCCCAATACAGCCGGCGCATCCTGCAGCACAACGCGTTGGATTTCGCCGTCCTGGGCCATGCGCAAATAAGCGCGGCAGCGTTCGCAAAAACCGCTCCATGGGTCTTGGGCTTCGTCTGAGATACGCTGCAAACATGCGTCCATCTCACGATCGAGTTGAGCAACCACGGCGGCCAGCAGCCCCTTCTTGTCACCAAAGTGATGGTACAGCGCGCCGCGTGTCAGACCGGCGTGGGCGGTGAAATCGTCCATCGATGTGTTGGCATAGCCTTGCGTGGCGAAGGCCTGCCGTGCGCTGGCAAGCAGCCGGGCGCGGGTGTCTTCGATCATTTCGGCACGGGCTCGGCTCATGGGCAGGACTCACAATGGGCAAGTGAAAGATTGACATACGCTGCGTATGTTACGCATGATTCGCCACATACGCACCGTATGTATTTTGCCTTGATCACTGCGGATAGCAAGTTCCAGGGCATCAGGAAGAGGTTGAGCAGGATGGCAAACCCTTACGCCGAGTTGTTCCAGGTTCCCGGCTCGCGGGCCTTCGTATTGGCCGGCATGCTGGCACGCATGCCGGTGTCCATGGCAGGTATTGGCTTGATCACCATGCTTTCCCTGGTGCACGGCGGTTATGGCCTGGCCGGTTCGGTGGCGGCGGTGTTCGCCCTGGCCACTGCGTTTTGCGCGCCGCAGGTGTCACGGTTGGTGGACCGGTACAGCCAAGGCCGGGTGCTGCCGATTGCCGCCTTGATCGGCGGCGGGGCGCTGTTGATGCTGTTGCTGTGCACGCGGTTGCAGGCGCCGACCTGGACGCTGTTCCTGTTTGCTGCCCTCGCGGGCTGCATGCCGAATATGTCAGCCATGGTGCGGGCGCGCTGGACCGAGCTGTACCGGGGCCAGCCCAAGCTGCAAACCGCCTTTGCCCTGGAATCGGTGCTGGATGAGGTGTGCTTCATCATCGGCCCACCGATTTCGGTGGGCTTGAGCGTGGTGCTGTTCCCCGAAGCCGGGCCTCTGGTGGCCGCGTTGCTGCTGGCGGTTGGCGTGACCACGTTTGTGCTGCAACGCGCGACCGAACCCCCGGTGCATGAGCACCACGCTCACCATCAGGGCTGGCTGATCGCCTCACCGTCGGTGCTGATCCTGATGATCCTGCTGCTGGCCATGGGGGTGATCGTGGGTGTGGTGGATGTGGTCAGCGTGGCCTTTGCCCAGCACCAGGGCCAACCGGCGGCGGCAAGCATCGTGCTTTCGGTGTACGCCATCGGCTCGTGCCTGGCGGGGTTGGCCTTTGGCACCCTAAAACTCAAGGCGCCGCTGCCCCGGCAGTTCCTGTTCTGCGGCGCGGCCACGGCGCTGACCACCTTGCCGTTGCTGATGGTCAGCAACATTCCGGGTCTGGCGGTGGCCATCTTCATTTCCGGACTGTTCTTCGCCCCCACCCTGATCGTGTCCATGGCCCTGGTGGAACGTATCGTGCCGTCGAGCCGCCTGACCGAAGGCATGACCTGGCTGATCACAGGCCTGAGTATCGGTGTGGCCATCGGCGCCGCCAGCTCCGGCTGGATGATCGACCATTTTGGCGCCGCCAGCGGGTTCTGGGTGGCGTTGGCGGCGGGGGCGGTGGTGATGGGGTCAGCGGTGCTGGGGTATCGGCGCTTGGGTTGAATTTCATACTTGATATCGAGCGCTGTGTCGGTGCCATTCGTTGTTGCCTGCCAGCCATGCCTTCACGCCGCCCAGGAATCGTTCGAGCTGCGGTGAGGCGTGCATGAGCAATCGGTGCTCCAGGGTTTCATAGCGGCGCACGATTTCATTGTGAGTTTCAGCTGCCAGCCACAGGGCTTGCTGTAACGAGCAACCCCGTTCCTGGGCCAACAGCAACGGAAGATTGAAGTCACCTATTTCAGGCACGCTTTCTTTGGGAGCGGAGTACACGTCATTGGCAATGATGGTTGCGCTCGCGGCGAGGGTGATGACTTCTCGTACCGGCGCGCAGAAATATGTTTCGGCGTCTAGCTCATAGCCGCCGACCACATCAATGAGTGCCATACAGGGTAAAAAACTGTTGACCTGCCGATGTGCCAGATACTCCCAGACGCTCGGCACTTGGTGTTCGATGCGCCACGAAGCCTCCGCGTTCATGGTCACGAACATGGCAATGGTCTCCAGGCGGACGCGAGCCATCTGCGCCTCAGTGCCGTAGCGAGCCAGATGGCTCATATAACCCCGTAGACCCCGTAACACCGGATCGCCCAGCAGCGCCTGTTCCAACGCCAGGTCGTGCGGCGGATTCAGGTAAGCCTTATCCAGCGCGGCCAATGCCAGCGACAGGCGTGGGCCGAGCAACCTGGGGTTGGAGCCACTGCGTTCGTCATCACAATAATGGTCATCTACCCCGAACAACGCCGCGATGCATTTGGCAGACAGCAGCAGGCGCTCGGGGTTGTCGGCGTCGGCGTGGCACAGCATCGCGAAGCGCCCGAAATTCGAGGCGCGGACCTTTTCCAGTTGCCCTTCGAAAATGCCCACTTGTCTGACCCACGCCAGCAACAGGTCATTGACGCGATTGCCCAATGCCTCATCGACCCGCAGGGGAAATGGGCATTCCAGCGGCGGTATTTCCAGGTGAGCCTGATTCATCGCTGTCTGCTCCCGAGTTATCGACTGGCGGCTGATATCGCGATCAACCGCGTGGCATTGAAAGGCGGTGTCTCCAACAGTTGCTGGAGCCGGTCGGGCATGGGGGCGGCGGGGCCGTACCGCGAATGTACATAGGCATCCAGCAACTGAATGAAGTCGTCGGCGATGCCGGGGCCCTTGAGGGTCAGGATTTTTTCCCCGTCGATAAATACCGGGGCTGACGGGTGTTCTCCGGCGCCAGGTAACGAGATGCCTATATCAGCCAGCCGGCTTTCCCCCGGGCCGTTGACCACGCAGCCCATCACCGCGACCTGCATTCGTTCGACGCCTGGGTAGCGTGTACGCCACGACGGAGCCTGTTCGCGCAGGTATTGCTCTATCTGTTGCGCCAGCGCCTGGAAGAACGCGCTGGTGGTACGCCCGCAACCTGGGCATGCCACCACTTGCGGCGTAAAGGCCCGCAAGCCCATGGTTTGCAGGATCTGCTGGGCCACCTGGACCTCCTTGGCACGCTCGCCGCCAGGTTGCGGGGTGAGAGAAATGCGCAGGGTATCGCCGATGCCTTCCTGCAGCAGCACGGCCAGCGCCGCCGTTGATGCGACGATGCCTTTGGAGCCCATACCGGCTTCCGTCAGCCCCAGGTGCAGAGGGAAATCGCAGCGCGCCGCGAGGTTGCGATAGACCGCAATCAGGTCCTGTACATGGCTGACCTTGGCCGATAAAACGATATGGTCGGCAGGCAACCCGACTTCAATCGCCCGTCGCGCGTTATCCAGCGCCGAGACCACCAACGCCTCGCGCATGACCACGTCGCCCGGCTGCGGTGCGGGAAGGGTGGCATTGGCGTCCATCATGCGCGCCAGCAGGTCCGGATCGAGGCTGCCCCAATTGACCCCGATGCGCACCGGCTTGTCATGGCGGCAGGCGACTTCGATCATCTGGCAGAACTGCTCATCGCGCCGCACACCTTTGCCGACATTGCCAGGGTTGATCCGGTACTTGGCCAGGGCCTCGGCGCACTCCGGGTAGGTGGTCAGCAGGCGATGGCCATTGAAATGAAAGTCGCCCACCAGCGGCACGCTGATATTGCGCTGGTCCAGCCGGGCACGGATGTTCGCCACCTGGGCCGCGGCCTCGTGGCTGTTGACGGTGATACGAACCATCTCCGCGCCGGCAAGGGCCAGGCTTTCTACCTGGGCTGCGGTGGCCTGGGCATCGGCGGTGTCGGTATTGGTCATGGCCTGGACCACAATCGGTGCATCGCTGCCCAGGCACACCGCACCGATCCGCACTTGGCGAGTGGCGCGCCGTACAACCGGCATGTTCATGGTGGTGAGTCCTCTGACTTATTGCCGGGCGATCAAGCCTGGGGGGGGTTGAAACTGAACATGCTCTTCGCGGCCCGGCAAGGTCTGGATGTGCAGCGGGGCAATGCGTGCCAGGGCGGCGATGACGTCCTGTACCGAAGTCTCCGGCGTTGACGCGCCAGCACTGATCCCCACGCTCATGTGTGGCGTAAACCATTGGGCCTGCACCTCACTGCCGTCGGCCACCAGGTAGCTGGGCGTGCCGTTGTCGCTGGCCAGCGCACGCAGGACCACTGCATTCGCGCTGTTGGCACTGCCCACCACCAGCAACACATCCACCTGCTTGCACAGCTCACGCACGGCCTGTTGCCGGTTCTGCACGGCATAGCAAATGTCACGGGCGGCGGGCCCGACGATCTGGGGATAGCGTTTAGTCAGGGCTTCGACCACGTTACGGGTGTCATCCACGCTCAGGGTGGTTTGGGTGAGGTAGGCCAGCGGCGTACCGGCAGGAAACGCCAGGGCCTGTACCTGTTCGACGGTCTGGATCAGGGTGATCGGTGCATCGACCTGGCCCAGGATGCCGATGACTTCCGGGTGTCCAGCGTCGCCGATCAGGAGCAGTTGATAGCCCTTCGCGGCGTATTGGCGCCCATGGTTATGGACCTTGCTCACCAGTGGGCACGTGGCGTCGAGCACGTGAAGTTGACGTTGCGAAGCCTGGTCCTCCACTTCACGCGCCACGCCATGGGCGCTGAAAATGGTCACGGCGCCGAGCGGCACCTGCTCCAGTTCGTCGACAAAAATCGCGCCCTGATCCCGCAGTGTCTGCACCACATGGCGGTTATGCACGATCTCATGGCGTACGTAGACCGGCGCGCCGAGTTCTGCCAAGGCCTGTTCGACCGTGTCGATGGCGCGCACGACGCCGGCACAGAAGCCCCTCGGTTGGGCCAGGATAATGTTCATGCCTATGCACTCGCCTGGTAGGCCGCTGTACCGCCGGGCGATGGGCACCCCAGCTGTTGTTCCTCGGCGAATCGTTGTATGGAACGGGTGATGCCCGGGGCGTCCAGGCCGCATTGGCTCAGCAACTGCTCGGGCGTGCCGTGTTCGATAAAGTGGTCGGGCAAGCCCAATTGCAGCAACGGCGGGCGCTGGTTCTGGCTGGCCATGTATTCCAGGCAGGCTGACCCTGCACCGCCCATGACACAGCCCTCTTCAACGGTCACCAACCACTCATGCTCGCGTGCGAGCGTCTGGATCAGGTCGCCATCCAGGGGTTTGATAAACCGCATGTTCGCCACCGTGGCGTCGATCGACTCGGCGGCTTCCAAGGCTGTTCGGGTCATGGAACCGAAGGCCAGGATCGCGATACGGCGCCCACGCGGCTGGGTGCACGTGCGCAGGATCTCGCCTTTGCCCAGCGCCAGTTCAGTCCGTGCAGCTGAAGCAGCGATAGCGTTTCCAGAGCCCCGGGGGTAACGCACTGCGCACGGGCCTGTTTGCTGTAAAGCGGTGTGCAGCATCTGGCGACATTCCTGCTCATCGGCGGGCGCCATCACGATGAGATTGGGAATGCAGCGCAAATAGGCGATATCGAAGGCGCCCATGTGGGTTGCACCATCAGCCCCCACGATCCCGGCGCGGTCGATGGCGAAGACCACCGGCAGCCGTTGCAGGGCAATGTCATGGATCAACTGGTCATAGCCGCGTTGCAGGAAGGTCGAATAGATCGCCACCACCGGTTTCATGCCCTCGGCGGCGAGGCCGGCGGCGAAGGTCAGCGCGTGTTGCTCGGCGATCCCGACATCGAAATAGCGCTCGGCAAACTGTCGCTCGAACGCTGCCAGGCCCGAACCTTCGCGCATGGCAGGAGTGATCACGACCACCCTTGGGTCGCGCTCGGCTTCGCCGGCCAGCCATTGCCCGAACACCTGGGTGTAGGTGGGCGTAGCCGGTGGTGCTGCGCGAATGCCTTCGCGGGGGGCAAACTTGCCTGGCCCGTGATACAGCACCGGATCGGCCGCCGCCGGCGAATAGCCGTGACCCTTTTCGGTCACGACATGCAGCAACTGCGGGCCTCGTCGGTCTCTCATCGTGCGCAGTGCCTGTACTAATTCATCAAGGTCATGCCCATCGACGGGGCCGCTGTAGGTTAAACCCAGGGCACTGAACAGATTGGCGTCGTGACTGCCCTGGCGGTGTGTGGTCAAGGCGCCCAGGTGTTCACGCAACATGCCCACCGACGGGGAAATCGACATATCGTTGTCGTTGAGAATGATCAGGAACGGCAGGTCGCGGAACACACCTGCATTGTTCAACGCTTCAAGCGCCATCCCGCCGCTGAGGGCACCGTCGCCGATCACCGCGATGCAATGGCGCGGCTGCGCCAGGTTGCGAGCGGCCAGGGCCATGCCCCGCGCGGCCGAGATCGAGGTGCTGGAATGTGCGGTGCCAAAACAGTCGTAGCGCGATTCACAACGGCGCGGGAACCCCGAAATCCCACCCAAATGACGGATGCTCCCCATCTGCTCGCGGCGCCCGGTGAGGATCTTGTGGGCATAGGCTTGGTGCCCGACATCCCAGACGATGCGGTCATCAGGAGTGTTGAACACGTAATGCAGGGCGATGGTCAGTTCAACGGTGCCGAGGTTGGCCGAAAGATGGCCGCCCGTCGCACTCACACTGTTCAGGATAAACGCCCGCAATTCGTCTGCCAGCGGTCCCAGTGCAGCGGGGTGCAAAGTGCGCAGGTGGGCCGGGCTGTCGATAGTGCCGAGAAGTTCGAACATGATTGGGCCTGCTAGAGGTCGCAGAGACTGGCGACTGGGGCGCGCTTGGGCAGTCGAAGTGCCTTGCGACGCGCTGGAAAGTTTGCAGGCTTATTCAGTATCAGAGCAGGTAGACACGCGATTGCAGTCTGCAAGACTCGCCCTTGGCAGACACAAGTAATCACGCTGTTTTCATAGCGCTGAGGGTCGAGAAGTTGTTGTTTTGGTGTAGTGCCAGACCCATAAGTACAGGCAACAAGGCCAGCGCTGATAGGGGGCAGCAGTCTCATGGAGTCGTTCATAGCCATATTCCATCAGGTTTATGCCATTGGACGATAACAGCGGACCAAACATCGTGGCGATTGAAAGTGTGGAGAGTGGTTAATCTAGAAGTTTTCCGTGCAAGTGCAATCAGTATGAATAGTTTTATTTGGAATCACGCCGCTTAAGAAAAATCATATTCGGGGTTTTATAAGTAAATGTTTGCGCGTTTATTGCCAGTCAATATGTACGTTGAACGAGTAGGCGAACTTCCAGTTGCTACGCTTGTTTCAATCAGGGTTCTTTGAAGAGGGCATCTTTATCATGGTGCAACGCCTGCTCGTTCTCGGTTCTACCGGGTCGGTCGGCGACAGTGTTCTGGATGTAGTCGCGCGTCACCCCGAAACATTGACGGTACATGGCCTTAGCGCGCATCGGCGCATAGACAAGCTGTACCGGCAGTGCCTGCAGTTTCGGCCGGCGATTGCGGTGGTCATTGAGCCACAGCACGCTATCGAATTGCAGGCCCATTTGTTGGCGGCGGGTCTACCCACGCAGGTGCTGTGTGGTGGCGAGGCACTGTGTACGGCGGCACGGGAGCCCGAATGCGACACGGTCGTCGCGGCTATCGTCGGCGCGGCGGGTTTGTTGCCGACCTTGAGCGCCGCCCGGGCGGGCAAGAAAATCCTGTTGGCCAACAAGGAAGCACTGGTCATGTCGGGAGCCCTGTTTATGCAAACGGCCGCCAGCGGCGGGGCTACCGTGATCCCGCTGGACAGTGAGCACAATGCAATTTTCCAGTGCCTGCAAGGTTGCCAGGGTGCGCTCGAAGGCGTTGAGCGTCTGATTCTCACAGCCTCTGGTGGGCCATTCAGAAACCGGCCGGTGGAAAGCCTGGCCGAGGTCACCCCCGATCAGGCTTGTGCTCACCCCAACTGGTCCATGGGCCGCAAGATCTCCGTGGATTGCGCGACCATGATGAACAAGGGACTGGAAATCATCGAGGCCCATTGGTTGTTCAACTGGCCTGCCGAACGCATTGAAGCCTTGATCCATCCGCAAAGCGTGGTGCATTCCATGGTGGTGTTCCGTGACCAATCGGTGATGGCGCAACTGGGCAACCCCGACATGCGAATGCCGGTGGCGCATGCCCTGGCCTACCCACATCGAATCGCGTCCGGCGTCCTGCCACTGGATTTGACGCAGGTAGGCGGACTGACGTTCGAGCACCCGGACTTGCAGCGTTTTCCGTGCCTGGGCCTGGCCTTGCAAGTATTGGCCGAGGGCACTCAGGCCAGTGCCGCGTTGAACGCGGCAAATGAAGTGGCGGTCGAGGCGTTTTTAGGAAAACGGATACGCTTCACGCATATCCCCGCCGTCATAGAGCACACCTTGCAGCATGTGGAACTGTCGGGGCGATGCAGCTTGGACGACATTCTTGGCCTGGATCATCAGGCCCGCCGGCTGGCACGTGAGGCGGTGCATGTGCGCGGCCTGAGTATCTAGCGCAGCGGTCAGCCTGGCATTGGGCAAGTATCCTCGCCGCGCTGCTTGAGAAATTCGTTCAGCGCCTGGCGCGTCAGGTCGTTCAGGGTCACCTTTTTACGTGTCGCTTCAAGGGCGGCGGCAAGATGAAGATCGTGGCCGACCCGCACGTTAAAAGAGCCTTTGCACGGCTTCTCCGGTGTTTGCCCAAGGGCCTGGCAGGTAGTGAGGTAGTCGTCCACCGCTTCGCGAAATGCAGCGTCCAGTTCGGCGACGGTTTTGCCTTCGTAGCTCACCAGTGCCTTGATGAACAGGATCTTGCCGAACAGGCAGTTGTCTTCGAGGCTGGCTTCGATAGAGCCGACGTAGCCATTGTGTTTCAGTTGGTTATTCACTGAATCAGTTCTCCTGATTTCAATTGTTCGATGATCTGGCGTCGAATGTAGTGTTTCAGTTCGTTGCCGGGATGGGGCTTGTGCAAGGTGATCATTGCACTCGGATCGCCCATGTCGAACTTGACGCGGCTTCCAGCCCCCTCAATCTGTGTGTAGCCAAGACGACGCAGCAGCGTGACGGGCTCGGGCCAGGTAAATGCCATGTGCTCGTTGAGCAGTTTGGCGAGCAGCTTTTCATTTTGGACACGGCGTTCCCTGCGTGTAACTAAATTTAGTTGCAAAAGATGGTGTCCGTCAATGCTAGCTGGGGTTCGTGTGTCGTTCCCGGGATTGATGTAACCCTTGATGACAGCTCGCTCTGCGCCTCCCATCCCCCGCTAATTTTTCCCTGTCCGGTTCGTTTTATAGGGACGACGTGCCTTTGTGCTTCCTGCCTATTGCTCCGGACTCCAACAAATGAATGCTGAAGACTCCTTGAAACTTGCTCGCCGGTTTATCGGGTTGCCCCTGGAAAAACGCCAGCTGTTCCTGCAGGCATTGCAGAAAGAAGGGGTGGATTTTTCGCGGTTTCCGATTCCGGCCGGCGTGGAGGCAGAGGACCGCCAGGCGCTGTCCTACGCGCAACAGCGCATGTGGTTTCTCTGGCAACTGGACCCGAACAGCGGCGCCTACAACCTGCCGGGCGCCGTGCGCCTCAAGGGTGCGCTGAACCTTGGCGCCATGGAGCAGGCGTTCGCCAGTCTGGTGGCCCGGCACGAAACCCTGCGTACGGTGTTCCAGCGCCAGGCCGATGAGCGCCTGATGCAGGTGGCCGTACAGCCGTCGCTGGCCATTGAGCAACTGGACCTGACGGCGTTGGCCGCGGCCGAACGCGAACACGCCGTCAACGACACGGCCAGCCGCCAATCGTTGCTGCCGTTCGACCTGGAACACGGCCCGCTGCTGCGCGTGCAACTGCTCAAGCTCGATGCCCAGGAGCACGTGCTGCTGCTGACCCTGCACCATATCGTTTCCGATGGCTGGTCGATGAACGTGCTGATCGACGAGTTCATCCGTTTTTACGACGCCCACGAGCGCAACGAAGCGCCGCCATTGCCGGCGCTGCCGATCCAGTACAGCGACTACGCCTTGTGGCAGCGCCGCTGGCTGGAAGCGGGGGAACAGGCCCGTCAATTGGAATACTGGCAGGCGCGGCTGGGTGATGAGCATCCGGTGCTGGAACTGCCAACGGACCACCCGCGCCCAGCCATGCCCAGCTATCAGGGCACCCGCCACAACTTCGCGATTGACCCGGCGCTGGCCGCGCAGTTGCGCACCTGCGCGCA
This sequence comes from Pseudomonas sp. Yb2C2, assembly GCF_052112325.1. Classification (NCBI taxonomy): domain Bacteria; kingdom Pseudomonadati; phylum Pseudomonadota; class Gammaproteobacteria; order Pseudomonadales; family Pseudomonadaceae; genus Pseudomonas; species Pseudomonas sp. Yb2C2. The sequence continues at coordinate 11,963 of NZ_JAVAJK010000040.1, read as the reverse complement.
ACAGCACAACGTCACCCTGTTCATGCTGCTGCTCGGCGCGTTCAATGTGTTGCTGCATCGCTACACCGGCCAGGGCGATATCCGCGTCGGCGTGCCGATCGCCAACCGCAACCGTACGGAAGTCGAGGGGTTGATCGGCTTCTTCGTCAACACGCAAGTCCTGCGTACTGAGCTGAGCGGGCAAACTCGCGTCGCCGAGTTGCTGCAAGGTATCAAGGAGCACGCCCTTGGCGCCCAGGCGCACCAGGATTTGCCCTTCGAGCGCCTGGTGGAAGCCCTGAAGGTCGAGCGCAGCCTGAGCCATACGCCGCTGTTCCAGGTGATGTACAACCATCAGCCGGTGGTGGCCGACATCGCCTCGGTCAGCACCGCCTCCGGCCTGGAGCTGGCCCTGGTGGAGTGGCAAGGCCGCACCACCCAGTTCGACCTGACCCTCGACACCTATGAAAAATCCGGCACCTTGCACGCCGCGCTGACCTACGCCAATGACCTGTTCGACGCGCCATCCATCGCGCGGATGGCACGCCACTGGATCAGCCTGTTGCAGGCCATGGTGGCCGATGGCGAACAGCGTATCGGCGAGTTGCCGATGCTGGCCGTCGATGAGCAGCAGAGGCTGGTGCACGCCTGGAACCAGACCGCACAAGCGTATCCCACCGAGCGTGGCATTCATCACCTGATCGAAGACCAGGTACAGCGCACCCCGGATGCGCCGGCGCTGGTGTTCGGCGCGACCATGCTGACCTATGCGCAACTCGACGCCCGTGCCAACCAACTGGCCCATGCCTTGCGCGACCACGGGGTCGGTCCTGATGCGCTGGTGGGTATCTGCGTTGAGCGTTCCATCGAGATGGTCATCGGCCTGCTGGCTGTGCTCAAGGCCGGCGGCGCCTACGTCCCCCTCGATCCCGAATATCCCCAGGAACGCCTGGCCTACATGATCGAAGACAGCGGCATCCAGCTGCTGCTCAGCCAGCACAGCCTGCTGCCACTGCTGCCTGTCGAAGGCATTCGGGTGATGCGCCTCGACCAGGCGCCCGGCTGGCTCGACGCTTACAGCGTCGCAGCGCCCGCCGTCGACATCCACGCGCTGAACCTGGCCTATGTGATCTACACCTCCGGTTCCACCGGCAAGCCCAAGGGCGCCGGCAACAGCCATCGCGCACTGGTCAACCGCCTGTGCTGGATGCAGCAGGCCTACGGCCTGGATGCCAGTGACGCGGTGCTGCAGAAAACCCCGTTCAGCTTTGATGTGTCGGTGTGGGAGTTCTTCTGGCCGTTGATGACCGGCGCCCGCCTGGTGGTCGCCGCCCCTGGGGAACACCGCGAGCCGGCGCGCCTGATCGAGACCATTGGCGAGCACGGGATCACCACCTTGCACTTCGTGCCGTCCATGCTCCAGGCGTTTATCCATGAGCCGGGCGTGCCGCGCTGCGCCAGCCTCAAGCGTATTGTGTGCAGCGGCGAAGCCTTGCCCCTGGACGCGCAACTGCAGGTGTTCGCCAAGCTGCCCCAGGCCGGTTTGTTCAACCTCTATGGCCCGACGGAAGCGGCCATCGATGTGACCCACTGGACCTGCATCGACGAAGGCCGTGACGCCGTGCCCATCGGCCGCCCGATCGCCAACCTCGGCACCTACGTGCTCGACGCGCAGCTCAACCCGGTGCCTGCCGGCGTGGCCGGCGAGTTGTACCTCGGCGGCACCGGCCTGGCGCGCAGCTACCACCGCCGTCCGGCACTGACCGCCGAACGTTTTGTGCCCAGCCCCTTCGGTGACGGCGCGCGCCTGTACCGTACTGGCGACCGGGTGCGTCAGCGTGATGACGGTGTGATCGACTACCTTGGCCGTCTCGACCACCAGGTCAAGCTGCGCGGCTTGCGCATCGAATTGGGTGAAATCGAGACACGCCTGATGCAACACCCAGCGGTGCGTGAGGCGGTGGTGCTGGTGCACGGCGGCAAACAACTGGTGGCCTACCTGGTGCTGGAGGGCGAGGCGCCCACCGACCTCAAGGCCTGGCTGCTCGGTAGCCTGCCGGAATACATGGTGCCGACCCATATGGTGCCCCTGGCCAAGCTGCCGGTGACCGCCAACGGCAAGCTCGACCGCAAGGCCCTGCCGTTACCGGATGCAACGCCGCAACAGGCCTATATCGCGCCGCAAGACGACCTGCAAAAAGCCCTGGCGGCGATCTGGAGCGATGTGCTCGGCGTCGAGCAGGTGGGCCTGGACGACAACTTTTTCGAACTGGGCGGCGATTCGATCATCTCCATCCAGGTGGTCAGCCGCGCGCGCCAGGCGGGGATTCGCCTCAGCCCGCGCGACCTGTTCCAGTACCAGAGCGTGCGCAGCCTGGCGTTGGTGGCCGGCTTCGAGCACTCCACCGTGATCGACCAAGGCCCTGCCAGCGGCGAGGTGATCCTGACCCCGGTGCAGCAAGGCTTTTTCGCCCAGGCGATCCCCGCGCGTCACCACTGGAACCAATCGTTGTTGTTGACCCCGCGCGAGCGCTTGGAACCGGAACGCCTGGAAGCCGCCCTGACCCAGGTGATCAACCATCACGACGCCTTGCGCCTGCGCTTTGTGCAACAGGCCGACACCTGGCAGCAAGCCTACGCCGCGCCGGTCACCGCGCCGGGCCTGTGGCAGACCCACGCCGGCAGCGACGATGAACTGGCGGCGCTGTGCGATGAGGCCCAGCGCAGCCTCGACCTGACGCAAGGCCCGCTGCTGCGTGCCGCGTTAGTGAGCATGGCCGATGGCAGCCAGCGCCTTCTGCTGGTGATCCATCACCTGGCGGTCGATGGCGTCTCCTGGCGCATCGTCCTGGAAGACCTGCAACAGGCTTACCGCCAGGCAGCGTTGCCGACCAAGACCAGCGCCTACCAGCTGTGGGCCGAACAGTTGCAAGCCCATGCCCGCGCGCTGGACGACCAACTGCCGTACTGGCAGGCGCAGTCGGCCGACGCGGACTTGCCGTGCGACAACCCCCAGGGCGGCCTGCAAAACCGCTTGGGCAGCAAGCTCGAAATCCGCCTTGACGCCGAGCACACCCGTCAACTGCTCCAGGACGCGCCAGCGGCCTACCGCACCCAGGTCAATGACCTGCTGCTGACGGCCCTGGCGCGGGTGGTCAGCCGTTGGAGCGACCAGAACGCCGCACTGATCCAGCTGGAAGGCCATGGCCGCGAAGACCTGTTCGACGGTGTCGACCTGACCCGCACCGTGGGCTGGTTCACCAGCCTGTTCCCGGTACGCCTGCAAGCCTGCGGCGAGCTGTCGGCCGCGATCAAGTCGGTCAAGGAGCAACTGCGTGCCGTGCCCGCCAAAGGCATCGGCTACGGTCTGCTGCGCTACCTCGGCCCGCCTGCGGCCCGCGAAGCCCTGGCGAACCTGGCCGCGCCACGCATTACCTTCAACTACCTGGGCCAGTTCGACCGCCAGTTCAACGAATCCGTGTTGTTTGTACCGTCTACCCAGGGCAGCGGCCAGGCCCAGGATGCCGAGGCACCGCTGGCCAACTGGTTGACCGTGGAAGGGCAGGTGTACGGCGGTGAGCTGGCGCTGCAATGGGGGTTCAGCCGCGAGATGTTCGAGGCGTCGACGGTGCAGCAGTTGGCGGATGACTACGCGGCAGAGCTCAAGGCCTTGATCGAGCATTGCCGAGCCACCCCGGCAGGGCAGGTTACCCCTTCGGACTTCCCACTGGCGCGCTTGACCCAACAGCAACTGGACGCGTTGCCCGTGGCGGGGCCGGCGATTGCCGACCTTTATCCGCTGTCGCCGATGCAGCAGGGCATGTTGTTCCATACCCTCTACGCGCCAGAAGCCCAGGCGTACATCAACCAGTTGCGCGTGGATATCGACGGCCTCGACCTGCTGGCGTTCGGCCGCGCCTGGCAGGCGGCACTGGACCGCCATGACATTCTGCGCAGCAGCTTCCACTGGCTGGGCCTGGACAGTGCCCATCAAGTCATCCAGCGTCAGGTCGACGTGCAGTTGCACGTGATCGAAGACATCGATGCCGACTTCGATGCGCTTGCCGAGGCTGAACGCGAGAAGGGCTTCGCGCTTAATGCCGCGCCGCTGTTTCGCCTGATGCTGGTGCGGGGCGCCGGTAACGCCTGGCATCTGATCTTCACCAGTCACCACATCCTCATGGACGGTTGGAGTAACGCCCAGTTGCTGGGTGAAGTCATCGCCCACTATGCCGGCCAGGCCTTGCCCGCGCCGCTGGGGCAGTTCCGCGATTACCTGGGCTGGCTGCAACAGCAAGCGTCGGGTGAGACGTTCTGGAAAGCCGCCCTGGCGCCGTTGCAAACACCCACCTTGCTCGCGCAAGCGCTGCGCGCGCCGGTCGATGGCCTGGGCACGGCTGAGCATCAATTGATCCTTGAGGGCGAGTTCACACAGGCCCTCGGCGAGTTCGCCCGTCGCCAGAAAATCACTCTCAATACCGTGCTGCAAGGAGCGTGGAGCCTGTTGCTGCAGCGCTACACCGGTCAGGATTGCGTGTCCTTTGGCGCGACCGTCGCCGGGCGTTCGGCGCCGCTGCCGGGGATCGAGCAGCAACTGGGTCTATTCATCAACACGCTGCCTATCGTCAGTACGCCTTCGCCAGCCCAACCGGCCGCCCAATGGCTCAACGAGTTGCAAACCCTGAATCTCAGCCTGCGTGACCACGAGCATGTGCCGCTGTACGACATACAAGGCTGGGCCGGTCAGCAGGGCGCATTGTTCGACACTTTGCTGGTGTTCGAAAACTTCCCTGTGGCCGAGGCCCTGAAGCAGGGCGCACCCGCAGGCCTGGCGTTTGGCCATATTCACAACCATGAACGCACCCATTACCCTTTGACCTTGGGCATTGAGTTGGGGGCCAGCCTGCGCCTGGAGTTCAGTTACGACCGGGCGCGGTTCAGCGCTGAACAGGTCGCACGCTTGAGCGCCAACCTGCACCACCTTCTGGTGCAGTTGCTCGCGGATGCCCAGGCGCCCCTTGGCAACCTGCAATTGCTTGACTCCACCGCACAACGCGACGTGCTTGCACTTAGCCAGTCGCCGGGCGCTGCCCAACGCCAGCTGCGCGTGCACGAACGCATTGCGGCCCAGGCTGCTGCCACACCGGACGCGCTGGCGGTACAGGCTGGCGAAGCGCGCTTGAGCTATGCCCAGCTCAATGCCCATGCCAACCGGCTCTCCCATCGCCTGCTGGAACTGGGCGCGGGCCCGGGCCAGCGCGTGGGCCTGGCGTCGCGGCGCGGCCCGCAACTGATCGTCAGCCTGCTGGCCGTGCTCAAAAGCGGCGCGGCCTATGTGCCCCTGGACCCGAACTATCCCGCCGACCGCCTGGCCTACATGCTGGCGGACAGCCGCCTGGACCTGTTGCTCAGCGAAGCCGGGTTGCTGGCCGACCTGCCGCTGCCGCAAGGGCTGGCCCGTCTGGACTTCACCGTCTCCGGTACCGAGCTGGCCGGCTACCCTGCCAGCAACCCACTCACCCAGGCTGCCGCTGCCGATCTGGCGTACGTAATCTACACCTCGGGCTCCACCGGCCAACCCAAGGGCGTGGCCATCGACCATGCGGCCCTCGGCCAATTCTGCGACAGCGCCGAGGTCTACAGCCAACTGTGTGCAGAGGACCGCGTGCTGCAGTTCGCGACCTTCAGTTTCGACGGCTTTGTCGAACAGTGCTACCCGCCGCTGTGTGTGGGCGCCGCGCTGATCATGCGTGGCGATGAACTGTGGGATGCTGGGCAACTGGCACGGGAAATCGTCGAGCAGGGCGTGACCCTGGCTGACTTGCCGGCGGCCTACTGGTACCTGTTGGCCAAGGAGTGCGCGGCCGATGGTCGCGCCCTGGGTAACCTGCGCCAGGTGCATGTGGGCGGCGAGGCCATGTCGGTGGAAGGGCTGCGCGCCTGGCACGCGGCCGGCCTGGGCGGCGTGCGCCTGGTCAACACCTACGGGCCGACCGAGGCCACCGTGGTGTCCAGCGTGCATGAGTGCCAACTGGCGGATGCCAGTGATGCGTTCGGTGTGCCGATTGGCCGGGCGAGCGATGGTCGCTCGCTGTATGTACTCGACAGCGGTTTCGAGCTGTTGGCCACCGATGGCGTTGGCGAGCTGTGCATCGGTGCCGAGTTCGGCCTGGCCCAGCGTTACTTCGACCGCCCGGCGTTGACCGCCGAGCGCTTCCTCCCGGATCCGTTTTCGACGGTTCCCGGTGCGCGACTCTACCGCAGTGGCGACCTGGCCCGTTACAACGAGGCGGGCGCCTTGGAGTACGTGGGGCGTATCGACCATCAGGTGAAGATCCGCGGGTTCCGTATCGAAATGGGCGAAATCGAGGCCAGCCTGCAAGCCCTGCCATGGGTGCGCGAAGCTGCCGTCGTTGCGCAGCCGAGTGCCACCGGTACGCAGTTGGTCGCGTACGTGGTCGCGGCCCACGGCCAACCCCTGGATACCCAGGTGCTGGCGGCGGTCTTGCGCCAGTCCTTGCCGGATTACATGGTGCCGGGGCATTGGCTGGTGCTCGATGCCCTGCCGTTGAACAACAACGGCAAGCTTGACCGCCGCGCACTGCCGCTGCCGGACCTGAGCCAGGCGCGACACGCCTACCGCGCTCCGCAAAGCCCGCTGCACATGCAATTGGCGGCGATCTGGCAAACGGTGTTGCACGTCGAGCAGGTGGGGCTCGATGACCATTTCTTCGAACGCGGTGGCCATTCGTTACTGGCCACTCAGGTGATCTCCCGCGTGCGTCACGACCTCAAGCTGGACGTGCCGTTGCGAGCGTTGTTCGAGCAGCCGACGCTGGAAGCGTTCGCGGCGGCCTGCGCAGGGGTGCAGGCCGGCACTGCCAGCCCGATGGTGGCGCTGGGGCGCGACCGGCCGTTGGCACTGTCCTTCGCCCAGGAACGCCAATGGTTCCTTTGGCAACTGGATCCCTGCAGCGCCGCCTACCACGTACCGACCGCATTGCACCTGCGCGGTGAGCTGGATATCCCGGCACTGGAGCACGCGTTCCAGGCCTTGGTGCAGCGTCATGAACCGCTGCGTACCACCTTCGTGGAAGAGGCTGAGCACACCTGGCAGGTCATCCAGCCCAACCTGGCGATGGTGATCCAACGCCAGCAGGTGCAAGACTCGGCCATCGAGCAGGCGGTCGCGCAAGAGATCCAACGCCCGTTCGACCTGCTCAACGGTCCGCTGATGCGCGTCATGCTGCTGGAGATCACGGCCGCGCACCATGTGCTGGTGATCACCCAGCACCACATCATCTCCGACGGCTGGTCGATGCAAGTGATGGTCGACGAACTGCTGGCGCTGTATCAAGGCCAGGCGCCGTTGCCGGCCTTACCGATCCAGTACGCCGACTATGCCGTGTGGCAGCGCGATTGGATGGCGGCCGGGGAGAAACAACGCCAACTCGATTACTGGCGTGCGCGCCTGGGCACCGAACACGCGGTGCTGGAACTGCCCCTGGACCACCCGCGCCCGGCGGTGCAAAGCCAGCGCGGTGCGCGTCGGCGTGTACACCTGGATAACGCCCTGGTGGCCGAGCTCAAGGCACTCGCCCAGCGCCAGGACGTGACTTTGTTCATGCTCCTGCTGGCGTCGTTCCAGACGTTGCTGCACCGCTACAGCGGCCAGGCCGAGATCCGCGTCGGGGTGCCGATCGCCAACCGCAATCGCCTGGAAACCGAGCGTCTGGTTGGCTTCTTCGTCAACACCCAGGTGCTCAAGGCCGACCTGCACGGGCAGATGGCCTTTGACCAGTTACTGGCCCAGGTCAAGCAACGTGCCCTGGAAGCCCAGGCCCATCAGGACTTGCCGTTCGAACAACTGGTAGAAGCGCTGCAACCGGAACGCAGCCTCAGCCATAACCCGTTGTTCCAGGTGATGTTCAATCACCAGGACAACCTGCGCGCCGGCCCGGTGCAACTGCCTGGCCTGGCTCTGCAGCCGGTGGATTGGACCGGTCACACGACCCAGTTCGACCTCAACCTGGAAACCGAGGAGTCCGTCGACGGCCTTTGGGCATCCCTGACCTACGCCACCGACCTGTTCGACGCCGCCACCCTGGAGCGCCTGGCCGTGCACTGGCAGAACCTGCTGCGCGCAGTGGTCAACGATGCCTCCCAGGCCCTGGACGAACTGGCGATGCTCAGCCCATCGCAATGGCAGCAGATGGTCGAAGACTGGAACCACACGACCGTCGACTACCCACGCGAGCGCTGTGTCCACCAGTTGTTCGAAGCACAAGCCCTGACACAGCCGCACGCCATCGCGCTGCAATTTAATGGCGAGGCCGTGAGCTACAGCGAACTCAACCGCCGCGCCAACCGCCTGGCCCATCGCCTGATCGCGGCGGGCGTTGGCCCGGACGTGCGGGTGGCGGTGCATGTGGAGCGTTCCCTGCACATGGTGGTCGGCCTGCTTGCGACCCTCAAGGCCGGTGGCGCCTATGTGCCGCTGGACCCGCAATTCCCGGCGGAGCGCCTGGCCTTCATGCTCGAAGACAGCCGCGCCCAGGTGCTGCTGACTCAGTCGCCGCTGATTGGGCGCCTGGTGCAACCGCAAGGCCTGCAGGTGCTTTTGGTCGAGGACGCCGGCGGTGACGAACACAATCCGCAGGTCAGCGTCACGCCGCAACACCTGGCCTATGTGATCTACACCTCCGGCTCCACCGGCAAGCCCAAGGGCGTGATGGTGCCGCACCAGGCGCTGTGCAGCTTTACCTGCGGCATGGCCGGCACCCTGGACATCGGCGCGCAGGCGCGGGTGCTGTCGCTGACGACGTTCTCGTTCGACATCTTTGCCCTGGAGCTGTACGTGCCGCTGACAGTCGGCGCCACGGTGCTGCTGAGCGGTCAGGAACTGGCGCTGGACCCGGAGGCGATAATCGACCTGGTCACCGCCCAATCCGCCAGCGTACTGCAAGCCACGCCGTCCACCTGGCGTATGCTGCTGGAAAGCCCACGTGCCGATGTGCTGCGCGGTATCAAGTGCCTGTGCGGCGGCGAAGCGCTGCCGGCCGATCTGGCCCAGCGCATGCTCGACCTGCAAGGCCCGGTATGGAACCTCTATGGTCCCACCGAAACCACCATTTGGTCGGCGGCCCATCGCCTGCTGGAGGCGCAACCTTTGGTCGGGCGCCCGATCGCCAACACCGCGTTGTTCATCCTCAATGCCGGGCTCAGTCCATGCCCGGTGGGTGCGGCCGGTGAACTGCTGATCGGCGGCGTCGGCCTGGCACGCGGCTACCACGCGCGGCCAGCCCTCACCGCCGAGCGTTTCGTGCCCAACCCGTACGGCGCGCCGGGCGAGCGCCTGTACCGCACCGGCGACCTGGCACGCTACCGTGCCGACGGCGTGGTGGAGTACATCGGCCGGGTCGACCATCAGGTCAAGGTGCGCGGTTTCCGTATCGAACTGGGCGAAATCGAAGCCTGCCTGCGCGAGCATGAAGGCGTTCGCGAAGCCGTGGTGCTGGCCGACAACGACCGCTTGATCGCCTACCTGGTGACGTCTGCGGCACAGCCGGCGCAAGCCTACACAGCGGCCTTGCGTGAGCGCCTGCCGGACTACATGGTGCCGGCGCACGTGATGTTCCTCGACAGCCTGCCCTTGACCCCCAACGGCAAGCTCGACCGTAAGGCCTTGCCCAAGGTCGATACCCGCCTGTTGCTGAAAAGCCATGTGGCCGCCGTCACCCCGCGCGAACAACAGGTCGCGGCGATCTGGGCCGAGGTGCTGGGCGTGCCCCAGGTCGGCCTTGACGACCATTTCTTCGAGCTGGGCGGGCATTCGCTGCTGGCTACGCGGGTGGTATCGCGGGTGCGCCAGGCACTGGCGCTGGAAGTGGCGCTCAAGACCCTGTTCGAACACCCGTTGCTGGGTGACTTCGTGGTGGCCCTGGGTGAGGAGGGCGTGGTCGCGCCGGCGCTGCTCAAGGCCGATCGCAGCCAGCCGTTGCTGCTGTCGTATGCCCAGGAACGCCAATGGTTCCTCTGGCAACTCGACCCCGAAAGCGCCGCGTACCACATCCCCAGCGCCCTGCGTTTGACAGGCCCGTTGGACCTGGCGGCGCTGCAACGCAGCTTCGACACCTTGCTGGCACGCCATGAAAGCCTGCGCACCCATTTGCGCCAGGACGCCGCCGGTACGGTCCAAGTGATTGAAGACTCGGGCCTGATTGAAATCGATTTGGTCGACACCGATGAAGCCAGCCTCAAGGCACGGGTGGCTGACGTCGTTGCGCAGCCATTCGACCTGCTGCGCGGGCCGTTGCTGCGGGCCCGGTTGCTGCGCCTGGCCGAGGACGAACATGTGCTGGTGCTGGTGCAGCACCATATCGTCTCCGATGGCTGGTCGATGCAACTGATGGTCGAGGAGCTGGTGCAACTGTACGCCGCCTTCAGCCACGGGCAGACGCCAGCCCTGCCGGCCTTGCCGATCCAGTACGCCGACTATGCCGTGTGGCAGCGCCAATGGATGGAGGCGGGAGAGAAGGCCCGTCAACTGGCCTACTGGCGTGAGCAGTTGGGCGGTGTGCAGCCTGTGCTGGAATTGCCTTTCGACTACCTGCGCCCGGCCGTGCAAAGCCATCGCGGCGCTCGCCTGGGCATCGAGTTGCAACCGCAGCTGCTGGCCGGTTTGCGTCGCCTGGCGCAGAGCGCCGGAGTGACGTTGCCGATGGTGCTGCTGGCGTCCTACCAGGCGTTGCTGCACCGCTACAGCGGTCAGGAAGACGTGCGTGTCGGGGTGCCGATTGCCAACCGCAATCGCCTGGAAACCGAGGGGCTGATCGGTTTCTTCGTCAATACCCAGGTGCTCAAGGCCGATATCCACGGGCAGATGAGCGTTGTGCAACTGATGCAACAGGTACGCCAACGTTCCCTCGAAGCCCAGGCCCACCAGGACCTGCCGTTCGAGCAGTTGGTCGAAGCGCTGCAGCCCGAGCGCAGCATGAGCCTGAGCCCACTGTTCCAGGTGATGTTCAACCATCGCGTGACCTCGGCAGCCAATCACCTGCAGCGCCTCACCGAACTGGACGTCGAGGTGCTGAGCTGGGATGAAGGCGTGGCCCAGTTCGACCTGGCACTGGACGTAGAGGAAAGCCAGGCGACCCTGCGTGCCTCCCTGAGCTACGCCACCGATCTGTTTGCCCCAGCCACTATTGAGCGCATGGCCGGCCACTGGCAAAACCTGTTGCAGGCGATGGTTGCCGACCAACAGCAATCCATCAGCCAACTCAACCTGCTGGGCCAGGATGAGCAACGACACATCCTGCAGCTGTGGAACCAGACTGACGCCGGCTTCTCGGCCGAGCGTCTGGTACACGAAATGGTTGCCGACCGCGCCGCCGAAAACCCCGCTGCGGTGGCGGTCAAGTTCGATGCGCAAACCCTGAGTTATGGCGAGCTGGACCGCCAGGCCAATCGCTTGGCCCATGCGTTGATCGCCCGTGGCGTCGGCCCCGAAGTACGGGTGGCGATTGCCATGCCGCGCAGCGCCGAAATCATGGTGGCGTTCCTGGCGGTGATGAAAGCCGGTGGCGTCTACGTGCCGCTGGACATCGAATACCCGCGTGATCGCCTGCTGTACATGATGCAGGACAGCCGCGCGAAGTTGCTGCTGACCCACACCAGTGCGTTGCCGCAACTGCCGATTCCCGAGGGCCTGGACAGCCTGGCCATCGATCGCACCGAGGCGTGGGCCGACTACAGCGACACCGCGCCGGAGGTAAAACTGCACGGCGACAACCTTGCCTACGTGATCTACACCTCCGGCTCCACCGGCCTGCCCAAGGGCGTGGCGGTGTCCCACGGCCCGTTGGTGGCGCACATCATCGCTACCGGCGAGCGTTATGAAACATCGCCGGCCGATTGCGAACTGCACTTCATGTCGTTCGCCTTCGACGGCTCCCACGAAGGCTGGATGCACCCGCTGATCAACG
>NZ_JAVAJK010000039.1:0-31665 GCF_052112325.1 Pseudomonas sp. Yb2C2 | reverse complement strand
GTAGGATTTGAAATGCTGGGCACCGTCCGGATCAATCCGCTGCACCAGCCGCGCCCGGTCGTCATGGACATACACTTCCTGACTGCCATCGGCGTTGTGCAGCGTGACACGGCCGTCGTCCCCCCAGACATACCGCGTATCCATCTGGGAAAAACTGGCCCAATGCCGCACACATCGCGCAGCCTTGCCCGGCCGTTCCCATTCCCAAAAGAAACTCGCCCCACCGGCCAGTCCACGTTCAAGAATCACGTGCTGATCGTCGTAGCGATAAACCTCGCTTTCACCTACCGCATTGGTCGCCGAGACCAGTCGGCCAGCATCGTCATAGGCGTAGGAAACAATGCTCTGCTCAGTAATCCAGACATACGGACCACGGTCTTCGGCCCGCTGCACCTGGTAGTCCACCGCGACGATGCGGCCCGACGCATAGCGCAGGAACAGCGCACACCCCGCACCGTTATCCAGCCGCTCGATACGCCCCAGAAAATCCCGAGAAATCCGCAGCCAGTTGTCGTACGCATCACTGATCGAGACCAGCACACCGTCGCGAAAGTGATAAAACCGTGATGCCTGGGCCAGCACTAATTCATCTGGCGATGCGCCCAAATAGATCGCTGCTTCGGCCAAGCTGTTGGTGATTGCAGGCCGAGCAACGGTCGGCATCGGAAACGAAGTACTGCGGTTCTCATGGTCCGTCCACACCACCGAATCGCCTGAAACAGAAAGCCGATGCGCCAGCGAATGACTCCAGCCAAACCCCAACCCGCCATCCACTTCCACCGCACTGGTGCGATACAACCGTGTCCACTCGAACGGCAAGATTCCATCCAACGTGCCGTCGGTGAGGGTGAGCAATTCCTCCCCGGTAACCATCGACACCGGGCAGCCGTTGGTGACGGTCTTATCCGAAGGGGCCGCCGCATCCCCGTTCGGGTTCTTCCCTGAAACGGGCACATCATCGACAGGCTCCTGCCTGACCAACACCGTCTGCTGAGTCTTCTTGCGAACCGCCGGCACCGGGTTCGAAACCACATGCTCCCCCGCCTTCAACGGCGCAACCGGGATGGTCTTGATCGACGTCGCAGGGCCACCCAGCAGAACCGGTTTGGCGAGCTCGACATGCTCATCCATGGGCGATTTTCCGAACTGCCCAGCCATGCGTTCCAGCCATCGGCGCGCACGTTGAGACTTGATGCCGCCCAGCACGTTGGTACTTATTCGAACCGCCATCCCCATCCCGGCAGTGGCGAGACACAGCAACAAGTTGATCAATACGTCGGCGCTGATTTCCCCGAGCAACTCGTTCATATAGGGCGGTGGCAACAGACGCATCCAGCTGACCATTGCCGACAGATAGATGAACAGCAGCGGCTCGTCGCTGAGCACCAACAAGCCCTTGGCGAGGGCGTCGGCGCCGAGGCTCAGCAGCTTTTCAAGTTCGTCCGCTGACAGGTAGTGCAACAGTTGTTCGGCATAAGCCAGCGGGTCGCCAAGCCACTGAAACAGCTGCTTGACAGTGTCCCAGAGTGAATAAAGCGCTTCGCCGAAGCCGCGGGCATAGGCTTGATGCAGGGCGAGGTAGCGCTTGGGGAAGCTGGCTTCGGAGTAACCCTTCCACAACGGTTCGAAGGTGGTCTCCCATTCACTGCGCAACCAACTGTCCAGCGGGGCGATAACCGACTGATAAGAGGCATACAGCGCCTTGAAATGGTCTTTGGAGACGTTGGGGTAGAAGCTGACCCGGTACTGCTGGTTGCGATCACACTCGGTGATTTCGAGGATGCCGCTGGGGCCGATGGTCTTGTGGATCGGCTCGCCCAGGGGGCCGCCCTCTGGATCGATGCGTTGCACCATCACGGGCGTATTGCCAATGGGCACGAACCGAGCGCTCTGGAACATATGCACCAGGGTCAACGTGCCGTTTGCCTGGCACATTGCGGTCGTGCTGCTGGGAAGGATGGCGCGGTTGATCGGCGCGATGAGCGCCACTTCATCCCCGACCTTGAAGACCTGTTCGATATCCAGGGCCGAAAAGCTAAAGAAGCTTTCCGCCCAGGTCTCGTAGGTATTGAGGCAGCGCCCGAAGTCGCTAAGAACGGATTCGACGTCCCGCGTCTTTGAATCCATGGCGGCCAGCACCAGGTAGCCAATGGCTTGGCGGGTCACCTCGATCATGAAACAGCCCCTTCAACCGGGGCTTTAACGAAAACCACCATCTGCAATCCCTCGCACTGTGTATTCAGGCGAGGGACTTTGCAGCGGTTTTCAGGGCAGGGGAGTAGCGCTTATCCGGCGCTTACGTGGGGCGTTTCGACAATTTTTGTCTTCTCCCGCCCCAGCACCAGGCTGCACAGCGCCGGCAGAAACAACAGCGTCAACACCGTGCCCACCACCACCCCGCCAATCAGCACGAATGCCAGGGACGACCAGAACACCGACAACGTCAGCGGAATAAACGCCAGCGCCGCCGCCAGCGCGGTCAATATCACCGGACGCGCGCGCCGCACCGTGGCCTCGACAATCGCCGCGTGGATCGCCATGCCATGCTCCTGGTTCTGGCGGATCTGGTCGGTAAAGATCAACGTGTTGCGCATCAGAATCCCGCCGATCCCGATCAAGCCCAGGATCGCGTTGAACCCGAACGGCTGGTTGAACAGCAGCAAGGTCGGCACCGCGCCAATCAAGCCCAGCGGCGCGGTGGCGAAGACCATGAACATCACGCCGAAGGAACGCACCTGGAACATGATCACCGTGAGGGTCAGCAGGATCATGATCGGGAACAGCGCCGCCAGCGCAACGTTGGCCTTGGCGCTTTCTTCCACCGGGCCGCCGATGTCGATCCGGTAACCGGCCGGCAGCCGGGCGATCAGCGGTTGCAGGTCTTTGTACACGGCCATTTCCACGTCGGGCGGTTGCACGCCGTCGATGATGTCGGCACGCACTTCCACGGTGCTCGCGCGGTTGCGGCGCTTGAGGATCGGCTCTTCCATCACCGCCTGGAACTGCCCGACCTGGGCCAGGGGCACCGACGTGCCGGCGCTGTTGGACAGGGTCATGTTGTTGAGGTTGCCGAGGTTCTCGCGCTGGTTGCCCTGGGCGCGGGCGACCACGGACACGGTGCGGTTGCCCTCACGCACTTCGGTGATCGGGTTGCCGCTGAGCAAGGCGTTGAGCTGGGATTTGACCTCGTTGGGGGTAAAACCGAGCAGGCGCAGGCGGTCTTGATCCAGCACCAGGCGATAACCGCTGGTGCGCTCGCCCCAATCGAGAAAGGCGTCCTTGGTCAGCGCGTTGGCGGCAACGACCTTGCGCACGTCCTCGGACACGCCGCGCAGCACCTCCACATTCGGGCCGGACACGCGGAACACCACGGGGAAGGGCACCGGCGGGCCGAACAGCAACTGGGTGACCCGCACCCGCGCCGCCGGAAACTCACCGGCCGCAATTCGCTCACGCATGCGCAGCTTCAAGGCGTCACGGGCGTGGGAGTCCGGCGTCTGCACGATCAGCTTGGCAAACGCCGGGTCCGGCATTTCGGGGTTCAGCGACAGGAAGAAACGCGGTGCACCACCGCCCACATAGGTGTCGACCATGCTGGTCTGCGGCTCTTGCAGCAGCGCCTTTTCCAACTGCGCCGCCACCGCCTCGGTGCTCTTGAAGGCACTGCCGGGCGGCATATACACCTCAAGAATCAGCTCGGAACGGTCGGAGTTGGGGAAGAACTGTTTCTTCACCACGGCCATGCCCAGTACGCACAGTACAAAGGCAGCGATCACCAACCCGGTCACCAGCCAACGCCTGCGTACGCAGGCTTCGACCAAATCACGCAGTTTCTGGTAATAGCGCCCGGCGTAAATCGCGTCGTGGCCACCGGGCACCGGTTTGATCTGCGGCAGCAACTTCACACCCAGGTACGGCGTGAACACCACCGCCACCAGCCAGGACGAGATCAGCGCAAAGCCGACGATCCAGAAGATATTGCCGGCGTATTCCCCCGCACCGGACCGTGCAAATCCCACCGGCAGAAAGCCGATGATCGTCACCAACGTACCGGTGAGCATCGGCGCCGCCGTGGAGCTCCAGGCGAAGGTGGCTGCATGAATCCGGTCAAAACCTTCCTCCAGTTTTACCACCATCATTTCAATGGCGATGATGGCGTCATCCACCAGCAGGCCCAGGGAAATGATCAGTGCACCCAGGGTAATGCGGTCGAACTCACGCCCGGTGAGCAGCATGATCACAAACACCACCGACAAGGTCAGCGGCACCGCAGCCGCCACCACCAGGCCGACGCGAAAGCCCAGGGCCAGCAGGCTGATGAGCATCACCACCGCCAGGGCAACGAAGAATTTGAGCATGAATTCATTCACCGCCAGGCTGATGTTTTTCGCCTGGTCGGAGACTTTGGCGAAGTTCACGCCCAACGGCAGGTCCGCCTGGATCCGGGCTTCCTCGGCCTTGAGGCTTTTGTCCAGCTCCAGACCGTTCCAGTGTTTTTCCATGATCACGCCGAGCATCAGCGCCGGGTCGCCCTGGTGGCGGATGCGGTAGCTGGGCGGGTCTTCATAACCGCGGCTGACGCTGGCTACATCGGCAATGCGCAGCACGCGACCGTTGACTTCCAGGGGCACGTTTTCGATCAGCGCCAGGCTATCGAAGGCACCGTCGATACGGATATAGGCGCGCGCGCCTGCGGTTTCGACAAAACCTGACGGGGCCACGGCGTTCTGCGCGGCGAGGGCAGCGAAGATCTGCTCCGGCTTGATCCCCAGGGTCGCCAGGCGCTCATAGGAGAACTCGACAAAAATCCGCTGGGCCTGCTCGCCGAGGATATTGACCTTCTTCACCCCCGGCAGGTTGAGCAGGCCCTGGCGCAAGGCCTCGGCCATCTGCACCTGTTGCCGATGGGGCAAGTGCTCGGCCTCCAGGGCGTACAGGGCGAAGTACACATCGGAATATTCATCGTTGAAGAACGGCCCGATCACCCCGTTGGGCAGCCTCGCGGCTTCATCGCTGAGTTTTTTGCGCGTCTGGTAGAACAGCTCCTGGATTTCGCTGGGGCGCGTGGACTCCTTGTAGGTCATGCGCATCGACACAAAGCCTGGCTGGGCGATGGTCTCGACGCGGTCGTAGTAGTCCAGTTCCTGCAGGCGCTTCTCCAGGCGGTCGGCCACCTGCTCCTGCATCTCCTGGGCAGTGGCGCCGGGCCAGGCGGCGGTAATGGTCATGACCTTGACGGTAAACGAGGGGTCTTCGGCGCGTCCCAGTTTGCCGAACGAGAAAATCCCGGCGGCGAGGATCGCAATGATCAAAAACAGCGTGACTGCGCGGTGCTTGACCGCCAGTTCCGAGAGGTTGATGCCGCGCATGCTCATTGGTCCTGTTTGCGGTTGAGGGCCAGCACCTGGGCGGGCAACAGGCGCACCGCGTCGCCGCCGTGCAACAGGTGCGCACCGAGGGCGACGACGACCTGGCCGGGGTTCACGCCGCTGTTGAGCAGGGCGTCTTCCTGGCCGAGGCTGGCGACCTTGACGGCGGCGAAGCTGACCTTGTCATCCGCGCCGATCAACCACACACCGGTGCCTTGCCCTGCATCGTGCAAGGCGCCGATCGGTACGCGGGTTTGTTGTGCCTGGCCGTCGCCTTGCAGGCGCACGGTGATGGTCGAGCCGAGGGCGAAGCGCTCGACGTTACCGTGCAGCACATAACGGGCGCGGTAGGTGCGGGTGGTGGGATCGGCGCTGGCCGACAGTTCGCGCAAGGTCGCCGTCACCGCCTGGTCCGGGGCGCCGAAGGGGAAGGCCAGGGCTTTTTGCGCGGCCTGGTCGCGCTGGTTTTCCGGCAGGTTGACGATGGCTTCGCGGGCACCGTCATGGGCCAGGCGCGCGACGATTTGCCCTTCGGCGACCACTTGGCCGCGGTCCACCCGCACGTCGGTGATGATGCCGTCGCCATCGGCCTTGAGCACCGAATAAGTGCGGCGGTTCTCGATCTGACTGGCGTCGGATTGCGCCGCGGCCAACTCGGCCTCGGCCACGCGCAAGTTAGTCGCCGACTGGTCGAAGATCTGTCGTGACACGGCACCGGTACTGGCCAGGCGCTGGTAGCGGTTTTCATCGTCACGGCGCTGACGCAGTTGTGCCTGGGCGGCGTTGACGCGGTTTTTCGCCGAACGCAGGGCCAGCTCGAAGTCGCCGATGTCGAGCACCAGCAGGGTGTCGCCACGGGAAACGTGCTGGCCGGGGTCGACCTTGCGTTCGATGACCTTGCCGCTGACCCGGAAGCCCAGGTCGCTTTCCGTACGCGCAGCCACCACGCCGGTATAGGCGCTTTGCTGAGTGCCGGCGGCTTCGACCTTGGCGGCGAGTACCGGACGCGGTTGCGGCGCTTGGGCGGCGGTGTCGGCCTGGCTGTTGCAGCCGCTGAGGATGATCAACAGGGCCAGGGGCGTGAGAAGGCGCGAGGGGAGAGGGATCATGTCGGGCTCCGGGGATTACCATTGGGCAAAAAATTATGGACATAATTTTTTACGCATATTATGGTCGAAATATAAATAAATCCAGCCTCGGATAATCCCCATGTCGAACGCCCCGGCCCCATCGCGAAGCTTGTTGTTTTTACTGGTGGCCTTGACGGCGCTGGGTGAAGTCTCGACCCAATTGATCATTCCAGGCTTGGGTCTGATCGAGCACGCCCTGTTGGCGCCACCGGGTTCGGCGCTGATGGCACTGTCGGCGTTTGTCGCCGCCTTTGGCCTGGGGCAACTGCTGTTTGGCCCGCTGTCGGACCGCATCGGCCGCCGTCCGGTGCTGATCGGCGGGCTGTTGCTGTATGTGCTGGCGACCTTGTCGATGCTGCTGGTCAATGACATCCAGCAATTTATCGCCACTCGCGTCGTGCAAGGCCTCGGCGCCTGCGCTGCGCTGGTACTGGCGCGTACCGTGGTGCGTGACGTGTGGAAGGCCGAGGCGGGGCCGGCGCTGGCGCTGACCATGATCGGCATGCTGTACGCCATCGTCGTCGCACCGATGGTCGGCGGCCTGCTGATCAAGCTGCTGGGCTGGCGTGCGCCGATCCTGCTGGCACTGGTGATTGGCAGTGGGGTGCTGCTGCTGGCGCTGCTGTTCTTTCGCGAGAGCAACCACTTCCTCGACCCCAAGGCCGGCCACTGGCGCACCCTCGGCGGGCAATACCTGGACCTGCTCAAGGGCCGCCAGTACCGCGCGTTCGCCGTGGCGCTGGCGTGTACCTATGGCGCCATGTTCGCGGTGATCGCCGGTTCCTCGGCGGTGTATATCAATCTGTTGGGCTTGAGCAGCCTGGAGTACGGCATCAATTTTGGCCTGATCGTGTCGATGCTGATCATCGGTTCCACCTACACCCGACGCAACATCCAGCGCCTGGGGCCGCAACGGATTGTGGCGATGGGCGTGACGCTGGTAGCCATGGGCGGGATTGCCGCACTGGTGATTTATGCGCTGTTTGGCCTGTCGGTGCTGGGCCTGGATATTCCCATTGCGCTGGCGACCCTCGGCGGCGGCCTGGTATTGCCCGGGTCTGTGACCGGAGGGGTCATGCCCAACGCTCACCGTGCCGGTTTGGCGGCCGGCTTGATGGGCTTTGCGCAGATGTTCGGCGCGACCTGCAGCGGCCTGTTACTGAGCCATCTGCGTGACGGCAGTGCAACACCGATGATCGTGATCCAGGCGTGTTTTGCCGTGACGGCTTTCGTGGCCTTCCATCTGTTGCGTGAGCGCCGTACCGCAGAGGTCGCGGCGGCTTGAGCTGTCACACTTTGTCCAAGTTATTCGGGGCTGGATGATTACGATTCTCTTTTGAGTCTAATCCGAAGGTCTTCGCCCATGCTGCCTGCTTTTCGTTTCTCGCCCCTGGCCCTGCTGGTTGCCGCCAGTCTTCATGCCCACGCCGATGAGCCTGTTGCACTGGAACTCAATGATGTAGTGGTGACTGCATCCGGTTTTGCGCAAAGTGCGGAAGACGCACCGGCCTCGGTCACCGTGATCGATGGCGAGGCGCTGCGTCGCAAGTCCTACCGCGACCTCGGCGACGCGGTTAAAGATGTGGAAGGCGTGACCGTCAACGGCGGTGCGAATGAAACCGACATCTCCATCCGGGGCATGCCGGCCGACTACACCCTGATCATGGTCGACGGCAAGCGCCAGAGTGCGCGGGAATCGCGGGTCAACGGCAACAGTGGCTACGAACAGAGCTTTGTGCCACCCGCCGCGGCCATCGAGCGGATTGAAGTGGTGCGCGGGCCGATGTCGTCACTGTACGGCTCGGATGCCATCGGCGGGGTGATCAACGTGATTACGCGCAAGGTCTCACCGACCTGGGGCGGCTCCATCGGGTATGACTACTCGGCGCGTCAGCACAGCGACCAGGGTAATGCACGCCAGACCCAGTTCTACCTCAGTGGTCCGCTCAAGGAAGATTTCCTCGGTTTGCAGGTGTGGGGCCGCTACCTGGATCGCCAGGCCGATGACGACATCGAGCAGACCAATGGCTTCAGCAAGGCTGACCACCGCGACCTCACCGCGCGCCTGGCCTTCACCCCCACTATCGACCACGACATCCTGCTGGAAGCCGGCGCCACGCGCTTGAAGAATGGCGACGGCATGAGCGCCAACTGGGCCACCCGCGAACAGGAAAACAACCGCGATCACTGGTCGCTGTCCCACCAGGGCCGCTGGGGCTGGGCCACCTCGGACATTGCCTTGTCCCAGGAAACCTCCAGCCGTGAAGGCAAGGCGACACCGGCGCAGACTGACATCTACGGGCGCAAACCCGAGATCAAGAACAGCGTGTTTGACGCCAAGCTGGTGGTGCCCACCGCCCATAACGTCAGCACCGTGGGCGTGCAATGGAATAAAAGCGAGCTCACCGACTGGAACCAGGGCCTCGGTGACCGCGTCGACTATAAATTCTCGGTGGTGCAAAAAGCCCTGTTCGCGGAAAACGAGTGGTCGATGACCGACAGCTTCGCCCTGACCACCGGCCTGCGCCTGGATGAGCACGAAGAGTACGGCGCCCACCTCAGCCCGCGGGTCTACGGGGTGTGGCGCGCCACCGAGCAGTGGACGTTCAAGGGCGGTGTTGCACGTGGCTTTAAGGCCCCCGAGCTGCGTGCGGTCGTCGAGGATTACGCCTACCTGCGCCGCAACCGCTTCGTGATGTTCGGCAACCCGGACCTCAAGCCCGAGACCAGCACCAACTATGAAGTCTCGGCGCTGTGGAGCAACCGCGACAACCTGTCCGGCGGCGTGACGCTGTTCTACAACGACTTCCAGGACAAGCTTTCCACCGTCACCACCGACCGGCGCTGGAACGGCTACACCATCATGGAGCGGGTCAACGTCGACAAGGCGATCATCCAGGGCGTTGAGCTCAACGGCCAATGGGACATCAACCCCAGCGTGCTGCTCAAAGCCAACTACACCTACACTGACTCCGAGCAGAAAAGCGGCGCCAACAAAGGCGCGCCCCTGGCCCTCACCCCTGAGCAAAAAGCCAATGTGCGTACCGAGTGGACCATTAACGATCGCACCCAGGCCTGGGCTTCGCTGAGCTACTACGGCGAGGAAACCGGCAACACCATCACCACCGACGAACCGGCGCCGGGCTACACCACCGCCGACCTGGGCGGCTCCTATGACGTGAGCGATTCGTTGACCCTCAACGCCTCCCTGAACAACCTCACCGACAAGCGCCTGGACGATGAAACCTATGGCACGGTGAACTACGGCCGCACCCTGTGGATGGGCGCCACGCTCAACTTCTAGAGCGCGGTGGGCAATCGCACCACCGCGCACAGGCCGGCCGGTGGGCGATTCTCCAAGACCAGTTCACCGCCATGGGCCTGGATGCACGACCGTGCAATCGCCAGGCCCAGCCCCACGCCGCCGTCACTGACACCCCGTTGTACGAAGGGCTCGAAGACTTTGCTCAACCACGCCTCGGGTAGACCTTGGCCGTGGTCGAGAATCTCGATGCGCAGCCAGCCGTTGTCCTCGCGAACCAGGCTCAGGTCGGCATCGCCGGCATGGCGCAGGGCGTTGTCAATCAGGTTGGTCAGTGCACGTTTGAGCGCCAGCGGGCGGCAGGTCAGCAGCAAGGGCGGTGCGCCGGCCCAGGTGACGGGCTGCTGAAGGCGTTGGTAACGCTTGGCCAGGTCATCCAGCAGGTCGTTCAATGAAGTCGTAGCGGTAGGTTCCTGCACCGTGTCATCGCGCACGAAATTCAGGGTTTCACGCACCATGGCACTCAATTCCGCGAGGCTTTCGAGCATGTCATCGCGGGCTGCGCCGGGCTCCAGCAATTCCACTTGCAGGCGCAGTTCGGTGATCGGCGTATTCAAGTCATGGCTGACCGCTGCGAGCATCCGCGTGCGGCCTTCGACATGCCGTGCGAGGTTGGCCTGCATGGTGTTGAAGGCGGCAGTGAGGTCGCGGGCTTCCTGTGGGCCGGTTTCCGGCAGCGGGGCGATCCATTCACCGCGGCTGACGCGCTCGGTGGCCTTGGCCAGGGTCTTGATCGGGCGCACCACGCGGGCAATGAAAAACATCACGATCAGCAGCACCGGCAGGGTCGTCACCGGCAGGCTGTAGGCCAGGACGCGACCCCATTCATAGGCGCCGGCGGGGTATTGCACGGCATTCAGGTAGGTACCGTTGGGCAGCGGCACGCTGCTGCGCAGGCGCAACGGCGCCCAGCCGGCGGGGCTGAACACATGGGTGCGGGCGTCGGCGCCGCTGATGCGTTCCAACTGCATGCCGATGGCGGCGGCGTTATCCAGCTGTAATTGGCGGCGCAGCTCGTTGGCCAGGCGCTGTTCTTCCGGGCGTTGCGCAAACGGCGCCACCTCCGGCGTGGGGCCGATCCAGAAGCGCGTGTCGTCGGTGCTCATGCCGGCCAGCAGGTGCGCGGTTTCACTCGAGGTCAGGTCGATTGCCGTGTGATGGGCAATCCCCAGGCGTTCCAGGCTGAAACTGCGCGACAGCGGGTGGATCAGGCTGCCGGTGCGCTGCAGGAACAACATCGCAATGGCGTTCGACGCCAGCAGTGCCAGCAGCAACAACAGGCTCAACTGCCGTGCCAGGGTCCGCGGCCACAGCCGGTTCAGGGCGTGCATTCGCTGACCTCGGCGGCCAATAGATAACCGCCGCCCCAGATGGTGCGTAACAGTTCCGGGGTGGCATCGCCCTGGGCCAGCTTGCGGCGCAGGCGGCTGACTTGCCGGTCGATGGCGCGGTCGCTGACATCGCTGTCGGCGGCGGCGGTGAGGTCGATCAAGCGTTCGCGGGGCAACAGGGTGTTGGGGTGGGCGAGGAACACTTGCAACAGCCGGCTTTCGGCAGTGCTGAGCTGGATGGCCGGGCTGCCGTCGCGGCGCAAGGTGGCGCTGGTCACACTGAATTGCCAGCCGGCAAAATCATAGGCCCGTGCGCCAGTGCCGGGCGCGGTGGGGCCGGTCGCGCGGCCCTGACGGCGCAGCACGCTGTTGATACGCGCCACCAGCTCCCGGGGCTCGAACGGCTTGGTGACGTAATCGTCGGCACCCAGGTCCAGGCCGCGTATGCGGTCGGCGGCAGTGTCGCGGGCGGTCAGCAGGATCACCGGGGTGTTGCTGCGCCGATGCAACTGGTTGCACAACTCAAAGCCATCGCCATCCGGCAGCAGCACGTCGAGCACCACCACATCGAACGCCTGGGTCTTGAGCAATTGCCACATGCCGGCCGCGTCTTCAGCGGTGCGCACCTCAAAGGTGTAACGTCGCAGGTACGTGGCCAAGGGTTCACGAATCTTGCGGTGGTCATCCACCACCAGTACGCGCGGTGCGGCAGGCGCAGGGGCAAACGGCATTGCAGCCCTCGAGGGTTGAGCGGGAGAGGGCGGATATTACTACGAGTCATTATCATTAACGCTGTTTTTGTGAGGCTGCAGTCGTAGATCGTCCTGCCGGTAGGACGATCAAGGTTATTTTTACCGTCTAGCGCCGAATTGCTGCGAGTTTTAAGGTGTATGCACTTTGGAGGACTACCATGAAAAAACTCATCGGCATCTACACCAGCCCTCGCGCCCATTGGGTCGGCGACGGCTTTCCCGTGCGTACGCTGTTTTCCTACGACTCGATGGGCAAGCACATCAGTCCATTCCTGCTCCTGGACCACGCCGGGCCGGCCGATTTCAACCCGACAGACCAGCGTCGCGGCGTCGGCCAGCACCCCCATCGCGGTTTTGAAACCGTGACCATCGTCTACGATGGCGAAGTCGAACACCGCGATTCCACCGGCGCCGGCGGCAAAATCGGCCCGGGCGATGTGCAATGGATGACCGCCGCCAAGGGCATCCTCCACGAGGAGTTCCACTCCGCCGCCTTCGCCCGCAGCGGCGGTGCGTTGGAGATGGTGCAACTGTGGGTCAACCTGCCCGCCAAGGACAAAATGGCCGACGCGGGCTACCAGACCATCGTCGACGGCGATATCCCCGTGCTGCCCCTGGCCAACGACGCCGGCCACCTGCGCCTGATCGCCGGTGAATTCGCCGGCACCCAGGGACCGGCGCGCACCTTCACGCCGATCGATGTGTGGGACCTGCGCCTCAACGCCGGCAAGCCCGTCACCCTCGACCTGCACGCCGGGCGCAACACTGCCCTGGTGATCCTGCGCGGCACGGTGCTGGTCAATGGCGAAGACGTCGCACGCCAAGGCCAACTGGCGTTGTTCGAACGCGATGGCCGCCAACTCATCCTGGAGGCCAACGACGACGCCAAGGTCCTGCTGCTCAGCGGCGAACCGATTGACGAGCCTATCGTTGGGCATGGACCGTTTGTGATGAATACCGAGCAGGAGATTCACCAGGCGTTTGCGGATTTCCAATCGGGTCGTTTCGGGCGGATGCAGGATTAAGGTCGGCCACAAGGCCAATGTGGGAGGGGCGGTGCGACGATTCGACTTGCCCCCGATGGCGGTGGATCAGGTACAGATGTTCAACCTGACACTCTGCTATCGGAGGCAAGCCTCCTCCCACTTTTTTTCGCTATACCCTGGAACGGCATTTCATGCGATCTTCCCGTCATTCGCCCTGGAGTCGCCTGGATGCCCTAATCTTTAAAGATTAGGCGACTTCAGTTAAATCGATCGACTGAAAAAGCTGATAGCGAAAAGCTTGCTTGTTGACCAATGGCCATATTAGCCAAGGCATCCCCAATAGCCGGCGCAAATTTAAATCCGTGTCCTGAGCACGCAGAAGCGAAATAGGTTGACTCAAGTGTTTTAGATTTTCCTATCAAAAAAGATTCATCGCGACTCATTGTATAGAAACAGTTTTTTGCTTGTGTCGGGATGCCTTCAAGTTTAGGGAATATGGACTCTATGATTGGGGGGATTTCCGTTATATATCTATGTTGTACGGGAACATTTTCCCAGTCGGGGAGCGAGGGACTTTGCTGCCTATTGTGAAAGCCGATTTTTACGCCGGGTTCATTACTAATTATTGAGGGAACTCCGTAGAGAAGTCCGCCATCCTGCCTCTCGTAAAGAAAAATGGGAAATTGTTCTTGAGAAAACGGAGTTTCGCAGCCTGCTTTTGGTTTGAACCAATAAATTGGTAATCGACGTGGCTCTAGGAACCTAGTGAGCTCCGGCATAAGGTTGGTAGTGATCCACGGTCCTGTTGTGACTATTACCGAGCCAGCAAAATAAATACATCCACTTTTGGTCGTTACACGCACGCCAGTGCCATCTTTTTCGAGTTTTACGACATTGTTGCCGAATTCAGTGAAAGCGCCATGTAGAACGGCATCGTTCAGCATTGCCAGTCTCGCCTCGCTGGCCGAAATTGCATATGCACCAGGCTCGTAAACAACTACCATCTCATCCTGTATGTTGAATGCTGGCAAATGCTTTCTAGCATCTGAAGCGATCCATACCTCATGCTCAATTTTTCCCTTTTTCGCGGTTTCAATGCTTCCGGACACTATACGGCTGGATTTATCTCCGATGAAAACTCCTCCCGTGCGAAAAAGCAGGTGTCTTTGAGTCACGTGCTCCAGTTCTTTCCACAGCAAATCAGCGTGATTAAGTAGTTGAAGATATTTTTCGCCCTCCCAGTACGCCCGGCGAAATATTCTCGACGCTCCATGGGAGGACCCGTGGCAATGGTTGGGGCCGGATGCGTCGATTCCTAATGATCTGGTACATTTTGATGCGACTCTCCACAAAGCAGCGGCCCCCATAATTCCAAGGCCGATAACGATAACATCATAGCTTCTGTTCATTTGTGAGGCCTGTTTTTAGAATTTTGGGTGCTTGTTGTTTTGTAAGTTATGAGGGCGATTAAAATCGCTCATTGTTATAAATGGTTATTCTAGTGGTGCGTCTGATGTTTTTTGAGTGTGTGTGAGTATTGAAACTAAAATAAGCGTGGCGGGCAGTATGAATTGTAGGAGGCCAGTTAGGGATAGCGGTATTTTTCCTGTTGAGTAAGATAGCATTAATAAAGGAACTATGGATACTCCGCCCGCGAGCCAGATTAGCTTGTTTGAGTGGGTGAAAAACTCGCTGGGATACATAACTGGAAGGCTGAATGCTAGAGTAGCTATTGTTAGGCATGCAGTTAAGAATATGGTTTCTACAAGCAGTCCGCTTACCATGTCTAAGGGGGTGAGTTTTTTGATGTAGGTGTAAAGCCCCCATGTTGTGGAAATTATAATGTAAGTCAAATGGTTTAGGTTGTTGGAGAATATGATTAGCGCGATTATAAGGCTGAATGCGATTAGTGCGGAGAGGGCTTTTTTAAAAGTGATTGATTCGTGGTAAAGTGTTATCCCTAAGGCAATAGAAAAGAAAGGAGCTAACAGATAGCCAAGGCCACTTTCTAAAAAAAGCCCGTGAATGGAGGCCCAGATGAAAGCTCCCCAATTTACTGCGATGAGTAACGAAGCAATGCAATGTAGAAGAACTAATTTTATAGTGAGTTTTTTTATGTTTCTTTTTTTACGAAACAAACCGACGAAAAGAGTGAGGATGGCAGCGGATAGTGTGATTCGATAGGCGATCAATGTTGTGGGTGAAATATCGCTGAGTCCTCTCCAGTAAAGGGATGAGATCCCCAGAAGAAAGTTTGCCAGTCCACATAAAAATATGGAAAGCGCGTGCGTTGATCTAGATGTTTTATATGCGTTCATGATCGGTTATTTCTGGTGATGAGAAAATTCGATAATTTCATATGACCAGTAAATATCGCCATTTTTACCGGTGGAGTATGTGGCTAAATCCAAAGCCTCCCACTTTTTAAACTCTAATTTTAAGTGTTCCTCTAGTGCTTTCCAGTGCGTTGAATAATGAATAAGTGGGAGCGTATGTCGCTCAATTAACTTATAGGTTAATGGAGGGGTGTTGCTATATTTTTGGTTGTACCTTTCCAAAATGTCGCGTATTCCTACCAGCGAGTTTAACCCGACAATTGCTACCCCTGTGGGGTTAAGATATTTTGGTAACTCATCAAGAAAGCGGCTTATAACCTCATCACCGTAGAACATACTACGTATGGGCAACTGGCCTGTCCGACCTAGGGTTTCCAGTCGCTGAATCAGTGATCGAGAGGGTGTTCGCCAACCAGGAGGATTAAAAACGATAGTTTGGAATCGTTGTTCCGAAAGACCATCAAATAAATCACTCACAAAAAAGGAAATGGTCGGTTGTTTGAAGTTGAGATGTTCGTTGATTTTTGCCTGTGCAATGGATTTTTCGCAGATATCTGTAGCTGTAATATCATTGCCACCGAGCTTGCGCATCAATAGCGCAAGGACTCCACTTCCTGTGCCAATATCCAAAAAGCTGCTATTGAGATTTTTTGGATTTAATGATTGTACTAGGTGATTTCCTAGTTTTATGCCTGCACGGCTCACTTTAAATACGTCAGGAGCCTGAGTCAGGCTCACGCTTTGCCCTAAGCCAAAATAAGTTTTATAGGGCTCATCAAGACATTTCTTACAGTTATTTTCAACGTGAAAATTACCTGCCGAGCCATGATCAATTAATCCCAGCATACCTAAGGTCTCCGTCCAAGTTCTCTTGAGCGTGCACAGGCGTATTTCAGCCCGTCCATAATGATTGCTTGTACCTTTTTCTCCTTGAAAAAGCTTATTGCTTTTTCTGTTGTTCCATTTGGCGTCATGACGTTTTCACAAATTTTTGCTGGCGACTCTTTATACGACTCCAGAAGCGCTGAGGATCCTCGCAGAGTTTGCGCAACCATGGAATAAGCGTCAGGTTTGTCGAAACCTGCCATCAAAGCGTACTCAATAAGAGCTTGTGCAAAGTAAGCAACGTAGGCGGGACCTCCGCCTACCAACGCTGTTGCATCGTCTATGAGCTTTTCCTCTTCCACGATGAGAAAACTACCGAGTTTCGAGAATAGTTCGTTAACGACTCGCTTGTTTTTCTGCGTGGTTCGAGGTGCGTACATTAATACACTCATGCCTTCGTTGACGGCGCAAGGAAGATTTGGAATGGCTCGGCAGACTTGGGAGGTTTTTAGATGGCCTACGAGATCAGATAGATTGATTCCTGCCATGACTGAAACTGTTATTCCGGCATGATGCTTAATCTGCGAATTGATTTTTGCGAATTTTATAAATGCTTGGGGTGGGATGGCCAGAATCATGATTTTCGAAGCTGAATGCTCTGGTAAGCTGTTTATTACATGGATGCCCGCATCTTCCATTTCTTTGTCGTGGGCATGATCAAGGTCAATAGCTGCTATCGATATGTTTGGAGATGATTGTATTAAACCAGTAGCGATTGCATACCCCATATGGCCCGCCCCAATAATTGAAATGTCTTTTGCGATGGTCATAATTAATTTCCTGTTGGCTTTCGCTTGCAGCCTCGTACTAAATTTGGTTATTTTCAAAGCAATCACGTCCCAAAGACATGTAGTACATTTCTTGTGGTGTTGGGTCATGAGCGTGTTTAGATTGAGTGGTTTGAATTGTTCGTGATGCTTGTAATGTGTTTAGACGCTTCTTCAGAATTATCTGAAGGAAGTTGTATATGCTTATACCCCTCAGTTAAAGCTCTCCTGTCTGTGTGGTTTTCGAATCACTGTGCCATTGCCCGAATATTTTTTCTGCGCTATACCCGCAACCTCTATTTCATGCGATCTTCCCGTCATTCGCCCTGGAGTCGCCTGGATGCCCTCATTTATCGCTGATCACCCGATGTTGTGCGCCGTGGCGCTGATCTTTATCGACATCGCCGTGTGGCGCCTGATCTCTGCCGACCTGGCCAATTGGAAGCTGGCTGCGCGGTTGGCGATTTTTGCCGTGTTCAGTGCCGTGCTGTTCAACGACGGCATGAACCCCATGCAACTTGCGCCCTATGCCGACAGTACCGCCTTGCACCTGGCCGCCACGGCCTTGCAGATCGGCTGGTGGCTGTTTGCGGCGCGCACGCTGACGGTGTTGCTGGGCGCGGTGATGATGCAGCGGGTGGGTCACACCGGGCGATTGTTGCAGGACCTGATGGGCGCGGTGATTTTCCTCATCGCGATCATCGCCGCCATGGCCTACGTGCTCGACCTGCCGGTCAAGGGAGTGCTGGCCACCTCCGGTGCGGTGGCGATCATCGTCGGCCTGGCGTTGCAAAGTACCCTGAGCGATGTGTTTTCCGGGATCGTGCTCAACACCACCAAGCCTTATCAGATCGACGACTGGATCTCCATCGACGGTACCGAAGGGCGGGTCACCGACATCGACTGGCGCGCCACGCGCCTGCAAACCTCCCAGGGCAGCCTGGCGGTGATTCCCAACTCCCTGGCGGCCAAGGCCAAGATCATCAACTTTTCGCGCCCGGCGGATATGTTCGGCCTGGCGGTCAGCCTGCAGGTCAGCCCCCATGCGCGCCCGCAAACCGTGATCGAGGCGCTGGAGCGTGCGATGCAGGGGTGTCGGCCACTGTTGGCCAAGCCTGCGCCGAGCGTGGCGTTCAAGACCTCTGCCAGTGGCGGCGTGGAGTATGAAATCAGCGGCTTCGTGCCAGCCATGGCCCTCAAGCGCGAGGTGCGCAACCAGCTCTATGACCTGGCGTTCCGGCACCTGCAAGCGGCGGGCGTGGCTGTGCTGTCCGCCACCGAAAGCAGCGCGCCGCCGGCCATGTCCGCCGCGCGGGCGTTGCTGGAGCGTTCATCGATTTTCTCCACCCTGCGCCAGGAAGAGAAAGACACCTTCAGCCAGAACATGACCCTGCACACCTACCGCGCCGGCGAGATGATCCTGCCGGCGGGGGAGGTCAGTGATCATTTGTTTATCGTCGAGTCCGGCGTGGTCTCGGTGATGTTGACCAAGGGCGGCCATGTATTCGAAGCCGGGCGCATGGGGCCGGGAGAAGTGATTGGCGAGGCCGGGATCCTGTCCGACCAGGCCGTGCTGGCGGACTTTTCCGCCAAGACGTTCTGCACGCTGTACCGCATCGAGAACGAATACCTGAAACCGTGCCTGGACGCGCGCCGCGACATTAGCGAGGCGATGAAGGCACTCTTGGAATTCCGCCTGCATGCCGCCCAGGTCCTGACCCAGGACGCGCCGGTGGTGCCGGTGAAGAAGGGCTTTTTGCAGTGGCTGCGCAAGCGCGGTCTGTGAGAGGCGAGGGCCTGGAAGTCCTGTACTCGAGGTCGAATGATCGCCAATGTGGGTTTTCTTGACTGTCTCTGACCACGTGAGGGCTCGACCTTGATTCGACTCACCGACTACATCGCCAACCTTGCTCAATCCCCCCTGGCCCCGTGGGCCGGCCTGGCGCCCTGGGCCCTGGTCGCCCAGGCGCCGGCCGTTGTTCGCCAGATGCTCGCCGAACTGCCGGTCGACGAGTACAGCGTGAAGGACGAAGTCGCCATCCACCGTACCGCCATCGTCGAACCCGGTGCCTTGCTCAAGCCGCCCCTGATCATCGGCGCCCATTGCTTTATCGCCAGCGGCTCGCTGCTGCGCGGTGGTTGCTGGGTGGATGAGCACTGCATCATCGGCCCCGGCGCCGAACTGAAAACCACCTTCATGTTCAGTGGCAGCAAGCTGGCCCACTTCAACT
This sequence comes from Pseudomonas sp. Yb2C2, assembly GCF_052112325.1. Classification (NCBI taxonomy): domain Bacteria; kingdom Pseudomonadati; phylum Pseudomonadota; class Gammaproteobacteria; order Pseudomonadales; family Pseudomonadaceae; genus Pseudomonas; species Pseudomonas sp. Yb2C2. The sequence goes on along the minus strand of NZ_JAVAJK010000039.1, from coordinate 12,556 downwards.
TTGTCGGTGATTCAGTGCTGGGCCATGGGGTCAACCTCGAGGCGGGAAGTATCGTCGCCAACTACCGCAACGAGCGGGACGACAAGGAAGTGCTGGTGCGGGTCGACGGGGTATTGCAGCGCTGCGGTTGCGACAAGTTTGGCGCGTTGCTGGGGGATCAATGCCGGGTTGGCGCTAATGCGGTATTGGCGCCGGGGGCGGTTCTGGCACCTGCCAGCGTCGTGGGACGCGGACAGGTGTTTGATGCAGAGAACGGCTAGAAGTCGGCGATAAATTGCACGCCGCCGACCACTGCGCCCGTGGTTTGCGTAAGCCCGCCGGGGTATTTCACGTATTGCAGGTTAGGCCGCACCATCAGCCATTTCGTCGCCTGCACGCCATAGTTGATCTCGTAGCTGTACTCGCGGCGCTGCTCGGGCACGTACAGCGGGTCATCGATGTCGGTCACGCCATTGGCGCCGTTGAGCATCTGCGTATTGCGGGTATAGCGGTCGCTGACCTGCAACTTCGATGCGCCGAGGCCGAAGGTGTCGTCCGGGCGTGAATCGAAGGGGCCACGGTAGATCAGGCCGACCTGGATCAGGTGCTTGATCACGCTTTTGTCCGGGTCATTCACCGTCAGGTTCGCGAACACGTTGAGCCCGCGCCTGGCGTTGCCGTCGACCGTGGTTAATTGCTGCTGGCCCGACAGCCACCAGCCGCTGTTGCTGGAATACATCCGGTAGGGCTTTCGTGAGCTGGCGGCGTAGTTGCCGTCGGCGTCCTTGAGCATGTCCTTGGTGTCGGCGTTGGCGTAGTAGTAACCGGCGTGGTACTCGGAATTCAGCCCGGCGAGCTGGCCTTTCCAGATGGCCTCGATGGGGAAGCTGGTGCCCTGGGAACCGCTGATAAACGGCTTGAAACCATTGCTGGCTTCGGCGTTGCCGGGGTTCTTGTCGTAGGCGCCGACCTGCATGGCGAACTCATCGGTGAACTGGTACTTGGCCCGCACCGCCCACTGGCTGATCGGAAAGCTGTTCCACACGCCGTTCCAGTTGCCCTCCTGGGAACCGCACAGGGTGACGTTCTGGAACTCGCAGGGGAACTGGTCGAAGTCTTCGCCATGGCCGAAGCGCCCCAGTTTCAGGGCAAACTTGCGCTCGAAGAACTTCTGCTCGTACCAGAACTGCGAGAGCCGCCAGGCATTGCCGCCGCCGAAGACTTCCATGGTGGAGGTCAGGCCGGTGGCGTTGGGCTGGTGCACGCGGTCGTTGGTGATGTCCTTGCCATGGCGCTCACCGATGCCGATGCGAAAGGTCGCATCCTGCCAACCGAGGAGTTTTTGCAGGTCCATGTTGACGCCCAGGATCAACTGGTCGCTCCAGCGCGCGGTGGTGTGCGAGTTGTAGCCGCCGCTGAGGTTGGCACCGACTTCGCCGACATACTTGAGGGTGAAGTCGTAGCCTTGTTCGGCCAGTTGCGGGCGCAGGCCGTTCCAATCGCCGAGCATGGCCGGGGAGTTGGGGTCGAGCAGGCCCGCACTGAAGGCACAGGTGGACATGGCGCTGCAGAGCAGGGCCAGGGGGAGGGTGGTGCGCATGGAAGTACTCCTGGAATTGTTGTTTTTATTAGGTACAACACAAACTTCAGGCACACAGAGATCCCTTGTGGGAGAGGGCTTGCCCCGATGGCGGTGTATCAGTCACTAATGTACCGACTGACACTGCGCTATCGGGGTAAGCCCCCTCCCACAGTGGAAGTGTGGTGTTTGTTAGGGCGCGGGGTTACTGCAGGTTTACGTAGAGGCCGCCATCGACGAGCAACGACGCACCGGTCACATAGCGCGCCATGTCCGAGGCGAGGAACACGATCGGCCCGGCCACATCGTCCGGCTCGCCCAGGCGGCCCAGGGGCGTGCGCGAGGTCATGTAGGCGAGTTTTTCTTCGTCGGCCAGGTCTTCCTTGTTGATGTCGGTGGCGATGGTGCCCGGCAGCACCGAGTTGCAGCGGATCCCATACGGGCCCAAGGCAATCGCGCAGGATTGCATCAACGAATGCAGGCCGGCCTTGGTCGGCGTGTAGTGGGTTTGCATGCCGCCGCCCACCAGCGCACTGATGGAACTGACGGCGATGATCGCGCCGCCACGGCCCTGGTTTTTCATCTGGTTGGCCGCCGCCTGCACGGCGAAGTAGGCGCCGTTGAGGTTGGTGTTGACGGTTTTCAGGTAGACCTCGCGGGGCATGTCGAGGAACGAGTGGAAGGGGCAGATGCCGGCATTGTTGACGAACACGTCGACGCTGCCGAAGGCCTGCACTGCGCCGGCCACCAGCGTGTCGCCGGTGTCCGGGTTGGCCGCATCGCCGCCCACTTCGATGGCGTGGCCGCCAAAGGCCTTGATCTCTTCGATCAATGAATGCGCAGCCTCGGTGCCTTGGCCGCTGCCGCTGTGGCCGATCACCACGCGGGCACCCTGGCGGGCACACTCACGGGCGGCGGCGCGGCCGATGCCACGGGAGGCGCCGGTGATGATCACGGTTTTGTCTGCAAGCAACATAAAAATACTCCTAGAAAATCAAGCGGCGTCAGCCGAGGTAATTGCCGTAGCCGACCATGGCGATAGCGCCGAGGATCACCGCAATGCCCGCCACCAGCACGCCCTTGTTGGCCGCGCTGGTGCCGTGCCATTCGCGGAAATACAGGCCCCAGCAGTTGGACACGATGATGATGAATGACATGTGCAGCACCCAGGAACTGGCGTCGTTCTGCAGGCGGCTTTCGCCCATGCCGTAGAAAAAGAACTGCAGGAACCACAGCGTGCCGGCAATGGCCACCAACAGGTAGTTGCCCAGCAGCGGGGTGCTGCGGTCGGTGTAGTTATGGAAGGTGCGGTTGCGCCAGTTCAGCCACAGGCACCAGATGCCGTTGGTGGTCAGGCCGCCCCACATGATCACCATGAAGGTCACGTTGTTCTGGAACAGGCTGTTGGCGCCATGTTCCACCGCTGCCGCCGCCAGTGGGCGACCGGCGGAAATGCCGTAGCTGAAACAGGCACTCAGCACGCCGGAAATCACCGCCACCAGCATGCCCTTGCCCAGGGCGAATTCGCTGACGCTGGCGAACTTCACCGCTGCGGACACTTCCCGTTCCTTGATCAGCCCGGCCTTGCCGCACACCGCGATGCCGATCAGCGATACCGCCACGCCCCAGAGCACCCAATGCCCGCCTTGTGAGGCCAGCATCGAGGTCAGGGTACCTTCGGTGTCCTGGGTGAACAGGTCGCGGTACAGCGCCGGCATCAAGGCGCCGAGGGCCGAGGTGAGGCCCATGATCAGCGACATGCCCAAGGACAGGCCCAGGTAACGCATGGTCAGGCCGAAGGTCAGGCCGCCGATGCCCCACAACACACCGAACAGGTAGGTCCAGAGCAGGGTGCCGGTGTCGGCATTGCGCAGGATTTCCACCCAGCCTGGCACCGTCAGTTGGGCGGCGATCAGCGGCACGATCAGCCAGGACACCAGGCCGCCGGTGATCCAGTAGCTTTCCCAGGCCCAGCCGCGCACCTTCTTGTAGGGGATGTAGAAACTGCCGGAAGCGAAGCCGCCGATAAAGTGCAGAATCACACCGAGGAGAATGATTTCCACGTGGTCGAATCCTTTTTATTGTTGTTGTGGGTCGGTTAATTCAAGGGCGGCTCAGCTGGAACATCGGCAGCAGGTCGACACTGACCGGCGAGCCGTCTCCATGGCTGGGCATGATGTCCTGCATATGGCGCCACCAGCGTTGCATCAGTGCGGTGCGGGGCAGTTCATCCAGGCCGTGGGCGTCTTCGTGGGTGAGCACGGCGAACAGCGCATTGGCCGGCTCATCGAGGAAAATCCGGTAATCCACCACGCCCGCGTCGAGCAGGGCTTGGGCCAGTTCCGGCCAGATCTCGTCGTGACGCCGGCGATATTCATCGGCCTGGCCCGGATTGAGGTGCATGCGAAAAGCGCGGGTCTGCATCACAGCGCTCCATGGGGGGGCGTAGGCGAGTAGATACGCACGGCGTTATGCAGGAAAAACTTGGCCTGCACGGTTTCAGGTTTGTCGGCCATGCAGCATTTGACGAGCCCCAGGGTGGTGGCGAAATCCGCCAGGTGATCGCTGTTGGGCCAGTCGCTGCCGAAGAAGCAGCGCTCTTCGCCAAAGGCCTCCCACAGCACGGCCAGGCGGTCGTGGTAGAACGCAGTGTCGGTGATCAAGCCCAGCGCCCCGACCTGGGGAATTTCCGCCAGCTTGGCGAACACATTCGGGCGCTCGGCCAAGCGCAGCAGGTCGGCGTGGTACGCCGCCTCCTCACCCAGGGGTACCTGGGCGTTGGGCAGGTGGTCGACGATGATGCGCAGCTGCGGCAATGCCTCGCTCAGCTGCAGCAGGCCCTTGAGCAGGCGCGGGTTCGGGTTGGCGCTGTCCAGGCTGCGGCCGGTGGCGGCGAGTTGGCGCAGGCCGTCGATAAACCCCGGGCGGGTCTGGTCGTGCAGCAGGTCGCGGTCCCACAGGTTGCCGTAGCGCAGGCCGAGGAACAGCGGCTCATCCGCCACGGCCTCGAGGTCGGTGGCGAAGTCGGCGTGCAGCGGGTCCAGGTTGCCGACAAAACCGAGCATGCGCGGCTCGCGGCGTAGGGTGTGCAGCAGCCAGCGGTTGTCGTCGCGCCACGGGCTGGCTTCCACGGCAATTGCGCCGATCACATTGTGTGGGCCGGCCAGGGCCCAGTAGTCGGCAGGTAAATGGGCGGCGTACAGCCGATTGCCCGGCTCGGGCCACGGGATGCCCTGAGGGCGACGTGGGTCGAACAGGTGCAGGTGGCTGTCGATGATGGGGCCGCTATAAGGCGTCAGGGGCATCGCGCAATCCTTGTGGGATTTTGTCAGGAAAGGCCCGCACGCTACCGCGCGCCGACCCGTTTCACCACCTCAGCTCTGCAGGTACACCGCATGGGTATGGGTGTACTCGTAGAGGCCGTGCTTACCGTCGGCGCCGCCGATCCCGGATTTGCGCACGCCGGCATGGAAGCCTTGCATGGCTTCGAAGTTTTCGCGGTTGACGTAGGTTTCGCCGAAGTCGATCTCGCGCACCGCGTGCATGGCCTTGCCGAGGTCGCGGGTGTAGATCGACGAGGTCAGGCCGTAGTCGCAGTCATTGGCCAGGGCGATGGCTTCGTCGAGGTCGTCGACAATCTGGATCGGCAGCACCGGGCCGAAGATCTCTTCGCGCATGATCTCCATATCGGCCCGGCACCCGGCCAATACCGTCGGCTGGAAGTGAAAGCCGGCACCCAGGTCGGCGATCTGCCCGCCGCTGACCAACGTGGCGCCCTGGCTCAGGGCGGTGCGCACTTTGCGGTTGACGCTGTCCAGGCCCTGGCGATTGATCAACGGACCCATTTCCGCATCGGCCATGGCCAGCGGATCGCCGTAGCGGGTCGCGGACATGGCCGCGCTGATACGCTCGATGAATGGGTCGGCAACCTTGCGCTCCACGTACACGCGCTCGGCGCAGTTGCACACCTGGCCGGTGTTGATGATGCGCGAATCACGGATGGCTTTGACCGCCAGGTCCAGGTCGGCATCTGCCAGCACGATGGCCGGCGCCTTGCCGCCCAGCTCCAGGTTGAGCTTGGTGATGTTCGGCGCGGCGGCGGCCATGATGCGTGAACCGGTGGCGACGCTGCCGGTGAAGCTGATCATGTCCACGCCCTTGTGGGCAGTCAGAGCACCGCCGACCTGGCCATCGCCGCACACCACATTGAACACGCCGGCGGGCAAGTCGGTCTGGGCCACCAGTTTGGCGAATTCAAAGCAGTTGTTCGGGGTTTCTTCGCTGGGCTTGATCACGATGGTGTTGCCGGTGAGCAGCGCCGGGGCCAGCTTGCGGGCGATCAGGAAGAACGGGAAGTTCCACGGCAGGATCCCGGCCACCACGCCCAACGGTTTGCGGAACAGGAAGATGTTTTCGTTGGGGCGGTCGCTGGTGATGATCTCGCCTTCGATGCGCCGCGCCCATTCGGCCATGTAGTCGAGGTAGTCGGCGGTGAAGTTCACTTCGACCTCGGCCAGGCCGCTGACCTTGCCTTGCTCCAGGGTAATGGTGCGGGCCAGGTGGGCGACGTTTTCCCGCAGCTTGGCGGCGATGCGGCGCAGGTGCCCGGCGCGTTCGATCGCGGGTTTGCGCGCCCAGTCTTTTTGCGCACTGCGGGCCGCGGCGAGGGCCTGGTCGACGTCGTCGGCGGTGGACGCCGGGACCTTGGACAACAAGACCCCGGTCGCCGGGTTGAGCACATCGATGTGCGCCTGGCTTGGGGTAAAGCGGCCGTTGATAAAGTTCTGGTACACGGGAACGGATGACATGGGCAGCTCCTCAGTAAGTGCGCGATGGCGCGTTCGTTTCAGCCGCAGGGCGGTAGCGGGCCAGGGTGGCCAGGGCGCTCTGGCGCAGCAGGCTGATGTCGATGGCCACCGCGATAAAGCGGCAACCCCAGGCCTGGTAGCGGCGTGCGTCGTCTTCGTTGGGCGCCAGGATGCCGCTGGCCTTGCCGGCGGCGAGGGTGGCCTCCACCGCATGCTTGATGCGCTCCTGCACTTCGGGGTGGCCGGGGTTGCCGGCGTGGCCGAGTCCGATGGACAGGTCGGCGGGGCCGATAAACACCGCATCCACGCCTTCCACGGCAGCAATCGCCGCGACGTTTTCCACGCCCAGGCGCGACTCCACTTGCACGATCAGGCACAGCTCTTCATGGGCGGTATTGAGGTAGTTGGCCACGCCATCCCAACGGGTGGCGCGGGTCAGGCCCCCACCGACGCCGCGAATGCCATGGGGCGGATAGCGCATGGCACGCACCAGGGCCTGGGCCTGTTCGGCGGTTTCCACCATGGGGATCATCAGGGTCTGGGCGCCGACGTCGAGCAGTTGCTTGATCAGGCTGGCGTCACTGTTGACCGCACGCACCACCGGTGCGGTGGCGTACGGGGCCACGGTCTGCAATTGGTTGAGCACGCTGGGCACGGTATTGGGCGCGTGTTCGCCGTCGATCAGCATCCAGTCGTAGCCGAGGCCGGCGACGATCTCGGCGGCGTAGCCGGTGGCAAAACCGGCCCAGATGCCATATTGGGTGGCGTCCTTGGCCAGGGCGGCCTTGAAACCATTACGGGGCATATTCATGGCGTTTTCCTCAGCGATTGTACGGACGGTGCAACTGGCAATCCGGGTTCAGGTCTACGCCGAAACCGGGCTTGTCGAGCACCGACAAGCGCATGCGGCCATTCACCGGGACCGGCTCGCCGAGCAGTTGCGGGTGGAACATCGGCACCACTTCATCGGCCTTGGGTGCCATCATCAGAAATTCGGCGAACGGGCTGTTATGGCGGGTGGCAACAAAGTGGTAGCTGTACACCGACGAGCCGTGGGGCACGACCATTGCGTTGTGGGCATCGGCCAGGGCGGAGATTTTCACCAGCTCGGTGAGGCCGCCGCACCAACCGACATCCGGCTGGATAATGTCGCAGCAGCCCATTTCCAGGAGCATGCGGAAGCCCCAGCGCGTGGCTTCATGTTCGCCGGTGGTCACCAACATGCCTTTTGGCACGTTGTTGCGCAGGGCGGCGTAGCCCCAGTAGTCGTCGGGAGACAGCGCTTCCTCGATCCACTTGAGCCCGTGTTCATGGGCGCCTATCGCCAGTTTGGTGGCGTAGTTCACATCCAGGCTCATCCAGCAATCGAGCATCAACCAGAACTCCGGGCCGACCCGTTCGCGCATGGTCGCCAGGGCTTCGAGGTTTTTGCGCAGGCCTTCTTCGCCTTCGCTGGGCCCGTGGTGCAGGGGCATCTTGCCGCCGATAAAACCCATCTTCTGCGCCAGGTCCGGGCGCGCGCCGGTGGCGTAGAACTGCAACTCGTCACGCACCGCGCCGCCGAGCAACTGGTGCACCGGCTCCTGGCGGATCTTGCCGAGCAGGTCCCACAGCGCGAGGTCAACCCCGGAAATGGTGTTGATCACCAAACCCTTGCGACCGTAGTAGAGGGTTGACTGGTACATCTGGTCCCAGATCTTCTCGAGGTCCGTGACACGTGCGCCTTCGATAAAGCGTGCCAGGTGTTTTTCGACGATATACGCCGCCGGTTCGCCGCCGGTAGTCACCGCAAAACCGACGGTGCCGTCGCTGGCTTCGATTTCCACCACCAGGGTGCCGAGCACGTTGATGCCGAAGCTGCGGCGGCTCTGGCGATACTCCGGGTATTTGCTCATGGGCGTGCAGATATGGTCGTCAATCCAATGGCCGTCGCCCTGGTCGTGGTAATCGGCGCCGCCGCCTCGCAGGACAAAGGCGCGCACGTGTTTGATGGTGAGATGACCCATGGTATGACTCCTGGAATTAAACAGTGGCCGGCGTGTTCGACGCGGTGCGGCCGGGTGAATGGATGCCCAGTACCAGCAATGCAGCGAGTACCGTGGTGGCGGACAGCAAGTACAAACCGGCCGCCGGGGAATCGAAGGCGCCTTCGGCCCACTGCTTGATCACAGGGGCGATAAAGCCGCCGAGGGCACCGAAGGAATTGATCAACGCAATGCCGGCTGCGGCGGCGCTGCCGGCCAGGTAGCTGGAGGGGAAGGTCCAGAACACCGGCTGCACCGCGATAAAACCCGAGGCGGCAAAGCACAGCGCGAGCATGCCCAGCAGTGGGTTGGCGAAGGTCACCGAGCAGGCGATGCCGGCGGCCGCCATCAATAACGCCAGGCAGGCGGTGCGGCGGCGTTCGCCGGTGCGGTCGGAATAACCGGGGATCCACCAGGCAGCGAACAGCGCGCAGACCCAGGGAACCGCCGAAACCAGCCCGACCATCAAGCCGACCTTGGTGCCGAGCAGGCCGCCCACCTGGGTGGGCAGGTAAAACACCACGCCATACACACTGGCCTGGATCAGCAGGTACACCAGGCACAGGTACAGCACCGAGGGTTGGCACAACACGGTCAGCAGGCTGCGGCCATGGGAGGTTTTGTGTTGGTCTTCCAGGTCGAGCAGGCTCTGGATTTGCTGGCGCTCGTCCACGCTCAGCCACTTGGCGTCGGCGGGGCGATTGTCCAGGTACCAGTAGGCCCAGATGCCTACCGCGCTGGCCATCAAACCTTCCACGGCGAACAGCCACTGCCAGCCGTGAATCCCACCGAAGCCATCCATCTCCAAGAGCAAACCGGACAATGGGCTGCCGAAGATAAAGGCCAGGGGCGCGCCAAAGTAAAAGAAGCCCATGGCCTTGCCGCGCACGGCCTGGGGGAACCAGTAGGTGAGGTACAGGATCACGCCGGGGAAGAACCCGGCTTCGGCCACGCCCAGCAGGAAGCGCAGTACGTAGAAGCTGGTTTCGTCATGGGCGAACACCATCGCCGCCGAAATCAGGCCCCAACTGACCATGATCCGGCACATCCACAGACGGGCGCCGACACGGTGCAGGATCAGGTTGCTCGGCACTTCCAGCAGCGCGTAGCCGACGAAAAACACACCAGCGCCAAAGGCAAAGGCGGCATCGCTCAAACCGGTGTCGGCCTGGAAGGCTTGCTTGGCGAACCCGACGTTGGCGCGGTCGAGAAACGCCATGATGTACATCAACAGCAGGAAGGGCAGCAGCCGCCAGGAAATCTTGGCGAGCAGGTGCGCGGGCAGGGTTTTCATGAGGAGGTCCGTTGTTTTGTTCTTATGGACCGGACTGTACGGCGGCCGAGCAATGCGCTACAAATCGAATCTCGCTTACAACCGATAACCTCAGGGTATCGATAATAAGGAAAAAAATGCGTAGTTCCACGATCTCCCCCAGCCTGTTCAACCGCCTGCGCTACAAGCACTTGCATATGCTGGTGGCGCTGAGTTCCAGCCAGAACCTGCACCGCGCCTCCCAGGCCCTGAACATGTCGCAACCGGCGGCCACGCGCATGCTGCGCGAGATCGAGGACATGTTCGGCTGTGACCTGTTCGAGCGCCTGCCACGGGGGATGCGTCCTACGGCACTCGGCCAGCAACTGATCAATTTTGCCGAATCGGCACTGAGCGGTCTCGACCGTTGCGCCGAAGACCTGATGGCGCGCCAGCAGGGCGGGTATGGCTACTTGTCTATCGGCACCATCATGGGCGCCGCGCCGGACCTGGTGATGGACTGCATTGCGCAGATCAAGGCGCTCAACCCGCAACTGCGTATCCGCATCATGGGCGACACCAGCGACCAGGTGATCCAACTGCTGGAGCAGGGGCGCATCGACCTGGCCATCTCCCGGCGCAACGCCGCCACCGACAGCGAGCACTACAGCTTCGAACCCCTGGGCAACGAGCGTCTGCTGGTGGTGGTGCACGCCGGCCACCCATTGGTCCGACGCGGCCTGCTATCCCTGGCAGAGCTGGTGCGCGACTGGCCGTGGATCCTGCAACCGCAAACCAGCCCGGCGCGTATCGGTTTCGACCAGGCCCTGCAAGACCTGGCGCTGCCAAGCCCGGCGGATATCATCGAATGCAGCTCGGTGTACTCCATGCAGCAGTTGATCCAACTGACCGACGCGGTGATGGTGCTGTCGGAAAGTGCCTTGCGTGATTATCTGAAAATGGGCCTGGTGGTCGCGCTGCCGGTGGCCCTGGACGTGCGGCTGGCGCCGTTTGGCATCTTGTTGCGCAAGGGCGAGGGGGTGAGCCGCGAATTGGGCTTGTTTATTGACCTGCTGCGGCAGAAGGCGGCGATGCTGTAAACGCGAAGTTGAAAAGATCATGGTGTCCCGGCACGATATTAAATAGAATGAATCTCATTTGAGACTCAATCGCGCCGTGCAGGTTGTTGCCATGAATGATGCTGTTGTCCCCACGCACGCTCCTGAACTGACGCTATCGAGCTTGTACCGTGACCATCGCAGTTGGCTGGAAAGCTGGCTGCGGCGGCGCCTGGGCAATGCCTGGGATGCGGCCGACCTGAGCCAGGATACGTTCCTGCGGGTGCTTGCCAGTGCGCAGCCGATTGCGCAGATGCAGGAACCCCGGGCGTACCTGGTGACAGTGGGCAAGCGCCTGCTGGTGAATTTCCATCAGCGCCGCAGCCTCGAACAGGCGTATCTGAATGCCCTGGCTACCTTGCCCGACACCTGTGTGCCGTCGCCCGAACAGCGCTGGCTGGTGCTGGAAACCCTGCAAGCCCTGGATGAATTGCTCGACGGCTTGCCCGTGCTGGTGCGCCGTGCGTTTCTATGGAGCCAGCTGGAAGGCCTGGGTTACCGCGAGATTGCCGAGCGCCTTGACGTGTCCGAACGTACGGTGAAGCGCTACATGGCCCAGGCCTACGAGCATTGCCTGCTGGTGGAGCTGTGAGCCGCGACGTCGCGCGCGCCGCCGCCCAGTGGCTGGCGCTGCTCGAATCCGGCGCGGCCACCGAGCGCGATCACGCCGCCTTGCAGCACTGGCGCGACAGCCATCCCCAGCATGAACAGACCTGGCAAAGAGCCCAAACCCTGCGCCAGCGTTTCAGCGATTTGCCCCAGGCGCTCGCCATGGCCAGCCTCGACCGCCCGCAACCGGGGCGACGTGCCGTGCTCAAGCGCGCCCTGGGGGTGGCGGCGCTGGTGCCGGCGGCCTGGCTGATCAGCCGCCAGTTGCCCATCGAAGCCTGGCGTGCCGATTTGCACACCGCTACCGGCGAACGCAAACGCCTGCCGTTGGCCGAAGGGGGCAGCCTGCAACTCAATACCGCTACAGCCGTAGACGTGGACCTGGCACAACGGCGCATCACCCTGGTCGACGGTGAGCTGGCGCTGAACGTTCCGGGTAAGGCGGCGATGACGGTGCAAACCCGCTACGGCCAATTGCTCGTCAGCCAGGCCGAGGTGTGCGTGCGGCAACTGCCTTCCGGCTGCCTGGTGTCGGTGCTCAAGGGCGCGGTGCAGGTGCGTGATTTGCGCGCAAACCTGGCGACATTGCAGGGGGGCCAGCAAGCGCCGTTGAAAGCCGCCGGGCTTGGCGCCTCAGTGCCCTTCGATGTGCTGCAATTAGGCTGGCGCGACGGCGTGTTGACCGCACAGAACCAGTTGCTGGGGGATTTTCTGCGCGAGCTGGAACGCTATCGTCCGGGCGTATTGCGTTGGGATCCCAGCCTGGAAACGCTGCGGGTGACCGGCAGTTTTCGCCTGGATGACACCGACCGCATCCTCAGCCTGCTGGCCTCGACCCTGGGGTTGGAGATGCAATCTCGGACCCGTTATTGGGTGAGCCTGCGCAAGGCGGCATGATGCGGGTTTGTGGCCAGCCTGCTTGCTGTGGTGAGCGGGCTTGCCCCGCGCTGGGCTGCGAAGCAGCCCCAATCAGGCTCCCTGTGTTCTGTCAGGTAAACCGCAGCGCCTGGTTTTGGGTCTGCTTCGCAGCCCAACGCGGGGCAAGCCCGCTAGCCACAGGTTAGGAGTAGTCCTCAGATCACGTGGGGCGTGGAGGTGCAATCTCGAAGGGGTTATCGGGTGAGCCTGCGCAAGCTTATTGTGGTGAGCGGGCTTGCCCCGCGCTGGGCTGCGAAGCAGCCCCAATC